>CAZGLO010000050.1:0-26001 GCA_964526735.1 uncultured Chloroflexaceae bacterium | reverse complement strand
TCCCACCGCTGAAAGCGGGTGGGTTTCCCGCCCTGAAGGGTAAACATCTATGATACCACACTCACAATCCCACACCCACTACCCCCCTGAAAGGAGATGTCATTATGTTCTGCGCACCCCGTCGGATGATGCTCATAGTAGCCCCCTTGCTGGTGGCACTTTTTGCCGTGTCGTTCGCATTCACTGCCCCCGCCTTCGCCCAAACGCGCAGCTATACCTACGAAGAGATTGCGGTAGACGTTGATGTGCAGCCTGATGGTACATTGCTCGTCACGGAAAGACTGACCTTCGATTTTGATGGGACAGAAGAAGAACCATACCGCTTTGCATACCGTGATATCTCCCTCAAGCGGCTTGAGAATGTTCATTCTGTTCAGTTGAGCGAGGACGGGAGAGATGGGAGGGATGGAAGGGAATATCGGCAATCTGAGGCCTCCAACGACAGCAAAACGTCAGGGACATTTACTGTTCAAAAGAAGGGTAATGCGGGGCGCGTGACGTGGTATTACCCCCCCACCGCCGACCAAACACGCACCTTCACCCTTAGCTACCAGGTGGAGGGTACGGTGCGGGTGGGTCCTGACCACGATGAGATTTGGTGGGTTGGGGTCTTCCCCGACCGCAGTGTGCCGGTAGAACAGAGCCGTATGACGTTCACAATGCCGGACAAGGTCGATAGCGACGACCTGAAAGTAACCTTACCCGCCGCGCAGGGGCAGGTGAGCCAAGATGGCAACACGATTACCGTGGTGCGGGATGAGGTTTTGCCGCCTCAGGAACACCTTGACCTCAAAGTGCAATTCCCGACCGACGTGCTCGACGTTGACAAGCCCGCCTTCGCCCAAACACGCAGCCATACCTACGAAGAGATTGCGGTAGACGTTGACGTGCAGCCTGATGGTACATTGCTCGTCACGGAAAGACTGACCTTCGATTTTGATGGGACAGAAGAAGAACCATACCGCTTTGCATACCGTGATATCTCCCTCAAGCGGCTTGAGAATGTTCATTCTGTTCAGTTGAGCGAGGACGGGAGAGATGGGAGGGATGGAAGGGAATATCGGCAATCTGAGGCCTCCAACGACAGCAAAACGTCAGGGACATTTACTGTTCAAAAGAAGGGTAATGCGGGGCGCGTGACGTGGTATTACCCCCCCACCGCCGACCAAACACGCACCTTTACCCTTAGCTACAAGGTAAAAGACGCAGTACGGGTGGGCGATGAGCACGACGAGATTTGGTGGGTTGGGGTCTTGCCCGACCGCAGTGTGCCGGTAGAACAGAGCCGTATCACGTTCACGATGCCGGACAAGGTCGATAGCGACGACCTGAAAGTAACCTTACCCGCCGCGCGAGGGCAGGTGAGCCGAGATGGCAACACGATTACCGTGGTGCGCGATAAGGTTTTGCCGCCTCAGGAGCACCTTGACCTCAAAGTGCAATTCCCGACCGACGTGCTCGACGTTGACAAGCCCGACTGGCAGCAAGCCGAAGAAGATTCCTTTTTAGGCGTAGATAAGGATATTATCCGTGTTCTCATAGTTGTTTTCTTCTTTATTTTACCATTCTTACTGTTGCTGGCGTCTGGCAGCTCCAGCTCCAGTGGCAGCTCCAGCTCCAGTGGCAGCTCCAGAGGTGACGGCTTCGGAGGCGGTGGCTTCGGAGGCGGTGGCTTCGGAGGCGGCGGAGGAGGCGGCGGAGGAGGCGGCGGAGGAGGCGGCGGAGGAGGCGGTGGCTCCGGCGGTGGAGGAGGCGGCGCGGGTTAGGTCTCTTCCCTTCCCTACCGCGTAGCCACAGGGTTTTGTCTTACGGATAGCCCGTAAAGCCCAGGTGCTTTAGCCCTGGGATATAAGGGCTTTCTTTGCTTCAGCCGCTTTCGATGTTGACAGAACGGGCGTGCGATAGTATGCTATACATTCTGGCTGTGGGGCTACACAGCCTGGGTTTCGACCCGAGAAGCCCAACCCTTTCGGGTTGGGAGTAGTCACAAGGAGAGGGCTTTGCGTCCCACAAGAACGTGCTATAATAGCAGCACCTTGGACACCGCAAAGCTCTTTTTTCCCAAATCTAAGTTGACGGGCGAAATCTATGTCTCCTTACGAAGTTTCTGAGCACCATGTGTTCCCCCGGCCGTTTGGCAACTATCAGCTAGACGAAGCCTATGATGAAATGTTTAGTCCCAGTGGGAGGCCTCATCCCCACTACCAAAGCCTCTACCGCAATCTCCTTGAGCTGCCCGCCTCCGACCTCCGACAACGGCAGCAGGCAGCAGACATCGCGTTTCTCAATCAAGGGATCACCTTCACGGTCTATGGCAACGATGAAGGTACGGAGCGCATCTTTCCCTATGACCTGCTCCCACGCATCCTGACCAGCGACGAGTGGGAGACGATTGAGAAGGGACTTACCCAACGCATTACCGCTATCAACCTGTTTCTGAAAGATATTTACCACGACGGGCTGATCTTCAAAGATAATATCATCCCCCGTCGGATGATCTACAGTTGTCATCACTACCGCCGCGAAATGATAGGCGTCCCTGTCCCGCGGGACATATACACGTCGATTGTGGGCACAGACTTAGTGCGTCTTGCTGATGGTACGTTTGTGGTGCTTGAGGACAACCTACGGGTGCCAAGCGGGGTATCGTACATGCTTGCCAACCGGCAGGTGATGAAAAATGTCTTTCCGCGTCTCTTCCCCAGCTTCAATGTCCGCCCAATCGACCACTATGGGCAAGCACTTCTCGCCACGCTCAAAGCACTTGCCCCTCGCCACCGTCCTGAGCCGACGATTGCTCTGCTGACGCCCGGGGTTTTCAACTCCGCCTACTTTGAGCATACGTTCTTGGCGCGGCAAATGGGCATTGAGTTGGTTGAAGGGCGGGATCTGCTAGTGCACCAGAACGTGGTTTACATGCGTACGACGGGTGGGCTGCGTCGCATTGATGTTATCTATCGCCGCATTGATGACGATTTCCTCGATCCGCTGTCCTTCGCTCCCGATTCTATCCTTGGAGTGCCGGGGCTGATGAATGCGTACCGTGCTGGTAATATTGCGCTTGCAAATGCTATTGGGACGGGCATTGCCGATGACAAAGCGGTGTATGCCTACATTCCAAGCGTCATCCGCTACTACCTAGGGGAAGACCCTATTTTGCCCAATGTTGAGACCTATATTCTTGATGATGAGCAACAGCGCACCTATGTCCTCGAAAACCTCCATCGGTTAGTGGTCAAGGCGGTGGGCGAGTCGGGTGGCTATGGGATGCTGATTGGGCCGCATAGCACCAGCAAACAGCGGGAAGAGTTTCGGGCGCGTATCTTGGCCAACCCGCGCAACTACATTGCTCAACCGACTCTTGCCATCTCCCGCGCGCCGTGCTTTGTTGACGGCCATGTTGAGCCACGTCACATCGATTTACGCCCCTACATCCTCTACAGCGATACGGTGACGATTGTGCCGGGAGGCTTGACCCGCGTCGCGCTCCGGCGGGGGTCGTTGGTGGTCAATTCTTCGCAGGGGGGCGGGAGTAAAGATACGTGGGTACTCTACGACGATACCGAGAAGCAGAAAGAATTGCATCATGACAACGAACACGATGCTCTCCCGCGTGGCGGATAGTCTCTATTGGATGAGCCGCTACCTGGAGCGGGCCGAGCATACCGCCCGCGTCCTAGATGTCAACATGCACCAGGTTTTGGAGCAAACACTGCAGTCATCGGTGCAGCGGTGGGAATTGATGCAAAATAGCTTGCACATCCCGGCGGAAGAACGCCAAACCGCGCGTGATATCTATGGTATTACGCACGCTCTCACTTTCGACCGCTCTCATTCCTCATCATCAATCGTAAGCTGTATTTCGAGAGCACGAGAAAATGCGCGGCAAGTTCGGCAACAGATCAGCACCGAGATGTGGGAGCACCTCAATCGGCTCTTCTTGTACGTGCGGCGCACCAGTATGGACGAAATCTGGCAAGTAGAACCTCACGAGTTCTTCCAAATCGTCAAGGAAGGGTCACATCTCTTTCAGGGTATCACCGACTCGACCATGAGCCACGATGAGGGGTGGCAATTTTTGCAGGTGGGACGATATATTGAGCGGGCCATCGCTATCTCTTCACTGCTCGATGCTCATTTTGACTCCTTTCTGCAGGCCAAACAGCGTAGCCCAACCGCCACGTTCGACTACCTGATGTGGATCGGGGCACTCAAATCGTGTACTGCCTTTGAGGCCTACTGTAAAGTCTACACAGCCGATATTGATGTCCGGCGTATTATCGACTTCTTGTTGCTTAATGCCGATTTTCCACACTCGGTGCGGTTTTCGGTCGATCAAGTACAAGTAGCCCTGCAAGCCATTGCCGTCTCAACCGGCACCCGCAATGCAGGCCCTGCAGAACGCCTTTCTGGTCGCCTCCGCGCGATGCTCGACTATATCCACGTCGATGAAATTATGGCAGGCAATGTGCACGATTATCTCGACAATATCTGTCAACAATGCACCAAAGTTCACACAGCCGTACAAAATATCTATATCTCCTATCCGATAGAGTCATTCCTAGGTAGCCCGACTGGCTAGCGGAGGGGTCTTGAACCAGTCCCAAAATGGTATAATCTTCACATAAGGAAAAGGGGTAGTAACGTCACGCAAGGGCAAAAGTCGAACAACTGACGGTGCCCTCATTCTTCTACGACAAAGTTTTTGAGACTGGTTCATTGTAGACGGATATTTGTCCGTCTAATCCGCCAAGGGGAAGTATAGAACGATGGAATGTCCGTCCAATTGCAGTTCGGCGCTGGTCGTACATTGCACAAAAGTTTGAGGAGGCAGGAGGGATATGGCTTTCATTCCCTCTAGAGCGTTACCATTCATATGATGGCAGCCACCTGCGCAAAGAATCGGCAATACGTCTCTCGCAGGATCTTGCCCGTGCGATAAAGCCTTATTTTCCTTAATCTCCCCCCCACCCCCTCACACCTGGTCATAGCGCCACACCCGCATCGGGCCGGAGACCCCTTTCGGAGCGCCACCTACTTCCCACGGGTAGCCGAGTGATTGCAGGATTAGGGAGAGCCAATCGTGGCGGCTTTTGTCTGCCGTCGGCCCGCTGAGGATAAGGTAATCGCGGCTGCGGGTCAGGGCGACGTAGAGGAGCCGCTCATGTTCAGCCTGCTCCATGCGTTGTTCTTCACTTTTGGCCAGCTTGTAGATAAGTGGTTCTTGCCACTCGCCGTGCTCATCCCGCATTTGCAGGGCGACGCCGTACGATGGTTGCGCCATCCACCGTGCCCGCAGCGGCGGCGATTGCCTGCCGAGGTCGGGGAGGATGACGATGGGGAATTCAAGCCCCTTACTGCGGTGTATGGTCATCAACCGGACACTGCCTTCCGCCTCAAGCGGCGCTTCACCTTCACGCGGCTCTGCGCTCAACAGCCGCTCTAAATAATCGCTAAACTCGCTCAGCCCAACGATGCCGGTATGGCGGGCGGCCTGCAAGAGCTTCTCAACGTTGGCGCGCCGCCGTTCCCCGTCGCTCAACCCGCTGATGACGGCCATATAGCCGGTCAGCGAGAGTGCTTCGCGCAGCAGCTCAACCACCGAAAGATACCCACGTCTCTCATGCAGCGAACGCAAGATATCTCGCGCCGCGAGGAGATGAGCAGCCTCGTTGGGGTCAAGGTGAGGAATGTCGTCGCCAAGCGTGTCGCGCATCAACACTTCCCACAACGAGCATTCCCCCTGCTGTTCGGGAGAACGTCTTTGCGCATGCAGCCACACAATCGTATCGTCGCGCAGGGCGAATAGCGGCGACCGTAATACCCCAACAAGCGCAAAATCCTGCAGTGGGTCGCTGAGCACGTAGAGCAAATTAATCAAGTCTTGTACTTCCTTGCGCCCGTAATAGCCACGTCCCGCCGTCGTGAGGTAGGGGATACCGGCCTCTTGCAGCGCGCGCTCGTAGTGCTCAAAGACGGTGGAGGCGCGGAATAAGAGTGCAATATCGCCATATTCCGGGGTGCGCCACGCTTCCTGATGATGATCGTAGACAACCGCCCCCTCCTCTCCCGCCACCAACGCCTTGATCCGCGCGGCCAAGATCTTCCCCTCCTCATCGCGCAGCGCATTGATGCTTCTGCGAGGTGTTGATTTGCCGGTTGAGGTGTTGGGAGATGGTTCTTGCTCTTCCGGGTAGTCAACGATGTGCAGCTCAACGCACGTCTCAAAGGGAGCCTCCGGGCGATGTGGGGTGAGGGTCTCAAACACCACCTCGTACGGCAATAGCTCACGTTCGCGGGCAAACACCCGCTCCATCACCTGATTGATCCACGTCAAGAGAGCCGGATGAGTGCGGAAGGAGGTGTTGAGCGACACCCGTTGGCCGCCCCCTCGCCCAACGATATGCTCCTCGACCGCACGGAAGACACTCACATCCGCGCCGCGGAAGCGATAGATAGATTGCTTGCCATCGCCGACCACGAAGATAGGTAGAGACATAGGCAGAGACGATGTGGAAGCGGTAGAAGCAGGTGGCGTGGGCGGTGTCGAGGCTCTATGTTGCTGGTCTATCCCGCTCAACGCATAGATAATCGCCCGTTGGTAGTCATCCGTATCCTGAAATTCATCAACCAAGATAGTCTGCAGCTCTGCGTGCCACCGTCGGCATATGTGGGGGTGGTTTTCAAGGAGGGCGCGGGTGCGGATGATAAGGTCGTCAAAGTCAAGCACATCGCGCTCTTCCTTCGCCTTGCGGTAGTGGGTTGCCGCCATTCGGTAGAGGTTCACCAGGTCGAGGATCATGCGTGCGACGTGCTTATCCTGGTCGGGGTCAGGAGCGATGTTGAGCACTTCCTCCTGGCCGCGATAGCCCTCTCGCAAGGTCGTCAATGCATCTTTTGCCCGCTGTAAATCATCTGCATTGCCCCACTTCTTCTTGCTGCCCCCCCGCAGGCTCAATTCCTTGATGGGGGAGAGGTTGACGGACGTGGCCTCCTTATCAAGCACCACCAGCGCTTCGATAATGGTCGCGATATTGCGCACGTGCTTGCCAATGAGGTCGTCCGGCGGGGCGGAGTCGGCCAGCGCGATGATCGTCTCACACGCTTCGCGCCACAACGGCATCTCTTGCATCGCTTGGATGGCCTGCTGGCGTTCGTTGTCGATTTGGCGATGCCACTGCTCAACCAAGATATCGGCTGCATCGGGGGTCGTGGGCAGCGATTCCACCGCGTCCCGCACGGTTGTGCCGCCGTTGATCATCTCAATCAGGATAGTCCGCAACTCTGACGGGCTGAACATCGTGAAGATCTGCAGATCAAGCGATTCTACGGCCTCTCGCAGGGCGATATTAACCCGCTCAGACAACAGTAAGCCCGCTTCAACCTCGTCTAGCACACCAAACCGCGGGTCAAGCGATGCTTCGGCGGGGTGATCGCGCAATAACGCCGTACAGAAGCTGTGGATTGTGCCGATGCGCGCCGACTCCACCGCCACCCGCATATCTTCCCAATAGGTGCGCTCATGTGGGGGGGCTTCTTGGGCGCGGCGCTCAATCTCTGACCGCACCCGCTCTCGCATTTCGCGGGCGGCCTTCTCAGAGAAGGTGATGGCCAAGAACGGCGAAGCGTCAGGGGGGGGGGCAAGGGGGGCAAGTGTGATGACTTGCGGGTCATCTGTTGGTTCTTGTAGCCCATTCTGAACGATATTTTGATGGCGGTTGGCGTTGAGCAGCAGCCGGAGGTAGCGGTCTACCAGCACCCGCGTCTTCCCACTCCCCGCCCCCGCCGTGACGACCATATTACCGTCGCCAGTGACCGCATCGTGCTGTGCTTGTGTATAGTGCATTGCTATCTAAATCTACCCTACTATCCTGATCTATACCTGCCCTATCCTGCTTGCTTGATATAGCTGATAACCCCTTGGCGGCCCAATTGCTGCTCAAGGGTGAAGAGATAATTCATCGCCTCTCGATAGGGGTGGGGAGTTTCGAGCATCTGCCGCGCAGCCTTGGTGGCGTCAATCCAGAGGAGGTGGTAGAACGCCACCCATTCGGCAAACCCCTCGCGTAGCCGCTCATCGTCAAGCGTTGGGCAATATTCTGCCTGCCACGCATGCGCATATTCGTGCGCCACGGTTGAGCGGAAGGTCAGGCGGGGGAGACCATAGAGGATGTACATCGCACGGGTCTGTTTGCGGCGCTGGTAGAGGCCAAGCAGCCGGAGAGGTGCATGTTCCGGGTCACCGTGTTGTGTGCGGTCTTCGATACTATGCTCTCGGCTCGCGACCCCCCACAACGTCGGCTTATCGACCATTCGGAAGGTCAATGTGTGGTGCAGCGACATCCCAAATTGCGCAACGATAGCCGCGACCGTCTCATCATAGAGCTGTTGGGCAAATTGCGGGTCATATACGGCTGTGGAATGGCAGCGACTGCATTGCATACGCCCATCGTGCAGCCGCCAATGCTTCTCCCCCACCGGCACCCCGCAATTGCTACAACGCGGGCGGGTTTGGTAGCAGTGTTCGCAAAACCGTTCAGTGCGGCCAGTGAACATATAGTAGCTACCAGTGAGGAGCTTGCCGCAGACGGCACATTGCTCTTGCACGGCCCGCGCCACGGCGTTGTAGGTTGAGCGGTTATTCTTCATTGGCAGACTCTTCAGTGCTCTCTTCTGGTTCTGGCGGTACTTTTAATTGGCGGGCAAGGCTCTGGACGCCTGCCGACTCCCAAATGAGATTTGAGCCAACCTCGGTGACGGGCACCGTCTCTGGGCTTAGGCGCAGTTGGCCGATGGAATCAGACTCAAGTCCGCTCGCCAACGAGAGCAATCCTGCCAGCATATCAAGGCGATCAATCGGCATGGTCGTCAGGATGGGGGGAGTTGAGGCATTCTCACCACCTTCCTCGCCCTCGCCATTCTCCCCTTTGATACCAGAGAGCAGCTTGGGGACGGCAACTATACGGCCAAACCATCCTTTCTCTTGCAGCTTGGCGACGATAGCCCGCATCACCTGCTGTTGGCGGGAAGATCGATGGAAATCGCTGTCGGCGTGGCGGGTGCGGGCGTAGATGAGGGCAGTTTCGCCGTCCATCTGCTGTACCCCCGGCTGAAATTCCACCTGCATCGTGCCATAGTTTTCTGTGGGGTAGTAGTCGTCTACGATGAGCTTTGGCACGTCAATCGTCACCCCATCAAGCGCATCGATGACCCCCACAAAGCCATCAAAGTTGATTTGGGCAGTATAATCGATGTTCACTTTGCTCCCTGCCGTCTCAAAGAACTGCTCAACGGTCTGCGCAGCAAGCGCCATCCCTCCCTGTTGCGGCAATGTCCCCTCGCCGTACAGCTCTTCGGCGCGGGCATAGCCTTGCCCATAGGCCACATTGATCTTTGTCAAACCAACGTCAAGCAGATCGACCTGCGTATCGCGCGGGATGGAGAGGAGGTTGACCCATCGCCCCGTGCCGTCAAGATGCGCCACAATGAGCGTATCACTGCGAACGCCCTCTTCCGGGTGGTCGGGACGTTCGTCCACCCCGATGATGAGCATGGTCACCCCGCCAACGAGCGGTGTGGCAATGGAGGGGTTGGGGCGCACTTCAGGCACGACAATCGCCTTTGCAACGGCGTGTGTTTGTTGGTAGAGCACTCCTAGCCCAACCACCACCAATACCAACAAAAGAATGATGATATTGCGTGTCCACCGCCATATGCGCCGTAAGGCTGCTCGTATTGGGCGCTGGCCATTGGGCGGTTTGGCGGATGTGGAAGAGGAATTGGGGGAGGTTGTGGGCTTCTTTCGCTCTCCGGCATACCCCGCCGTTGAAGGCGACACGGGCGGAAGGCCAAGGGAGGGTGGGTGCCGCGGTGATTTCTTCGCAGACGATTTGCCGTCGAAAGGGCCAAAGGGACGGTTTGATGTGTGCTTTTCCCGGCTCAATTTTGCCATCAGAATGGTGTATATCCTCTCTATGTATCGCTTCTAACCCCGCTCCCCTGCATTATAGCATTTTCAGGTGCAGAGGTGCACAATTTCTGCGGTTCTTCTCCACACCTTCTCCATATTCTCTTGCTACACTACTCCCAACACAGCAAATACACAGTACCACAACCAATGAGCACGATGAAAGAATAGATTAAGACGTAAGGAGTAGACAAACCATGAAACGCGAACACATTATCGGTGGGATAGCAGGGGTCGTCGTCGCAACGGCCGTATTTATCGGACTTGGCGCAATGCCTTCAATCACCTCCGCCCTCGCCTTCGGCCCGCCCGCAGAAATGCGTACTGGCCCACGCACTGGCGCTGAATATGGTCGACCTGGCCCCGACCACAGCCCAATGACGGTGGTTGCAGAGACGATTGGCATCACCGAAGAAGAGTTGTTCACCGCCCTGCAGGACGGTCAGACCATTGCCGAGGTTGCCGAAGCGAACGATGTGGCGCTTGAGGATGTGGTTGCCGCCGCCGTCGTCAGCCACCAAGAGCGGTTGCAGACCGCCGTCGACAATGGCCGACTCACCGAGGAAGAGATGCAAGAGCGGCTGGATACCATGACCGAAAACTTGACCACCCGTTTCCAAGAAGAAGCTCCCGCGTGTGGCCCCTCCCACAGCGGTCGTCCAATGCCACCACGTGGCCCGTGGGGGAACTAGGCACCAAGGAGGCGCAAGAGCAGATAATCAACCAACTCAAAGACGTTCCGTAGGCATGTAGCCTCTCCTCTCAAAACCAAACTCAATATCCTATGGAACCCTGGGAGTGCACCAAACCCGTCCCAAGCAGGCGGAGGCGGTGCACTCTTTTTTTGTGCGCCGTGCGCCATGCAGTTCTGGCCGGTTCTGTGGTACAATGCACGCACAGTAGAGGTCTTATCTTGTGTGGGTGTATGGATACTTTTGAAGAAATTGTCGTTGATGTACTAGACAACCTCCCAGAGCAGTTTGCGCGGGTATTGGAGAATGTCGAGGTATTGGTCGAGCCGCGGCTCACCCCTGCCGTCCGGCGCACGTACGACCTTGGGCGTTATGAGACTGTCTACGGGTTATACATCGGCGTGCCACTGCCAGAGCGCGATTGGCAGGGCGTCTACGAGCCTGATATCATTGTGATTTTCCAAGAACCCCTTGAGCGTGATTTCCCTCAACCAGAGCAGCTCAAGAGGGAGATACGGGGGACAGTCTTACACGAGATCGCGCATCATTTTGGCATCAGCGATGATCGATTGAGGGAGTTGGGGGTATATTAGCCCTCACCACATAAATATTGAGGACGGTGTTTTTTAGATCGTTATGCATGGTGTATTGCTCCGAATACGAAATCTTCTGCTTGGGCTTCTCTACCTGGCAGCGCTTACCATTGCTGGGGTGCTGATGTACCAGACTATTCAGCTTGCCCAAGAGCAACCTGACTGGTTTGTGGTGGTGATTGGGGCAACACCAAGCCCGGCAACGTCCACTCTCACCCCGACGCCCAAAAAGGTACAGAAGATGGCGCTTTCCACCTTCCCAACCGCCACTCCCTTTGCAGTGCCGGAGGAGGTGGAGGAAGAAGAACCACAGCAAACCACTGGCTATCACCCCAAGAGCGGGCGTTATATTGCCGCGTGGCTACCGCCATCATTCAGCGGGGGGGCGCGGGAGTCGTTTGACTACAATAAAGATATGTTTGATGAGATTAGCCCCTTCTGGTACTCCACCAACGAAAGTGGGCAACTCTACGGCAACCGCAACGACGAGTTAGTCGTGATTGCCCATGAGAACAACATTCTCGTCATTCCGAGCGTCCATAATATTGGCAATTTCGATGTGGTGGTCGGAATATTATCCGATTCGCAGCTCCGCTCTCGCCACGTCCAATCGATTGTCGATGAGGTATTGGCCCGCAACTACGATGGCATTGATATTGACTACGAGAGCTTAGACGCCTCTATGCGCGCCGACTTCTCGGCCTTCATCAGAGAGCTTTCCAACGCGCTCCACCAACACGACAAGCTGCTTTCTGTCGCGGTGCACGCCAAAGACCAAGATTTTGGCGGGTTGGGCGGCTTCCAAGATTGGAGCGTCATTGGCCAATATGCCGACCGCGTGCGCATTATGACCTATGATTACCATTGGCGGGGTGGCGGGCCAGGGCCGGTTGCACCGCTCTATTGGGTAGAGGCAGTCGCAGAATATGCGGTTTCCGTCGTTGACCCATCGAAGATCTTCATTGGTATCCCCTTTTACGGCTACGATTGGCCACCGCAAGGGAACGCCCGCGGCTTGCCGTGGGGCGATATCGAGGATCTGATAGAAGAAGAAGGGTTGACCGTCAACTTGATGCAACGCAATAGCGAGGGGCGGGTTGATGAGAGCTGGTTCCGATATCAATCACCACAAGGAATGCGCGAGGTATGGTTTATGACCGACCGCGGGCTTGAATCGAAGCTCGACCTCGTCCAAAATATGGATCTTGCGGGCATTGCCATCTGGCAGATCGGCTATGAAAAACCGGACTATTGGAACGTGATACGCCGCAAGTTGGTGCAAGATCCGGTGTTGATCCAACGAGCTATCAATCCTCTCCTACCGGAGCACTGATATGGCGCTCTCTCGACTACCAAGAGTGGGGCAGACAATCGACAACCACCAAAACCACGATCATCAACACAAGCAGCCGCCAGTCAAAGAAAGAGAGGCAGGTGTCAAGGCGAACACCGCCGAAGGCATGCGGCTGTACAAACGGGGCGTCGCCGCCGCCCGCGGTGGCCAACGACGCATCGCCGCAGGCTTGCTGATGCGGTCGGTACAGCTTGACCCCAATAATGAAGGGGCGTGGTTGTGGCTGAGCGGGGTCATCGACGATCCACACCAGATCGCATTTTGTTTACATTCGGTGCTGAAGCTCAACCCCGCCAATGAACGCGCTCGCAAAGGGCTGAAGTGGCTTGAGGAGCGTCAATTGTTGAACGGCGCACCTGCTAAACCCGCCCCCTTCTTGGGCATAGACGTTGGCGAGACGAAGCAACAGCGTAAATCGCGTGAAGAAGGCGAATCGTGGTGGGTGAGTTGGCGAGAAGCACGCAAAGATCTGCGCCGGGCCTCGCTGATGTGGTGGAGTGTGCCGCTTATTTTGGTTACCCTCGCCCTCGTCCTGCATCAATCCTTTACTATGGCGCTTGAACAGGCAAAAAGCCCACCAGAAATACCAACCCCACAGGTTGCACCAACATCTCAGGCCGCAGCCAAACCTGTATCGCTGATCGCGCCCACACCTCCCCCGTCGTCGGGGCCAACCACCGTGCCAATGCTCAGCAGTGAACCAATTGCCATTCGGGAAAGTAAGGCGATTGCGTATATGAATCAGCTCAATCCCATCCGGCAAACACTGCGCGATGAAGTTGAAGCATATCGCAATGTGACCGGCAAGCCTGGGAGTGCCGCGGTTGGCCATACGGCAGCAGCACAGCAGTTGCGCGAGGCGGTTGAAGATGCGCTCAATGCGATGCAAGCGATGGATCCGCCACAAGAATTGCAAGAACCCCACGAAACGTATATCAAAGGGCTGGAGCTTGAGCTGGAGGCCATCGACGCCATGTCAGAGTTCTATAGCAGCTACAAAACCGAACTGGCAAACCGTGCCGCCGTGCGCTTCCAAGAGGCAAACTCCCATTTTGAACGTGCCCGCGCCACCTTCCGCAGCTATATGCAGCAGGTTCAGCGCAGTAGTGCCGTACCAGTGCATACTGTTCGCTAGTTGTGTGGTATAGAGAGAAAAGGACGATTATTTCGTCGTAGATGGGGGAAGTTGGTTGGTGAATTTCATAAAAATATCTTCCAGGTCGAGTTTCTGGGTCGCAAAATGCACAACCTGAAAATGATGGGACGTTAAGTATGATAGGATACCGGCTGCCCCCTGCTCATCGCCCCCATAATCCACATGAATCATCGGTAATTGCCCCCGATGTTCCTGCAACCGCACCTCGCTCACATCCGGCACCTCTTGGATGAAACGAACTGCCCGGTCATGATACTTGACAACTTGGATCTCAAGGATACGACGATGGGCATTGAGGGTGTCCATAATCGTCTTGATATCCCCCGACAACAGTAATTTCCCACTGTCGATAATCCCAATGTGGGTGCACACTTCGGCAAGTTCGGTCAAGATATGTGAGCTAATCATAATCGTCTTGCCCATCGCCCGCAGCTCTTTGAGCAGCTCACGTAGCTCAATCCGCGCTCGCGGGTCAAGCCCACTTGCTGGTTCGTCTAGGATGAGCAAAGAAGGACTGTGCAAGAGGGTACGTGCCAAGCTCAGCCGTTGTTTCATCCCACGCGACAGCCCCATCACAAATTCATCGCGCTTGTCCGACAATCCCACAAGATCAAGCATTTCATTGATGAGGGAGGGGCGTCGGTTGGCCGAAATAAAGTAGGCCGCGGCAAAGAAATCGAGATATTCCCACGCCCGCATATTGTCATACACCCCAAAGAAGTCTGGCATAAACCCGATAGAGCGCCGAACCTCTTTCACCTTGCTGTAGTGATACCCCGCAATCCATGCCGCGCCTGAGGTGGGGGAAAGAAGCGTTGTCAGGATGCGCATAGTGGTGGTTTTCCCTGCCCCATTCGGCCCAATCAGGCCGTAGATCGCTCCCCTGGGAATGGTCAGATTAACCTCATTGAGGGCAAGGACTCTGCCGAATCGTCGGCTGAGATGTTCTGTTTTCACAATATGCTCTTGGCTTGCCGGGTTTGATTGTGACACAGCCGTCTCTCCTTCTACCGTGACAACTGAATGATATACAGAACAATGCTTTCAGTTGAATATGGCCTTTTCTGGTCTATCTTAACATCAAGCGGCGGTTTGGTGCCCCACACAAGAAGATAGCCATGTTGTGTATCAGGGATACCCAAGGAGCCGTAATATCCTTGTTGCATCGGTTTTTGTACGATAATCGAACCACCATATCTAGCGAAAACAGTGCGTAAAAACCCCTCACGGTTGAAAGATGCAAAGGGATCTTCCTCATCTTCTTCAGAGTGGGAAAGTTGTACTGAATCTGGAAATGTGCCTTGATTGTAGGAAACGTTGATCTGATGGCTTTGGCCAGGCTCAACTCTCCCCAACCACTGAACCCCATTCCCGTGCACTACCCCTGCATCAATCCACGGCTGATCGCCAACATTTTCGATACTGCCAATGAGGTTGCCTTGCAGACGGTGCACGTTGCTCTTGACATTGATCGATACTTCTTGCGGCCTCTCCACGTGAAACAACTGAAAGGTTGCAATATCAAGCAGGAAGTTTTCCACCTTTGTGGCGGTATCTGTCCAGACAACAGTGTGTTCATCGTTCCCTGTGTGGTCTACGGGAAACACAAGCGACTCGGCAGGGAACGAAAAATCGGCCTTGGTGCGGTGCGGAGAGAAGACCCCCAAGAATGACAACCCCCATCCTTCTGGTTCGCCTTCGACCGCGTGTACCAGCGAGATCTCATAGAGCCGCATGTCAGAGCCGCGCATCAACGTACCCGCGATGTATGTTCCCACCACAAAGATAATTACAATGATGGGGGTGCTGATCCACAACCACTCTGGACGGCCTCTTTTGCGGAATACTATAAAGTTAACCGGCACCACCAGGATGATGTACCCCAATAGGTAGAGAAAAATGATAGAGGTCTTTGGCACCTGAAACTCAGGCACGGAGACTGAATTATCCAGCACAAAGCCTTGTTCCGACATATTCATCGGTTCCAAGTGGGATGTTGGCAGCAGGAGGGTTTCCCACAACTCTGGTTCGCCATACCACGCTCGCAATGCTGCGATATCAAACCCACAGAAGATGACCTGGCCAAACCCGTGGTGGCGAATGGTGATAAGTTGCTCCCCATCGGGGGAGATTGTTTTGGGGTGAGGCTCAATGAGTGTCACGGTTGCCGTTTGCGGGAAGTTCTCCATGATGTTGGTGGAGACGATCTGGTGGAGAGACTGCAATGATGTGTTGGGAGCAATTCCCCTGATAGAGACTGGCAAAAGGGATGTGAGGCCTGCTGTCGTGGCTTCGGTATGGATGCCGCCGCCAATGACAAGCTTTCCGCCCAGCTTGATCCATTGTTCCAACGCATTGAGCTGCTCTGGGGTAAGAGTATTGGTCGGGAGATCGTGGAGAACGAGGATATCTATGCCAGAGAGCGCTCGCCCATATTCGGGGATATGGCGCAGCTCCATATGCAACACGCGGATATTGTCGCTAATAAGGCTATTGAGCATCGTTGTGTTGCTACTCAATACCCCAATGATAATATCTCCCTCGTCGAGAGGGCTAAGCTGCAGCTCTTTGCGGGCCACCACCACTTGGTTTTCGTCGCGGAACTGCACAAACCAACTGTGCTGGAAAGAGAGCGTGTTTTGTACATAGAGCGTTACGCGCTTTGTTGAGCCGCGGGGGAGATCGAGCGTTTGCTGAAAGGTAGGGGGTTGAGTGGAGCGGTTTTGTTTGGGTGTCCACTCAACCACGCCTTGCATATCGTCGCCGTGGTTGGTCACTTCGGCTGTGACGGCAAACCATGTCTGTGGGATAAAATGATAATCATTATCATACCCCACAGACACAAGGTCTATATCAATGTGCTGGTTTTGTTGGGCAGAAACGGAGGGGATATCGTTTCGCCACCCCTGCCACCCTTCTGCTCCTTCTCCTTGTTGCCTGTCTCCAAGAGACAACACAAGACACAGGAGCACGACGATGATACTCCATCGTTCCCATCGTCTCCACGTCTTCATACAGTGCTGCCTTTCTAGGTATGGCGCAACTGCGTATGTATCTTTTTTTATTGCCCCTACACACTCGGTTCTGGCGACGCAGAGTCGGAAGACTCCTGCTGCGATGGCTGGACAAGCTCACCGTGACGCATTTGCGCATCGTGATAGTGTTTCAGGAGCCTGAGTGTCTCGTTAAAGTTGCGGAGTTCTTCACCCTTCTTGAACCGCGCAATATACTCATTAACTGTCTTTACCACACTCTCTGGCTGCGGGAGACGGTGGAAGGTAAAGACTGCCCCTTTTCCGGCTGTCTCTATCACCACGTCGCCATAGCCGACAATCCGCCCAATAAACGATGTGTGCGAGGTGACGTTTTGGATATTCCCCAAGCCGGCTGTCTTGCGGTTTTCGGGGCCAAAGGGGCGCTTCTCCACATCGATGATACTGTCGGTGGTAAGGATGTACAGCTCATTGCGCTCGTCTTCAATGCGCCATGCGGCCCAGAGCAGGAATATGATCGCCAGAAAGAGCGAAGCGATGACGATATAGCTTGTCTCGATGATGCTGGAGTAGAAGTGTTCGGCTGTGAAGATAGCAGCAAACCCGATCACAAGGAGAGAGAGAGGGCGTATCAGCACAACGAAGATAAACACCCAATGCGTACGCCATATCACCTTGCCACTGCTCTCATCAATTTCGGGGTTTTCGCCCACCACCCACCGCCGCAAAAGCGCCCGGATCCCATCGAGAATGGAGGGGTTGCGATCAGGGGATTCATACTTGGCCGAGAGCCACCGCGACAACGAACCCGGTTGATCCGAGGTTTTGAGGGTGCTTGGCTTGGGGGGCGGTTCGTCCGGCTTGATGCCATACACCTTTTCGTCGATGTTCTTCTGAAACTCAAACGTGCTTTCGTTGGAGCGCCGCGACTTGATCTTCCCCATCACGCGCTTTTGCATCTCAAGCGGGGCAGTGGCGTGTGTAAACTCAATGCCTTTTGCCGCCGAGAAGGATGCCGAGGAGACGTTGACTGTGCCGTAGTTGAGCCAATGTTGGGGGTAGGCAGAAGCCCAATGTTGGTTGTATGCTCCGGTGCTTGCCTCAACGTTTTGGATATCCTCTATTGATATCTGGCGGCGGGTATGTGCCCCAAGGAGTACCTTGTTCCACTGAACGACACGGTAGTTTGTGAGAATAAGGTAGTCATCGCTCCATTCAAAGTAGTAGTAGTAGCCCAGCAAGAGGCCAAACAGCGCCACCCCAAAAGAGATGAGGTTGTAGGTGTCAAAGAGCGATACCTGGTTTTGCAGCGGGTCTATGGAGAAGATACGCCAGCCTTGATATCGCAAGGCGACAGTGGAGAGCATCAGGGTGACGAAGATGGCAAATATCAGCCGGTAGAGCCGCTTCTTCTTGGGGTCGGTTGAGGTGACAATGAAGGCCAAAACCGCAAACACCACCCCGATCCCCGTCAAGATTTGGTTGGTAATGCCAAATTGGTTGACGGCGTTGGGGTTCATTACCAAAAATTGCCCCCCCGCCGACCGGTAGATCGGCACAAAAACGCCCCCCAATACGATCAAAGTCGGCAAGATGAGCTGCGGGACGAGGTGTATCCAGTGGCGGGTTGTGCAATATTCCAGGACTTCGTCTTCAGCCAGGTTGAGGTTTTGCTCAAATTCCTCTCGATGTTGCTCGATGCAACTCTGCTTCGAATTTTCTAACATGACTCGACCTCGACTACTTGTAGGTGGTTTTGCACCAGCGCGATAATCTGGTTAACGCCATCGGTGGGAGTTATCGTGTCGGTATTCAGTATCACGGCGTCCTTGGCAGGAAAAAGGACGTGCTGATCGAGCTTGTCGCGGCGGGCGATATCCGTTTGCACTTGCTGCAATGATTGCTCATACCCCTGCGACCGGAGATCAACCAACCGGCGGCGGGCACGCTCCTCAAGCGAGGTATCCAGATAGATCTTGAGCGGTGCTTCAGGCATCACAATGGTGCCGATATCTCGCCCGACCATCACCACGTGCTTGCGGTCGCCAATCATCCGCTGCTGCCGAATAAGCTCCTGACGCACAGCAGGCACCTTGGCGACCAGCGACACGTGGGCATCCACATCGGGAGCGCGTATCTCCCATGTCACGTCCTTCCCATTGGCGAGAACGGTGTATTGCCGTCCATCGTCTGTGGTAGGGGCGGTCACATCGATGGTCGTGCGGAGCGCCAATGCTTCTAGCGCATCGCTATCGTTGCAGTCGATCCCCTCTTGCAGGGCGACGAGCGTCACGGCGCGGTACATCACGCCGGTGTCGAAGTAGATATAGCCAAGTCGTTCTGCCACTTGCTTGCCAAGAGTGCTTTTACCGCTTCCTGCGGGGCCGTCAATCGTGATAACTGAAGGTACCATGGTGGTTCGTCTTATTCCTGTTCTAACAAATGGTTGAAGGTGTCAAGTGGGAGGTCTGCCAAGGTGTCAACCACTCGTTCGGCGTGTAAATCTCCGTGAGATGACCGTATTCCAATCGCCCGCATCCCGGCGCGGTGCGCGGCTTCGATGCCAGCCGGTGCGTCCTCGACCACGATACAGCGCTTCGGCGGCACGTCTAGCTGCGTGGCGGCGGTCAGGAAGACTTGCGGGTCGGGCTTGCCTCGTTCAACGTCCTCTGCAGAGACCATGGCATCAAAGTAGGACTCAACATGCAGCACCTCGAGGATGGTCTTGATATTCTCTCGCGGGGCCGCAGACGCAATCGCCTGTCGCCACCCGCGGGAACGGAGATGATCAAGCCACTGCTGCACACCCCGCAACAACGAAACCCCACGTGACCGAACCAACTCACGGTAGCGGCTCTCCTTGGCGTGGGCAATGCGGTCGATTTCGGCTTGCGAGAGGTCTTCGCCAAAATACCCCCGTAAAATCGTATCGTTGCGCTGCCCAAAGGAAGAGGCAAATTGCTCGTAGGTAATGGGGTGCCCCTCCGCCGCAAGCGTGTCTCGCCACGCAAGCCAGTGATACTCCGCCGAATCTAGCAATGTTCCGTCCATGTCCCACAGGACAGCGCGAGGTGGTTTCTGCTCCATTATGGAGTCCTATCTAAGTGCTCTTCTCTGGATAAACCGACTTCGGAATTGGCTCCTCTCGGAACCGTGCACTACGTGGTAGCTCCTACCAACGCAGCCCCTCCCTATTCATGTTCTCTCCCATTGTAGCACGGGTACCAACGACCGCACAAAACCCGCCCATATCAGCTATTCGCCTTGGCCGCATTCCGGGGCGCGGCAGGCTTCGCACCAAGTACGGCTGAGTGCGCCGCGAACAAAAAAAAACCGCCCCCCTCGGCTGTCCTTGCCGGGTCTGCGGGTAGAAGTCCGTCGGGGTTGCACTTGTTTCCTCCTCTTCAGCCTCGCCAGGCTGGTCTGAAGGCTCGATCCGTTTCTCCTTCATCATAGCACAATCCCTCGCTTCCTTCAATACATCACAACCAAATATTCCTCGGCGAATTTGCCAATGTACTTGCCGATGAACTTGCCAATAACCAAATAAATGGCCAAGCCAATGATCCCGCCAATGACCCCACCAATAACAAAGCCAACGAAACTGCCAATGACCAAGCCAATGACTAAGCCAATAACCCAGCCGATATCCTCACCGATATCCTCATCAATAACACCACCGATGAGCGCGCTTGTAAGTGTGCCAATGATCATCCCTATAGGCAAGCTAAGGAAACCGCCAATACCCGCGCCAATACACTTGCTGATGATCCTAGGCATGATTAACCTAAATTCATCCTTTCCAGCCAAGATGAATTCAGCAATATCTTCCGCCCCAACGGCTATACCAATGACCATTCCTATTATTATAATCATAACCGTGGTAACCCATAAAACAGAGGCGGCAACGATGTGTGTTGGTGTGTCCTTGCGAACCACCCCCGCTATGATAGTACCAATGACTGGGCCGGTGGCGAGGAGGAGAGACCAAATAACACTCTTATCAATCGCCTCTCCAATATTATTGAACCCAAATATCTCTCTTCCAATGGTCATAGTGTTCCAGAAAAACTCTCCGCTAGAAAGCAGAACGACCCCGCCAATAATCAAACCAATCCCAAACCCACTGGCTCCCCCACCCACTGTTAATTCCTTGCTCAGTCTTCTGTATTGGTACTCTTGGTCTCTTTGTTGATTCTCCTGATTCACAATATCCTCCTCTCGATTGGGGTTTCGACACTACGCCCAACTATACCCAAGATAAACATCATCTCTGCACCAATAAACATGCCGATGGACAATACAATACCCAAAAACACCTACCAAACGCCCACTTTTCTTGCTCCAATATTGAGTGCAGGGGATAGAATCTCAAAGGCAGGTATATGTTGCAAGATGTCTAGCAGCTCGTCGCCAAACGAGGGCGGAAGCTCTGTCGCCATCGGTTTCCCTCACTTGCTCAAAGATGTTGCCGATTGTGGTCAGTATAACACAACAGAGCGGGGGGGATGCACTGGTTATTTTGGCAGATCTCGAGTGTGGAGCTTCTCCTCTCTTCTCTATTTCTGTGGTATAGTAGAGCGTGGCACCGCAACCAGAGAGAAATTCAGGAAGTCACGATATGTGCAATCAGACCAACCAGACTGACGAACGAAGTCGTGAGTCATCACGTCGGATGCTGCAGCTAGCCGAACGTGAGATAGGAAGGATTGTGCTTGACATCCATGATGGCCCGGTTCAGAACATGTTCGCTGCGCTCTCGCAGCTAAGCATCGCCAAACAGCTCCTCTCCCGCCGGTTTGGCGACGATGCCAAGGATGAGATCGACCGCCTCCAGCAAAGTGCTACCCTCCTCGAACGCTCACTCGACGAAATTCGCATTTTTATGGGGACGTTTCGCCCGCCAGAGTTCGAGCGGCGCGATCTGCTTTCGGTCATCGACGGCCTGGTCATCCAGCATGAAGAGCTGACCGGCCATCCGGTGCAGTTCAGCGTCCAGGGAGATATCCCCCATGTCTCGCTCTCGGTCAAGATCGGGCTATACCGCGTGTTGCAAGAAGCGCTTTCCAATGCTGCTCGCCACGCCAACGTCGACCACCACTATGTATCGCTTGCCCCCAAAGAAGAGGGAACGATGATCGAGATGGAAATCTCTGATAGGGGGGAAGGGTTTGATGTTGAGGCTGCGATGGAACACCAAACGGGGTTTCATATTGGGTTGTCAAGTATGCGGGAACGGGTTGATATTCTTGGCGGGGTGCTGACTATTCGGAGCGCGCCGCACGCCGGAACGACCATACGGGTTGTTGTCCCATGTCAATAGCCACTTTTCAAGAAATTACCAAAACAGAAGAGTTGTCCATGAACCGCATTCGCGTCTTGTTAGCCGATGACCACGCATTGGTATTGGAGGGGCTGCGTTCGTTGTTAGAGGCTGAGCCTGACATCGAGGTGGTCGGGACAGCCACCAACGGCGATGCGCTGTTGCAGGCGGCGCGTACCCTAGCCCCCGATGTCATTGTCTTAGATATTGGTATGCCAGTAATGGATGGCCTGACCTGTTTGGAGCAAATCCGTCTCGAGGGGCTGCAGAGCAAAGTGCTGGTGCTCTCGGCCTTCAACGACGGCGCATCCATCCAGTCTGCCCTAGAGCGTGAGGCTGATGGCTTTGCCCTCAAGACGGAACCTCCACAACATACGATCACGTGCATTCGCCAAGTCTACCGCGGTCATCTAGTCTTCCCGCAGGCGGCCCGCCGCTGGTTGCGCACCCAACGCTACCGCCCCGGCCCCTCGCTGGACGACCTGTCCGAACGTGAGCTTGAGGTCTTGGCGTTGGTGGCGCGCGGGTTGACCAATTCTCAGATCGCCAACCAGCTCAACGTCAGCGACAATACGGTGAAATTTCACCTCCAAAATACCTATCAAAAACTGCGTGTGAATAATCGCACCGAAGCTGCCAGCGTCTACTACAAGCTCCAAGGAGTGGTGCGCAACTAGCACCACCGCGTTGCGCCGGATGGGCCACAAATAGGCCAAATACACCAAACGGGGCCAAACGGGCCGAGCAGCTACCCATGCTCAATAGGCTAGAAGATTGAGAAGTAGCGATCCACCTCCCACTGCGAGACATAGCTACGGTAGTCGTTCCATTCTTGGAGCTTCGCATCCATAAAGCGCTCGTAGACGTGGGGGCCAAGAGCAGTTTGGATCACTTCGTCCTCTTGCAGCGCTTCGAGGGCCTTCCCCAGCGAGCTTGGTAAAATTTCAAGCCCGAGGGCACGTGGGTCGACCTGGAAGAGATCTTCTTCTGCCGCCTCGCCCAGTGTGAGTTGTCGTTTGATGCCATCTAGTCCAGCCGCCAGCATCACCGAAAAGGCAAGATAGGGGTTGCAGGTGGGGTCAGGGCATCGCAGCTCCACACGGATGGCATGCGGGCGAACGACGCTTGTCCGCGGCACCCGCACCAAGGCCGAACGGTTCGTCCGCCCCCAACTGAGGTAGACCGGCGCTTCAAAACCAGGCACCAGCCGCTTGTATGAGTTCACCAGTGGCGCAAGCACCGCGATCATGCCAGCAGCGTGGTCGAGCAACCCCGCAATAAACTGCCGCGCTATCTTCGAGAGGTGATAGGGGTCTTCCGGGTCGTAGAAGATATTTTCACCCGTCACCAAGTCGGTCAGATTTTGATGCACGTGCATGCCATTCCCATTGATGCCAGCGATAGGTTTGGGCATAAAGGTGGCATACAAATTATTGATGTGAGCAATGGTCTTAACCGCCAGGCGCGAAGTGATGCAATCCTCTGCGGCACGAAGAGCCTCTCTATAGCGAAGGTCTATTTCATACTGTCCTCCCGATACCTCGTGGTGACTTGCCTCCACATACACCTCTAATTCTTGCAGCGCCCGTACCATATAGTTGCACACGACGTTGGCGCGGTCGCTCGAACTATCGAAGTAGCTCGCGTGGTCGTATGGCTCAGAAGGAACTTCACCCGTGGGCTTCTCTTTGAACAGGAAAAACTCAAGTTCAGGCCCCACTTGATAGCCATACCCCATGGCTGCCGCCTGCTCTAGCGCATTCTGCAAGACGTGCCGTGGGTCGCCTGCAAAAGGCCGTCCATCTGGCGTAAACACGTTGCAGAAGAGGTTTGCGGCGGTGGTATTGTCTCCAAAATCCCACGGTACTTTGCGATAGGTATCTAGGTCTGGCATCAGGTACATATCGCTCTCTGCAACGCGAGCAAACCCCTCAATTGAGGAACCGTCAAACCAGATACCATTCTCGGTGGCATACTCAAACTGCTGCACCGGAATAGTGACCGTCTTCACCAACCCGAGGATATCAAGAAACTGAAGATTGATAAACGCGACCTGCTGCTCTTCGATCAAGCGGAGCACTTCTTCTCGCCTGTCTTCATTCATAGAAATGGCGACACAGGAGCTCACCCCCAGTTGGGGTGGGTAAGAGCGTCGCTCCTCCTTTCTCGTCCAATTAAGAGAGTACTGTTGCGTAGGAACGTTCAACGATGGCAACAATAGGTTTGGGAGAAGTATACCAAAAAACCGTCATACACACCGCTACCGCAAGCGCATCCATCTGCAGTCGTGGTGAGGGAGGGCTTGTCATCTTGTTCCGCCCTTCTCCCTCTGTTGTCGGGGAGTTTGTTGGCGATGACGGGGCAGGGTGGTGGGCCACATTGGCCATTGCAAACCGTTTGCGAGGCTCCAAAATAGACGAATTGGTGAAAATCTGTTATGCTGTTGAAACGCACACAATGAGAAAATGGGGAATCGTGGAAATGGCGCTGTTTTGGTTCCTTTCAACGAACAATACCCCCTATTCTTTGTATGTTTTGCACAAAAATGTTCCATATATTGAATACAACAATTGGAAAGAAAGGAGGGATGCGGCACATTTCCCGCCCATACCAGCATATGGGCCTTTGTGTCGCCATTTCTTATGACGAATGCCGTCACAGAAGAGCAAGTCATTGCTGCCTTGAATACCGTCCCCGAACCGGAACTAGGCGGGAGCCTGGTTTCAAATAATATGATCAAAAATGTGGCCGTCACAGACGGGAGCGTGGTTTCCTTCACGGTTGAGCTGACCACCGCCGCCTGCCCGCTCAGAAACCAAATCCGCGACAGCGCCGAAGCGGCTGTCCGAGAGCTTCCTGGCGTGAGCGAGGTACATGTTGAGATTTCTTCCCGCTCGCAGGGCCATGCACATGGCGGTCTTCCGCCCAAAGAGTCGATTGACGGCGTGACACACGTGATTGCAGTCGCCTCTGGCAAGGGCGGCGTGGGCAAATCGACCGTCGCGGCCAACCTCGCCGTGGCATTGTCGCAGCAGGGCGCGAAGGTTGGCCTGATGGACTCTGATGTCTTTGGCCCGTCTATCCCCATGATTATGGGTATTGACGAAACACCCCGCGCCTACGAGGGCGACAACGGTCAGCCGGTGATTATCCCGCTTGAGCGCCACGGCGTCAAGGTGATGTCTATCGGCTTCCTGATCGACGAGAGCCAGCCGGTCATCTGGCGCGGCCCGATGGTCACCCAACTCCTGCGGCAATTTCTCTACGAGGTCGATTGGAAGCCGCTTGACTACCTTATCATCGATATGCCACCCGGCACCGGCGATGTTGCGCTGACGCTTGTACAAGCCTTGCCGCTGACGGGCGCAGTGATTGTTACCACGCCACAGAACGTCGCCACGGCAGACGTTATCAAGTCGATGCAGATGTTCAGCAAGGTGAATGTACCGTTGTTGGGTATTGTCGAGAATATGGCCTACTTTGTGGCCCCCGACACCGGCACACGCTACGATATCTTCGGCACGGGCGGCGCAGAACGGCTCTCGCAACAGCTCGATGTACCGCTCTTGGCGCAAATCCCGCTTGGGATGAGCGTGCGCGAAGGCGGCGATGCAGGGAACCCAGCCGTCGTTAGCGATGCCTCCGATGCCTACGCAGAGGTGTTCCGCTCAGTGGCGAAGACCGTTACCGAGCGCGTGGAGCATGTGGTTGAATGCCAGAGCGGCAACAACGGCGGATGCCCGTCGTGCTCTTCCCGCTGAGCCAATCGGATAATAAGCCGCAACGCAAAGGGCGGTGTTTGGTGGCAGACAATTGGCAGACAATTGGCAAGCAATATCGCTTCTTGTTGCCACCCCATCGCCCTCATTATCAGCGTCGCCATCTGTACGACACCAGTTGGAAGATTGGCGGCGCGGAACTGG
>CAZGLO010000049.1:0-26144 GCA_964526735.1 uncultured Chloroflexaceae bacterium | reverse complement strand
TTCCTCCACTGCCGTTCAAACGGCGTGGCTTCCACCGCGCAAGAGTCGGTGAAAGGGTTATCCCCCCTCTCTGGATGTTCTCCGCTTCGCTCCGTATCTGTCCGGCTTACTCTCAGGAGGCTACTTCTTCTCCGCACCTTCTTTTTGTTCCGTATCTTCGGATGTTTCCTTCCGCACGGGTGGTTTTTCGCCCGTCAGCAACCGATTGGTCACGCGCAAGGTGTCATCGAACATCCGTTGGAAGCTCTTGCCAGAGGGGCGGACTGAGAATAGGTGGTACATGGTGTAGAGCATATTGGCCGGATAGCGGGTGATGTGCTCGCCGCTCATCCGCAGCATTGTGTTGG
Source organism: uncultured Chloroflexaceae bacterium (assembly GCA_964526735.1). GTDB lineage: Bacteria > Chloroflexota > Chloroflexia > Chloroflexales > Chloroflexaceae > JAAUSY01. The sequence goes on along the minus strand of CAZGLO010000049.1, from coordinate 25,797 downwards.
TGAGTTTTTGGAGATGCTCGCCACTGCTCTCGCCCTCGGATGGTGAAAGGACGCCTTTGGCCTGCAGCCGAATCTCTTCTGCCCGCGTGATAAGCTCTACGGTGCCCTCGCCGCGGATCGACGTTTGGCACGCCAACCGGCGGCCTTCTTCGCGCTGGCCTTGGGTGAGCCACATCTGCTCCGACTCGGTGAGCGGGCTTAGGAGGTCTGCCCCCTGCGTAATCCGACACTCGCACATCTGGCAGATGCCATTGCCGTCGCACACAAAGCCGATGTGGCAAGCGTGTCGCCGCGCAACATCTAAGATGCGTTCTCCCGGGTCGCACTCGATACGTTCGCCATTGATAACTACTGTCGGCATATTATAACTCCTTATCTTCTTGTACGATCTTCCGAAGAACCACGCTCGTTTCGGGTGCTGCCCCGCAGCCCGTGCCCGAAACACACTCCCCCACGTTCACGTTGGTGTGCCGCGGAGGGCCGTCTACTATGTGGGCAGGAAACACATGTCCATGATAGCAAGAACCGATAGTATTGGCAAGATCATCTTGTATAATATGCAAAATTGGTTTGCCCTTCTCCCCGCCGCCAAGGGCTGCGGCCATTTGAGTACGACATTGTTACGATATTGTAACGTTCCCCCTCTTATGATATAGTTACCCTGATGGTGCGCCATTCATCGTCATCCATCTTTGACATCTTCAAACACGAATGTATACCCGTGGGGAAATCCTCATTGGCAAAAGCACATAAAGAGCGTTATAAAGAGTAAGGTTGTAACGAGTATGTTCCAGGCTGTAGATACAACTGTTTCTTTCCCAAAGCTAGAAACAGAGATCCTTGAATGGTGGTATAACAACCACATCGTCGAGCAGTCGCTCAAATCGGGCGATCAACCCTTTATCTTCTTCGAAGGCCCGCCCACGGCCAATGGCCGCCCCGGCTTTCACCACACCATCAGCCGCATTTTCAAAGATATTATCTTGCGCTACCGCTCGATGCAGGGCTACCGCATTATTGGGCGGCGCGAAGGGTGGGATACACACGGGTTGCCGGTCGAAATTGAGGTTGAGAAAGAGCTTGGGTTTCAAGGCAAGGCCGATATTGAGCGCTATGGCATTGCGGCCTTCAACGACAAGTGTCAAGAGAGTGTGTGGCGCTACATTCAAGAGTGGAAAACCTTCACCAAGCGCATCGCCTACTGGATCAGCGAAGATGCCTATACGACCTATAAGACCGACTATGTCGAATCGCTGTGGTGGGTCTTCCAGCAGCTGTGGAAGAACGACCTCCTCTTCCGTGACTACAAGGTCACGATGCACTGCCCCCGCTGTGACACCAGTCTGAGCGACCACGAAGTCAGCCTTGGCTTCAAAGATGATACTGACGACCCAAGTGTGTGGGTACGCTTCCGCATCACCTCCCCCACCGACCAGCATCCTCTTGCCGCGGCGCTTGCTGATGCGAGTTTTGTTGCGTGGACGACCACCCCGTGGACGCTTCCCGCCAACGCAGGGCTGTGTGTCAAGCCAGATGCAGAGTATGTCGTCGTACGGCGGTCAGCAGAGCCACCCGTCGCCACCGACAGCAATGGCGAGGAGCGGCTGGTGATGGCGCGGGCATTGGTTACATCACTGCTTGGCGAGGACGTGACCATAGAGCAGTCGTTCACAGGTGAGGAGCTGGTTGGGCTGCACTATGAGCCGTTGTTTCAAGGTATCCCCGGCGCAGGCGATACGGTCGATTGGTCGCAAGCCCACCGCGTCATCGCGGATGACTTCGTGAGCCTTGAGGATGGGACAGGCATTGTCCACATCGCCCCCGCCTACGGTGACTTGGAGATCGGCAAGCAATATGGCCTCCCTACGCTCTTCTCCGTCGCGCTCAATGGCCACACGCTCCCGCAATTCAACGAGCTTGGCTTTGGAGAGCTGTTCTTTAAGGAGGCCGACCCGCTCATCACGCGCAACCTGAAAGAGCGTGGCTTGCTGCTGAAGAGCAACCGTGTTCACCACAGTTACCCCTTCTGCTGGCGGTGTGATACACCTCTGCTCTACTACGCCAAGCAATCGTGGTACATCCGCACGACCAAGCACAAAGATCTGATGGTAGAGACCAATAAGCAGATTAAATGGGTGCCGGAGCATATCCGCGATGGACGCTTTGGCAACTGGCTGTCGAACAACATCGATTGGGCTATCAGCCGCGAGCGGTTTTGGGGCACCCCCATCCCCATCTGGATCAGCGAAGATGGCCAATATAGCGAGTGTATCGGGAGCATTGCGGAGTTGGAGGAGAAATCGGGCCAATCGCTCAAAGACCTTGACCTCCACCGCCCCTACGTTGATGAGATTACGTGGGAAGCGCCCGACGGCCACGGTACCATGCGCCGTATCCCCGATGTCGCCGATTGTTGGTTCGATAGCGGGGCGATGCAGGTGGCTCAATGGCATTACCCTTTTGAGAATGAGGATCTGCTTGCGCAATCGCACCCGGCTGACTTCATTTGCGAGGCGGTAGACCAAACCCGCGGGTGGTTCTACACGCTGCACGCCGTCGGCAACCTGCTCTTTGGCAAGCCCGCATTCAAGAACGTCATCTGCCTTGGCCACATCCTCGACGCCGAAGGCCAGAAGATGAGCAAGAGCAAGGGCAATATCATCTACCCGTGGGAGGTTTTTGACGAGTATGGGGTCGATGCGCTGCGGTGGAACCTCTTTAGCAGTGCGCCTCCCGGCAACCCGCGCCGTTTCAGCACGTCGCAGGTGGGCGAAACCTTGCGACAATTCCTGCTCACGCTGTGGAATACCTATAGCTTCTTCGTAACCTACGCCAACCTTGACGGCTGGCAGCCAGATGATGCCAATGCGGTGGTGACCGACTCCCTTCCCCTGATCGACAAGTGGGCATTGGCGCGGCTCCACGGTCTTATCCGCGATACGACGGCGAGTCTGGAGGACTACGATGTTACGACCGCCTCCCGTGCGATTGAGCACTTCGTTGACGAGCTATCAAACTGGTATGTGCGCCGCAACCGCCGCCGCTTCTGGAAGAGCGAAGCCGATATCGACAAGCGCGCCGCCTACCAAACGCTCTACACTTGCTTGACGACGGTTTCGCGATTGGCGGCTCCCTTTGCGCCCTTCATCACCGAGGCCATCTACCGCAACCTGGTGGCAAGTCAGCCCAATATGCCAGAGAGTGTGCATTTGAGCCGCTGGCCGCAGCTAGACGAGTCGCTGCTTGACGACCGGCTGGTTGACGATATGGAGGTAGTGATTGAGGTTGTGTCATTGGGGCGGGCGGCCCGTAAGACTTCAGGGCTGAAGGTGCGGCAACCTCTCAGCGAAGCCTGGGTGCGCGTCTCTACCCCCGCCGCGGTTGAAGGCGTGCGCCGGTTTGAGGCGGAAGTCCGTGAGGAGCTGAATATCAAGGCGGTGCGCTACCTTGATGCGTCTTCCGACTTTGTGGACTACCACTGCAAGCCCAATCTGCGCGCGGTCGGCAAAAAATATGGTAAATTAGTGCCCAAACTCACCGCGGCATTGCGCGACCTGACGCCGGAAGAGGCGCGAGCCATCGCGCACGCCATCGAGGGTGGTACCTCCTCAACCATCACCATTGAGGGGGAACGCTACGAGCTGCTGCCAGAAGAGGTGTTGGTCGAGACCTCCTCGCCAGAAGGCTATGCCGTCGCAGAGCATAATGGGGTGTTGGTGGCGCTCAACACCACCGTCACGCCAGAGTTGCGGCTTGAGGGCGCAGCGCGCGATCTGGTTCGCAATATCCAGGATGCGCGCAAGAATGCTGGTTTGGCCATCAGTGATCGCATTGCGCTTTACCTTTCCGATGGCGAACAAAACGGCTTTTTGCAGCAAGTGACAACGACATGGAGCGAATACATCAAAGTAGAAACGTTGGCAACGACGTTGGTCGTGGGGGCAGCCCCCCAAACGGCTCATACCGAAGCTGTTTCGCTTGAAGAAGGGACGGTGACCGTAGGAATTGTAGCAGAATCAGCCTAACGTTCTCTTTCTCAAACAATTCATATACTGCTGAGAAAAGATATGCCCACATCCTTCTTGCAAATAAGGCTAAGAGGGGAGTGGGCTTTTCTACTCTTTTTCGGGTGATACATCGGATCAGGGGGAGTGGATCTTAAGATGAGACATACTCCAAACGGAGTAATCCCCCTAATCCCTCGCTCTCCTTTCTTTCTGGTATTTGTAAAGAATTCTTAACCCCTACGATGGCGTGTCGTTGAGGAGAAAAGGGCCATTTCCCCGCAATCTCCACTCTTTCTCCACCATTTTTGTGCTTGATTTCGTGGTTTTCTCCGGTATACTACAGACAAGAGATAAAACAAGCAGTGAATAAAACCAATAGGAGCGAAACCTATTTGAGAAAGGTGGGTCGTGATGAACGCAGCAACATATACTCATATGCCAACAATGCCTATGCAACCAGCAACACAAGACTATCAAAGCACTTCGCCCCGGCACGAGTCATACCGGCTGCCGACAGAAACACCAATGATATTGGTGAATAGCAACAATGTCATCATCTCGATCAACAACAGCGCGGCCCACTTGATAGGCGTCTTCGCTGATGTGATGAAAGGACAACCCGTTGAGCAACTGGGTAGTGCGCTCGCTGCTATAGCCAAACACCCCACGAAGCCAGGGTCATCCAATCTGATGCAATTGCCAAACGGACGTACTGTTCTCGCCACGACCCGCAACGTCGTTGGCCGCAACAATAAGAAACTGGGTCGGGTGGTCTCACTGCAGGAAATCAATGTTGAGATGAACGAGCTGCGCGCTCAGTCCGCTGAATCATCTTCGGTGGGCACACTGCAGAGCAAGATCCAAAATATGCAAGAGTTAATTGCCATGATCCCGCAATTTAGCAACAACAAATATTGGCAAAACTTGCTGGTTGAGCATATGCAGCGCATCGTCTCCGAGATGACCTCGGAAGTGAGCCAGCTCAACACTCAACAGGCACACTCTCCTCTCTCCTGATATTGCATAGAGCCTGTGTGTGTCGGTTTCTTCGGAAGTTGGCACACACAGGCCACCAACTAGGCACAAATCGCGTATCATAGTCTCCATGTCTCCGCTACGGTGTACATTGCGTACGCCGTCTTTTTTTTGTTCATATTTTTGTTCATACACATGCTCTTGTTCCTCCTTCTTTTGCTTCTCTTTTAGGTATACCTTACGTTCGTTCTTGCATTCAACCGTTCCTGCGGGGAGGGGGGAATGTCTCTGTGGTGTTGGGTATCTTATCGTTTGGTCTCTTCGCTTATTTGTGGTACAATAGTATATAGATAAGGTACGCCTACGAAGGCCATACCCATTGTGCCACCGCAAAGACAGCAATAGACCCGATTGGCGTGGCCCTTCCTCAAGCACACCCTACATATGCTTCCTCTTTGAGCATATTTCCAACGTATTTGACAGCGGCGTCATAGATTGGTATCATCCCAAATTCAGGGATACCTTAACAGAGGGCAAAACCCCTTCTGTAGTTTCGACTGCGCTGGTAAGACAAACGAAATTTGTTCAAACGACTAGGAAGGATATCGAAACACCGTTGAAGCACATATCGTATAGGTATCATACAGGACGAATGTCCCTCATCATGGGAATGTTGGGGGTGTTAGGGGTATTACTCGTAGGTGGGCTGCTCAGCGGGTGCGGGGGAGGAGAAACATCCTCCACCGCCGACCAGCCAACACAAGGTGTCCCTGCCGAAGGTGAACCCGCTCCTGAAGAAGCCACCCCACCAACGCCCACTCCCGAACCGGCCCTCACTGTGGTGGCGACAACAGGACACGTCGGCGATGCCGTATCGCGCATTGGCGGAGACGTGATTGAGGTCATTACGCTGCTTGGCCCGGGCATCGACCCGCACACCTATGTCCCAACAGAAGGCGATATCGCCAAATTTGAGGCGGCGGATGTCATCCTCTACAACGGGCTAAAGCTTGAACTGCAGATGGAGGAGATTATCAAGCAGCTCGGCCAAAGCCGCAACATTCCGGTGCAAGGCATTGGTGATACGCTGGATGAATCTCGGCTGTTGAGCTGGGAGCCAGAAGCAGGGTTAGCTTATGATCCCCACATCTGGAACGACGTTGCGCTGTGGCGAGATGCAACCCGTGCCGTCAGCGATACATTGGTGGCGGCTGACCCCGCTCACGCCGATACCTATCGTGCCAATGCAGAAGCATATTTTGCCGAGCTAGATGAGCTAGATAGCTTCATTGCCGAGCAGATCGCGACTATCCCGGAAGAGAACCGCGTGCTGGTGACGGCGCACGACGCCTTCAACTACTTTGGGCGCGCCTATGACCTTCGTATTGAGGCAATCCAAGGGATCAGCACGGAAACAGAAGCAAGTACTGCCGATATTCAGGCACTAGCTGACCTTATCGTCGAGCTGCAAGTTCCCGCCATCTTCGCCGAAACGATGGTCTCGCCACGAACCGTCGAAGCATTGCGAGCCGCCGTGCAATCGCGGGGGATGGAGACGATCAAGATGGGGGGGAACCTCTACTCCGACGCGCTTGGAGAGCCGGGGAGTGGAGTGGATTCCTACATCGCGGTGATGCGCCATAATACCGAGATGATTGTTAATGGATTGGGAGGGAGCGCAGCAGGAAAGACATCGGACACGTCGGGAGCAACGCCGACCGGGTCTGAATAGAGTCTCCTTGTTTGGATAGAGTTGGACGAAGTTGGACCAACGTTGTGCAGAGGGGAACCGTGCCGTTCTCCTCATCGGTTTTTTCAAACCAAGAGGTACAAAACACCATGACCAATGTACAGAACACCCGTGCTCATACTGATACTCAACGTGCCATTGAGATCACCGATTTGACCGTTGCCTACCGCCACCAACCCGTGCTGTGGGATATCGATCTCACCGTGCCGCGCGGCGTATTGATGGCGATTGTGGGGCCAAATGGTGCTGGAAAGACCACGCTCATCAAGTCGATGCTTGGGCTTGTGCCATCTTCCGCCGGTCAGGTCTTCATCGAGGACAAGCCTTACAAGGATCAACGCCGTCTCGTGGGCTATGTGCCGCAGCGGGGCAGCGTCGATTGGGATTTTCCCACCACCGTCCGCGATGTGGTCGTGATGGGTTGCTATGGGGCGTTGGGTTGGTTTCGGCGACCCGGCCGTCAGCACCGTGAACAAGCCATGCACGCGTTGGAGAAAGTCGGCATGGCAGATTTCGCCGACCGGCAGATTAGCCAACTCTCTGGTGGCCAGCAGCAACGAGTCTTTTTGGCCCGCGCCCTGATGCAAGATGCGTCTGTCTACCTGATGGACGAGCCATTCCAAGGCGTGGATGCGACCACGGAACGGGCCATTATTTCCCTGTTGCAAAACCTCCGCGACGAAGGGAAGACCGTGATATGTGTCCACCACGACCTGCAAACCGTTCCTGAGTACTTCGATTGGGTGACGCTGCTGAATATTCGGGTCATCGCAAGCGGTGCAGTCTCCGAAGTCTTTACAGAGCAGAATATCCGCCAGACATACGGTGGCCGTGTGGCCTTCCTCAACCTGACCGACACCAGTGTGTGTGTGGTTGGGCGTTCTTCTGCCGCGCCCGCACAACACGGGTAGGGTAGACCCACATGGATATAGTAGGTTCGCTTCTTGGCGATCTATTTTCGGACTACACGCTCCGAACCGTCGCCCTTGGCACGATGATCCTGGGGATTGTCACCGGCGTGCTGGGGTCATTTGTGGTGTTACGCAAGCAAAGCCTCATTGGCGACGCCATGTCGCACGCCACACTCCCCGGCATTGTGCTCGCATTTATGCTGACAGGGCAAAAGCTCTTCGTTGTGCTGCTGATCGGCGCTGCGATTGCTGCATGGGTAGGGGCGCTGCTGGTGATGCTCATCACGAATACGACCCGCATCAAGGGCGACAGCGCGATGGGGATTGTCCTATCGGTGTTTTTTGGCCTTGGGCTGGTGTTGATAGCCGCGCTCCAGAAAAACCCCTCCATGGCGCAGGCAAAACTCGACTCCTACTTGCTCGGACAAGCCGCCACCCTGCTTGAACGCGACGTTATGGTGATGGCGATTGTAGGAAGCATCACGCTCATACTGGTCGCAGTCTTCTGGAAAGAGTTTAAGCTCCTCACCTTCGACCCCGACTTCGCCGTGAGCCTTGGTTTCCCCGTGCGGGTGATTGATATCCTGCTGACGACACTCGTCGTGATGGCCATTGCCATTGGGTTGCAGGCCGTCGGCGTGATCCTTATCATTGCGGTGTTGGTTGCGCCTGCCGCCGCCGCCCGCCAATGGACAGATTCGCTCGCCGTGATGGTCGGACTTGCTGCGCTGTTTGGCGGAATGTCGGGGGTGGGCGGAACGTTGATAAGTAGTCTTGGACGCGGGCTGGCGACCGGGCCGATTATTGTGCTATGCAACACCGCCATCGTCCTGATATCGCTGATGTTGGCCCCCAATCGCGGGCTTCTCTGGAAATGGACACGACACTGATGAGCAGTATGCAGATAGACATCCAACTGATTGCAATGGTCACTGCGGTGTCGTGCGCATTGCCGGGGGTGTTTCTCGTGCTCCGCGGGATGGCGATGATGGGCGAAGCGATTAGCCACTCCGTGCTGCTTGGCATTGTGGCGGGGTTTTTCTTCTTCACGCAAGACTTGCATTCACCGATTTTGGTGGCCAGCGCCGCGGTGATGGGCGTGATCACGGTCACGCTTGTTGAGCTTCTCCACAACACGAAGCTGGTCAAGGAGGACGCGGCGATTGGGTTGGTCTTTCCGGCGCTTTTTAGCATTGCGGTGGTGCTGATATCGGTCTTTGGCCGCAACCTCCACCTGCACACCACCGCCGTCCTGAAGGGTGAATTGGTTTTTGCGCCCTTCGACCGCTTTCAGTTTGCGGGGAATGCGGTGTTGGGGTGGCTGCCCGCCATTGGCATTGAGTCGCTGCCGAAGTCGCTCGTGGTGATGAGCGTCATTATGGTGATGAATATCATCTTTATCATCGTTTTCTATAAAGAGTTGAAGCTTGCGACGTTTGATAAGGGGTTGGCGGCATCACTTGGCTTCGCCCCCGTCCTCATCCACTATGCGCTCATGACCTTGGTCTCTATCACGGCGGTCGGCGCATTTGACGCAGTGGGGTCTATCTTGGTGCTTGCCTTGATTATTGGCCCGCCTGCGGCGGCGCACCTCCTCACCGACAGACTACCAGTGATGCTTGTGCTGAGCGCATTTTTGGGGATGTTGGGCGCGGTGGGCGGCTATTGGGTGTCGCACTGGACAGACACGACTATCTCTGGCGCGATGGCGGTGATGGTTGGGGTGTTATTTGCCCTTGTGCTGCTCTTTGCGCCAGATCGTGGGTTGGTTGGGCTGGCGATGCGGCGGATGCACCAACGCAAGTCATTCTCTGAGACGATGCTCATCACCCACCTCTACCACCACGAAAACACCCCGCAGATGGCCAATGAGAGCCGTGTTGAGCATATGCACCGTCATATGCAGTGGGATGAGCAGGTGGCCAAGCGTGTGGTACAGCGGGCAGAGCGTCGTGGGCTGCTGCAGAACACCAATGGCGTACTGTCATTGACCCAGCGCGGGCACGAAGCCGCCGAACACGCATTGCAGCAGATCGGGGCGCAATGCCCAGAGGCCGAGGTGGAGATGGCGTGGGCCGATTTGCCCAACGAGCCGCCGCGTTGAGGCCGACATCCATCCAGGGAGTGTACCGATATGTCGCAGCAGAACGGGAAAACAAGATTATCCTCTACCAGCCACCTTCCTCTGCCTAATGGTGGCCAACTTCTTTTCAGTATCAAGCCAGCCGCAATCACCATTTCGGAAGATTACCACACCACCTATACGTTCGATAGGGAAGGGCGGCTGATAGGTGCGTTCGTTGATGGGGTGAATTACCATCGGTCGCTTGACAACAAGGTGATGAAAAAATACCGCTCGCAGAGCCACAGCGAGCGGATACGAGTACTTCTCTCCTCCCGCCAAGCACGCACTTTCTTTGAGCAGACGTTTGAGCGAATGCAAGCGGTGCGTCATCAGCTGCGGGGGCAGGAAGAGGCGTATCAGAGCGTGGTGCAGTGGCTTGATACCATCCTTGCGTGGGATTTCCCCTTGCTGGAGGCGCAACGCACGACATTTCAATCTATCTACTGCCCGGTCGGCATTCTCCCGCCGGATCAATATCTCTCCGTGGTGGTGCAGGCGACCGAAGGGTGCAGTTGGAATAAGTGTTCCTTTTGCACGTTCTATCACGGCAGGCGCTTCCGCATCAAAACACCAGAGACATTGCAGCAACACTGCCGCGACATCAAAGCATTCTTTGGGCGCTCTATCCAGCTCCGCAAATCGCTCTTCCTCGCCGATGCCAATGCCATCGCCATCCCCCAACGCCGATTGCTTGATCTCCTCAAAGTAGTGCATGATGAATTCCCCATTGGCTCCCCCAAACCGCAGGAAGATACTCAAAATAATGAGAACAATGAGAGCTATACGCTTGATGGCATCTACTCCTTCCTGGATATCTTTGGCGCAGAGAAAAAAAGCATCGCAGACTACCGCGAATTGCGAGATGCATTGGTCAAGCGGGTCTATATTGGGCTGGAGACGGGTGATCCTGCTCTCTTCTCGCTGCTCAACAAACCCGGCTCCCCGCAAGAGTGCGTTGAGGTGGTGCGGACAATCAAGGAAGGGGGCATCAGCGTGGGCATTATTATCTTGGCGGGCGTGGGCGGCAGAGAAATGGCCTCCAACCACCTTGAGCACTCAATCGCCACGATCAAGCAGATGAACCTCGACCGGAATGATATCGTCTATGTTTCGCCGCTGGTGGTGTCGGGCGAGAGCGATTACACCAAGCAAATGAATGAATTGGGGATACATCCGCTCACCATGCCAGAGATACAAGAGCAAATACAACTGGTAAAAGCGGCGTGGCAATCACCAACACACCCCACCCCCGCGTGACCCTCTACGATATTCAAGAGTTCATGTATTAGAAGATGTATTGATTCTCAAGATACACCAAATCGTGCTGACGTGGTTTGTGTAGAGGAATAAGGCTATTTGACAAGGCTGTTCTGTTTGGGATAGACTACAAGATATTTGTATTACTTCGCTCTGCCTCGCACTCGCGCCATATGCGTCACACCCCTTGCCGCCGTCTGGTGGTATGCGGAATCGTTCTGGGTAGGGCTTCCTCTGAAACATGCTAAATTTGTGTAGGAGCACAACAACCATTGATTACTACGATTGTGGCTTTCATCTTTATGCTACTCATCCTCGTCTTTATGCATGAATTGGGCCATTTTGCGGTCGCGATGTGGATGAAGATACGGGTGGATGAGTTTGGTATTGGCTACCCTCCTCGCGCCCTCACGCTCTTTGAGCGCAATGGGGTCAAATACACCCTCAACTGGGTGCCGCTTGGAGGGTTTGTGCGCTTTTCTGGAGAAGATAACACGCTCTACGGCACGGGGAGCTTGGCAGACGCCAAACCCTTCAACAAAATCTTGGTGATGGTCGCCGGCCCGCTGATGAACCTCTTGCTGGCTATTCTCATTTTCGCGGCCATCTTCATGATACAAGGGATACCCCAACCCGTTGGGCAATATATCGGGGCCATCTACGAAGATACTCCCGCCGCCGCCGCAGGCATCCAAGAGGGCGATATCCTCCTGGAGCTGAACGGTCATCCTATCCTTGACAGCACAACGCTGCAAGGTATCGGCCAAGCCAACGCGGGCGAGCCGGTTGAGGCGTTGATCCGGCGAGATGGCGAAGAAATGACCTTGACTGTGGTGCCAGGGCCGTGGACAGCCCCCAATGGCGAGCCTTTCGAGGCAGGGTTTGGGTTTAGCTACGGGCCTGAGATGGAATTCCAACCGGCAAGTATCCCTGCTGCTGCCGTGGAGAGCGTCGCTTATACGGGTGAACTGCTTGGGCGGATGCTTGAGGGGCTGAGTCGATTGGTTGGGGGGTTATTTGGCCTCAATGAGCCGCCTCCTGGCGGGGTGGCTGGCCCTATCGGCATTGCCCGCGCAACGGGCGAAGTGGTGGAGCAAGGTGGGTTTCTTGGCTTCTGGAATTGGACAGCCATTTTGAGCATCAACCTGTTTGTGCTCAACCTGCTGCCCATACCGGCGCTTGACGGCAGCCATATTCTCTTCTCGTTGATAGAATGGGCACGTGGTGGGAAGCGCCTTCCGCCTGAGAAGGAAGCGCTTGTTCACGCCATCGGCTTTATCGCGCTGATGGGGCTGATTTTGCTGGTTTCTATCGGCGATGTGGTCAACGCCATTCAGGGAGTGTCAGTCCTCGGCGGTTAGACACAACCGGCGTTGGTTGCGGAGGTGGTCGAGGTAGTCTTGAAGGATGATCGAAGCGGCCACTTCATCAATACGGTCGCGCCGCTTCGACGGCTTCACCCCAAGATCACAGAGCATCTGCTCTGCCGCCACGCTGGTCAGCCGTTCGTCGAAAAACTGCACCGACGAACCGAGTATTGCTTCGAGTTTTGCCGCAAACGATTGGACGGTGCGTGCCTGCGGGCCAACGGTGCCGTCCAACGTCAGCGGTAACCCCACAACGACCTCACTCACCATATGCTCCTCAACCAACGTGGCAATACGCTTGATTGCCTTTGCCATCGGAACTGCCTTGACCGTGGTGAGCGGCGAGGCAAGCATCAGCTCAACATCGCTAATCGCGACACCAATGCGCCGCTCCCCCACGTCAAGCGCGAGGAGGCGGTTTTTTTGTTTGGGGATGGAGAGAAAAATGGCTATGGCTCCTGTGTTATTGTTCCAGAGGTGTCGGTCACACCTATGGTGTGCGTGATGGGGCCAGTACTCCCCTCAGAGGGAGGTGGGTCTTGTACACTCTCTGGCCCTGGCCCCTCCGGCACGGCTGTGGGTTCGGGCGGCGATTGCACATCAAGCGTGAGTTGGAGATCCCACCGCGGCAATGTTCCCGTCTCCGGCAGCCGATATGACTCAATAATCCCACGTTCCTGATAGTGATCGAGGAGTTCTTGGGCTTCTTCGTGCGACGCGCCTTTAAGCGACTCCTTCATATCGTGCCGCACTTGGGGAGGCAACACCATCGCGCCTGATTGGTGCAAGACACCGTCGGCTGTCAGCCGTGAGCCATCCCAATGCCATTCAGTGATACTTGGCTCAAGGCCGATTTCGGGGGTCAAGACGCCTTCTTGCTCAAGCTGTTGCGGCAAAATAGTGTAGAGTTGCTCATGCAGCCGGTTTTCGGATGGCGTCGCCAGCGCACTGAATTGCCCCCGTATCACGATAGTCATGAGCGGGTTGTTGGGGTCGTCCACCATATGGCCAACAGGGGGAATGACAGAGACCTCATAGCCCCGCCCCTGCGATAATGCATCGCTATTTGGCCAGATAGTCGTCAATTCAAGCTCAAGATCGCCACTCGCCTGCTCAAGCTGTTGACGGGCTTTGTTCTGTATACTCGCCAACGCAATGCTTTGTGCCTCTTGGACATCTTCCTCGCGCACCACGTTGACCTTTTCCTCGCTCCCGCCGACGATAGGGCCATGTTCAAGCCACAACCCTCCCACATTCACTGGTATCTCCGATTGACCAGGGATAACAATGTGCGTGATCGAGTTTGCCTGCGGGATGTTGGAGTTACTTCCAGCAGAACGCGCGGCCACGGTCGCCTGCGCTTCGCCAAACGTCTTAATAATCTGCCGTCCGCGCCGCACTTCGCTGGCGGGCGGGATGGTGATTGGCCGGTCGGTGACGAGATTGACTTCTTGGCCCTGGTCGTTCTTGGCAACAAACTCTGACCCCTGCGGCAGGGTGATGGCCTGGAAGCCTTCGTTGAGGATGGTCACCATGCCGCGGGCGGCGGTGCCGGGAGACATCACCTCGTGCTTGACGGTGTGAGTCTCTGTTACGACGACCATCTCCGCCAGCGGCTTGGCCTGGATCGCCATATTTGACGGCTCTGCATCAATGCTGGCGATGGGGATAGGTTGGCTCTGGAAGGTGATATCGTGCTCTGGGGGCGGCGGCAGCATTACGCTCACCGTCACGCGGTTGGCAAAGAAGAGCACTATGGCTACCACCACGACAAAGATAATCACCAGTAGGATGACGACGGGCGGAGAGAGTTTCTTGCTTTCCTCGCCAGCTTTGGAGGCGGGTTGCAATCGGCTCATCACCATCGCCACCACGCCCATAAGTTTGTCCTTCAACCCTCCGCCATCATCGTCGTCTTTGCGGCGTCCCCCGCCGCTGCGCACTGAAGCGGCATTTTCTTTTTCCTCATCGGAGAGGACAATATCTTCCGGGCGGATACGCTTGCGTTGTGGTGGTGACTGTGTTTGTGGGCGTTTGGGCTGAGTAGGCTGCTCTTCGCCCGACAGCATATCGCTCAAATCGTCAAGATCAGACGCAAATGCATCATATTCATCTTCCTCTGCTGTTTTTGCCGTCTCTCGCCCCGACAGCATATCGCTCAGATCGTCAAGATCAGACGCAAATGCATCGTATTCATCTTCCTCTTGCACCTGCTTCTGCCCCGACAAGATATCGCCCAAGTCGTCAAGCTCGGCGGCAAAGGGGTCATACTCCTCTTCTTCCGCTTCCGCTTCTTCTTTTGCGGGCGCGGCAGGGGCAGGCGTGGAAGGCTCGGGAGATACATCGGGCAAGGTGTCAGATGACGTGTCAGATGACGTGTCGGGCAGCGGTTCAGGAGGCGTTTTGGCAGGGGTCAATGTGGCAGGAGGGAGATCGGGGGGCGTGTCGGGGAGCACCACGTGCGTGCCCTCCACCGCGATAGTCTGAAATTCACAGGCGCGCGCGGCATTGAGCACGCGGTCGTCGGACGAAATAATCATCAACCCAATCTGATCCTGCTGCACGGCCTCGTGGAGCAAACGACATTGCTCTGGCTCCTGCAGCGCGGCGATATTATCAGGGACAAGCAAATCGACCTGTGCCGCCCCCGCCCCTCGTATCTTGGTGATGATCGATTGGACATCATCAGTGGGGAAAATTACAACCAGGGCTGATGTATCGGAAGACATGGATCCCCCCCTGCTACGCTCTACGCATACGTATCATAAATATCGTCGGTACCCAAGATGGCTGTTTGCGCCCATGCGCTTGTCCGTGCTTGTTAGGGGTGCTCCTTTGAGTCCCCACGATGTTTCGGACGTTTTGAACGTTGTGGATGTTGTGAACTCTGTGAACGCCCCGAATGGTTGGTGTTACACATCTCTGCCGAGAGTGTCCGCCGCCGATGGCGCGGGGCAGACTCTAAAATGGCCTCATAGCGTTGCCAGAGATGCTCCTCAACGGAGATGCGCTCACCGAGGTCATGCTCATAGACAGAGCATCCTTTGATCACGATGGTATAGGAGCGCCGCACCGGCCCATAGCACGATGGCACCAAAATCACAAACGCTCCCTCCAGCAACGCTGCCAAGTCTCGTTCTATCTGGTTTCGACGCGCTGCTGAGATATCACACTTTGTTAAGAGAACGAGATCATAGTCACTTTCTGGCGTAGAGAGGTACCCAGAACATGACCCAACGGTGAAGAGGAGGGCTTTGTCATGCTGCTGATCGAAATACGCACGTATTCTCATCGTAACTGACATGTGCCCAGAAGAACGCGATGGGGGGAGTTGCCCCCCTCGTGCACCCTCTTACCCTTTCTGTTCGGTAAGCAAAGAGGGAACGGTGGCTAAGGCGTCGTCGAGCTTGTTGACATCGCGCCCGCCGGCCTGCGCCATATCAGGACGCCCCCCTCCTCCTCCACCCACAATGGAGGCAAGTGCTTTGACCAAATTCCCTGCATGATACCCCTGCGAAATGAGATCCTTGGTGATCATAGTCAGGAGATGTGGCTTGTCGTTTGAGACCATCGCCAGCACAATGATACCGCTGCCAAGCTTGTCACGCAGCCAATCGCCCATTTCGCGCAGCCGAGAGGGGTTTGGCGCATCGACCCGCGCCACCAACAGCGGAATGCCGTGGTAGTCTTGCACCAAGTCGAGCAAATGCTGCATCTTCATGCGCATCGTCTCGGTCTGCAACGAATCAAGCTCTTCTTGACGCTGTTTTTGCTCCGTGAGTATCGTCTTGATGCGGTCAGCGACGTTGGCCGCTGGTACGCCAAGCTGTTGGGCTATCTCGTTGACAACGTTTGTCTGGCTAACAACCCACTCTTCCGCGCCGCGGCCAGTAACAATCTCAATCCGCCGCAGTCCACTCCCGATACTCGCCTCGCTGACAATGCGGGCAAAGCCGATTTGGCCCGTCCGGGCGACATGCGTCCCGCCGCACAGCTCCAGCGAGTCGCGGCTGGCGATGGTTTCGGTGCTTTGTGAGCCGTTGTGGGCCACATGGACAAACCGCACCCGGTCGCCATATTTTTCGCCAAAGAGAGCCGTTGCGCCCATATCAAGCGCGTGCTGGTAGTCGGACACATCCCACGTGACGGCACTATCGAAGCGCACCCACGCATTCAGACGACGCTCGATCTCACGGATCTGTTCAGGGGTCAATGGCTGAGTGTGAGTAAAGTCGAAGCGTAGCCGGTCTGGCGCGACCAATGAGCCTGCTTGTGCCGCGTGTTCGCCAACCACATCGCGCAAAATGCGGTGGAGCAAGTGTGTGGCGGTGTGGTTGCGCTGGATATCCGCCCGGCGAACGGTATTGACCTCTGCCGACACCTCTTCGCCCTGCGAGATTGTCCCCTGCTCAATGACGCCGTAGTGCACCGTGATGCCGGGGACGGGGCGTTGCGTGTCGTCAACGAGGACGCGGCCATGCGGCCCCACAATCACCCCCGTATCGCCCACCTGCCCACCAGACTCCGCATAGAAGGGCGTGGTATCAAGCACCATCTGGATGCTCTGCACCGCATTGGCCGTGCTCACATCATCGCCGCCCACCACAATGGCAAGCACGCGGCTCTTGGTCTTGACGGCGTTATAGCCAATGAACTCTGTTTCGGGGAGATTGCGGTCGCTCCACAGCTCGACATCGCCACCTTGCTTGAACTTGGCGGCGGCGCGGGAGCGGTTGCGTTGCTCCTCAAGCGCCTTCTCAAACCCCGCAACATCGACCTCCATCCCACGGGTGGCTGCAATTTTTTGGGTCAGGTCGAGGGGAAAGCCTTCGGTATCCTTCAGCCGGAAAGCATCTTCTCCTGATATGGTGTTCTGCTTTTTCGCTTCAAGGTCAGCAATAATGGTATCAAGTTTGCCCAGCCCACTTGAGAGCGTCCGGCGGAACTGCTGTTCTTCGGCGTCGGTCGTTTCGAGGATAAATTCACGTCGTTTGCGCAGTTCGGGGTAGGCATCTCCCATCTCGCCAATCACCGTATCCACCACGTCCGCCAGGAAGGGGCGATCAAGGCCAATCAGCGTGCCTTGGTAGGCGGCCCGCCGCAGGATACGACGAAGAACATAGGAACGGCTATTGTTGCCGGGGAGTACGCCATCCGCCATCAGGAAGGCAATGGAGCGGCTATGATCGGCGACCGCGCGGTAGGCGGCGAGGTTATCGGCAAGATGTTGCTCATCGCTGCCCAACAGCTCCATCGTACGGCGTATCATGGGGGTGAAGAGATCAGTTTCGTAGGTTGAGTGCACCCCCTGCAAGACCATCGCAATGCGCTCTAAGCCCATGCCGGTGTCAACGGAAGGGCGGGGGAGGGGTTTCATCGTGCTGCGCTCAAACTGCATGAACACGAGGTTCCAGATCTCTACATAGTCGGGATCATCGCTATTCACACCATCCGCATGCATCTTGCTGAGGTCGTCGCCAAGGTAGATGGAGATCTCGGAGCAGGGGCCGCACGGGCCGGTGTCGGCCATCACCCAGAAATTGTCCTTTTCGCCGAAGCGCAGAATGCGATCAGGAGAGGCACCCGCCTTGACCCACAGATCGGCGGCTTCGTCGTCGGCGGGGACATCTTCCTTGCCCTCAAAGACGGTGAACCATAGCCGCTCAACCGGCAATTGAAACTCATTGACGAGCAGATCCCACGCAAATTGAATAGCCTCAGCCTTGAAGTAATCTCCAAACGAGAAGTTGCCCAACATCTCAAAGAAGGTGTGATGGCGGGGGGAAGGGCCGACTTCTTCAAGGTCATTGTGCTTGCCAGACACCCGCAAACACTTCTGCGAGGTGGCGGCGCGCTTGTAGGGGCGTTGCTCTTGCCCAAGAAAGAGGTTTTTGAACTGTACCATGCCAGCGTTGGCGAAAAGAAGGGTGGGGTCATCCGCCACGACCAGCGATGAACTTGGCACGATGGTGTGCCCTTGTCGTTGAAAAAATTCGAGAAATATTTGGCGAATACGCGCGGCTGTGAGTTGCTGCATAGTCCTTTGAGCCTTACCAGAAACACCTATGTGCTTGCATGTGCATTGTCTACCACAAACCCATCCTGCTGCGAAGGCATTGTAGCACCCACTGCACCACTCTGCAAGCGTCTCAAGGCCAACTGTACCGATGATATCATACGACGATAGGTATTATTGTACCATACCACGTATCTTCATGTGCTGCCCATACTATCTATGCTATCTATACTATGCTATCATGAGCCTACTGTAGGCTACAACTCCCCTTCCTGAACAGAGAGAGGAATGAGGTTATGCGTTTTTTGCAAGGATGGCGTCACAAAGAGCTTGGTATTGCGCTTATCTTCGCTTTTATATCTATTACCCTCTGGCGCATGCCGGGGCTATGGGGGGTCACCTACCCCTTCCAAATCTTCGGCACCTTTGTCCATGAGATCTGCCACGGCATTGCTGCTATCCTGACGGGGGGCGAGTTCCGACGGTTCGCCATCAACCCCAACCTCTCTGGGATTGCGTGGCATGTCGGCGGCATTCGGTGGATCGTCGCCAGCGCCGGATATGTGGGGAGTGCGGTGTTTGGGGGCTTCCTCATCATCATCTCAGCATGGGGCGCGCCCGCACGGCAGATTCTCTTTTGGCTTGGGGTGACGCTTGGGGTCTTTTGCCTGCTCTTCGTGCGCAATCTGTTTGGCATTTTCAGTGGGCTACTCCTCACCGCCGCGCTGATATCAGCAGGAGTGTGGCTCAATGCGTTTTGGGCAAATGCACTTCTCCTCTTCCTGGCCATCCAGACCGCGTTTGATGCGCTGGACGGGGTGTTGGATCTTATCACCATCTCTACTTATAGGGCACATATCTTTACCGATGCCCGCACCATGCAGCGGCTCACCATGATACCCGCTATCATGTGGGCACTGCTGTGGGCGGCGGTGGCCGCCATCATCCTGATCACTTCGTTGGTCATCGCCTACCGCAAACCATCGCAAAGTAGTATACGATAAGACGATGTCAATGCCTCCACCCCCTCATTAAAGTTGTATTTTCTGTATGGTTGTGCTAGCATGTTGCTGCTGTAGAAGCAGTCTTGCGCGCACATCCGTCCCCGACTGGCGAACGTGGAAGTGGGGAATGTGTAGCCCCCTGGACACGGGGCAAGTGGCTTGTTGTGGGGACTCCCGCGGGGAGCGCACACAAGAAGCTGCCACGCCAGCCCCAAGCTATTGAGCTTAGTGATGGCGCGTTCGTACAGTTAGGTATCTATGAGGTATGGTGTATGGGAACAACATCTGGTCTGTCTAAAGAACGACGGACACAACTCAACGCACTGATAGAAGCACAAGCCAAGCGGTCGGGGGATTCAACGGCGACTCCTTCAGCTATCCCCTCAGATACGGAGAAACGACGCACCCAACTCCAAACGTTGGTCGGGCAATCAGGTGGCCATCAGGGAACGAAATCGGCCTCGACTCCCGCACCATCGCAGTCGTCGAAGCCGTCGCAGCCAGCATCCGCTCCTACATCGAAGGCCGAGGTGAGCGACGAAGAACTCCGTTCGGCGGCTATCAGGGCAGCCCATGCCCGCGCCGAGCAGCAGGCCGAGGAGGAGCAAGTGCCCGCATCCTCCAAGCCAGAGCAACCAAAGCCAACCCCAAAGGCAGCGGCAACCCCTGAAAAACGTTCAGCTTCGACAGAAGGAGCAGGTATGTCAGACGACAAGGCAGCGCGTCTCGCGGCCATCCGTGAAGCAAACGCCAAGAAACAGGCTGGTGGTGGGGCCTCTCCCGAAGCCCCAAGCAAAAAATCGGAGTCGGCAACGGGGCAATCAGACGACAAGGCAGCGCGTCTCGCGGCCATCCGTGAAGCAAATGCCAAAAAACAGGCTGGTGGTGAGGGTGCTGCAGCAGCTCCTGCCGCCAAACCCGCCGCGGCCAAGGCTGCTGAGAAGCCTGCCGCCGCTGCGAAGCCCAAACCCGCCGCCAAGAAACCCGCCGCCGACGATGTCCCATCATTGACCACCAAAGGGCTGGTGATGCGTTTGGTTGTTGGGGCCATCCTTGGGGCCATTATGTTTGTTGCCTTCCAAACAACGACGGTACATTTCACCTCGCAGATGGCTGCCGGTATTACCGGGGCCGTCCTCGGAGGTTTTTCTGGCTACCTGTTTGGGCTGTGGCCACCCTACGCCGGTGACGAAACAACTGAGTGATCGCTAAATTGCAGGAAAGAACGTGTATGCATTTTCGTCGTTCGAGCGGAATCTTATTTCACCCCACATCACTGCCGAGTAACTATGGTATCGGAGACCTCGGCACGGCCGCGTACAAGTTCGTAGACTTTTTGGTTGATGCGGGCCAGCAAATATGGCAAATCTTGCCGCTTGGCCCCACGGGATATGGCAATTCGCCGTATCAATCGCCCTCGGCCTTTGCGGGCAACCCCTTGCTCATCAGCCTTGATGCGTTGGCTGAAGAAGGGCTGCTCAAGGCAGATGAAATCCCCCCCATGCCGGGGCATTTTCTCATCGAAGATCGGGTTAATTATGATGCGGTTGCGGCCTTTAAGCTGCCTTTGCTCAGGCGGTCGTTTGAGCATTTTTGCGAGCAGTCCAACCCCAAACACAACCGCGCCTTCTCTGCCTTCTGTGCCGAGCACAAGCTGTGGTTAGATGACTACGCGCTCTTTATGGCTGTCCGCACTCAGGTGGATGCACCGTGGTATCGGTGGGAGCGAGACGTTGCCCTGCGCAACTCCTCCGCCTTGCGCGATGTGCGTGAACAGTTTGCGTATGAGATCGAGATGGAGAAGTATTTCCAATATATCTTCTTCATGCAGTGGCTCAAACTCAAGGAGTATGCAAACGACAAGGGCGTCCAGATTATGGGCGATATCCCCATCTATGTGTCGTTTGATAGCGCCGACGTGTGGGCCAACCCAAATCTCTTCAAGCTCGACAAACAAGGCAACCCGACCGTCGTTGCTGGCGTGCCGCCAGACTACTTCAGCCCGACGGGGCAGCGATGGGGTAACCCAATCTATCGCTGGGAACAGATGGAGAAAAATGGCTTCTCGTGGTGGATCAATCGTTTGAGACACACGCTACTGCAAGTCGATATCATTCGTATTGATCATTTCCGCGGGTTTGAGAGCTTTTGGGAAGTCCCCGCTGATGAAGAGACGGCGATCAATGGCAAGTGGGTCAAAGGCCCCGGTAAGACGTTTTTCAACAAGATGAGAGACGTGCTTGGGGAGTTGCCCATTGTCACGGAAGACCTGGGCATTATCACGCCAGAGGTGGAGGAGCTGCGGGATCACTTCAAACTTCCCGGCATGAAGGTGCTGCACTTTGCCTTTGGGGACACAGCAGAGAACCCCTATTTGCCACACAATTATACCACCCCCAACTGTGTCGTCTATACGGGCACGCACGATAATAATACGACGGTTGGGTGGTTTGAGCTGCTCTCCAACAAGGAGCGTGAGAAGGTACAGTGCTATATCGGCAATGATGGCAACGATATTGCGTGGTCGCTCATCCGGCTCGCCTTGATGTCGATTGCGCAAATTGCTATTATCCCGATTCAAGATGTCTTGCGACTTGGGGGAGAAGCTCGAATGAACACCCCAGGCCCAGGAGATGGCAATTGGGAGTGGCGGTTGCGGCCCAGGATGCTCACCTCCGGCACTGCCCAAGGGTTGCGCACCTTGACCAATGCCTATGGCCGTATTCAGGAGCCTGAAGAGGAAGAAGCAGAAATCGCATAAACACGGCCCCCCTCCACCCGGAGACAGTGGGCGTGTTGCAGGAATGCAGCGTCGAATATCGCAAGATCGGTCGTGGTGATGAGCGTCTGTTGGTTGCTTTGACGGATCACCTGTAAGATGTGCGAGCGGCGCTGCATGTCTAGTTCACTCAAGAGGTCATCGAGAAGGAGGATGGGCGTTTCCCCGCTGCGCGCATACATCAATTCTGCCTCGCCCAGCTTCAGCGAGAGTGCCACACTTCGTTTTTGCCCCCGCGAGCCGTATACCCCCAAATCAACGCCGTCTGCCAAAAACGTAAGGTCATCGCGGTGGGGGCCGATGAGCGTCTGACCGCGTTGTAGCTCTTCCTGCCGCGCCGAACGAAGTGCCGATTGCATCTGTTTGGTAATCTCTTCTGCCCGCTCTGCCCGTGTCCCGCTCTCACGACCACGATCAAGCGCAAAACTTGCCCAATAGCTCATCGTGAGGTGCTGTTCTCCCCCCATAATCGTTTGGAACCGCGGCCCAATAATCTCATTGAGTTGCTCTACTGCCCGCAACCGCTCTGCAAGCACATAGCCCGCTGCCCGCGACAGCTCTCTATCCCAATACCCAAGCTCGCCCTCGATGGCGCGCGACGACCGGCGATGTTCACGGTAGGCCCGCAAGAGGCTGTTGCGCTGCTGAATGAGCTTGTTGTAGCGGGAAAGGGTGTGGACATAGCGCGGCTCAAGCTGCGAGAGCGTGGTGTCAAGGTAGCGACGGCGGTCACTGGGCGAGCCTTCGACGAGGATGAGGTCGTCCGGCGTGAAGAGCACAACCCGCAGATGGCCTACCAGGTCGATAGCACGGACGTTTTTGCGGTTGATGCGGACAAGTTTGTGTGTTGGGCCTTTGTGCCCGACCGTTTGCCCGACCGTTTGCCCGACCGTTTGCCCGACCGTTTGCCCGACCGTTTGCCCGACCGTCTGCGCTTCTTTCTCCCCATGTCCTCTCTGCTGGCTGCTTTTGCCACCTGCTGCTTTGCCTGCGGCAGGTTCGCGTAGCTGGACGATAACCTCTAAGAGGAGCGGGCCATTCGTACGCTGCACATTGGCGACCAGGCGACAAAAGGGAGCCGTCCCGATTTCGTGTTTGGCGTGCCAATGGATCATCTCGCGGTCGAAGCTTACCCGATGAGAGCGCGTGGTGGCGATGAAGAACAGCGCTTCAAGGAGACTAGATTTGCCTGATGCATTGGGGCCATAGAGTACGGTGATGCCAGGGTGTAGATCGAGTTCAAGACGCGGGATATTCCGAAAGTCGTGCAGCGAGAGGGTGGTGATATGCATACCGGTGGCCCGGCTATCCCGCGGTGCGGTATGGGTGGTGGTCGATGGCAAGGTTGCGGAGATCACGGATCGTCGCGCAGTTGGAGCAGAACATCGCGATGCGTAGTTCTCGCAGGAAGATGGTCAGCTCTTCAATCACTGCTTCTGCCCCTTGCTCGCTCACGGCGGCGTCAAGGGCGGGTTTGGCGATCCCGGCAAAGTCGGCACCAAGGGCGATAGCCTTCGCCACATCGACCCCGCTGCGTATGCCCCCGCTGCCAATCACCGTCGCATCGGGGAGGACGGCGCGAACTTGCTGAATGGCTTCGGCAGTGGGGATACCCCAACTGGCAAAGGTCTTGGCGACCCGTGCTCCGTGGCCGCTCTCTTGGCGGAAGCGCTCAACTTCGCTCCAACTAGTGCCTCCGGCCCCCGCCACATCGATAATATGCACACCAGCATTCCACAGCCGCAACGCATCGCTTGCACTCACGCCATTCCCAACCTCCTTGATGACGACAGGCACGGACAATTCGCGGCATACCTGCTCAATACGGCCAAGCAGCCCCTTAAAATTGACATCGCCCTCTGGCTGCATCGCTTCCTGAAGCGGGTTGAGGTGCAAGATAAGCGCGTCGGCCTCAATCATATCCACCGCGCGTTTGCAATGGTCTATAGTGAAGCCGTAGTTCAGCTGAACTGCCCCAATATTGGCAAGCAAGGGAATCGTTGGCGCAACCCGCCGGACTTGGTAGGTGTGGGCAAGCCGCTCATCGCTCAAACCAGCACGCTGCGACCCCACTCCCATCACCAGGCCAAAATGTTGAGCTGCTTCGGCAAGGGCCAGGTTGATACGCTCGGTCGCCTTTGCGCCACCCGTCATTGAGCTAATCAAAATCGGAGCATTGACCCGTTTGCCCAGAATGTGGAGGTGGGTGTCTATTTCGGTCAGGTCGAGGTCTGGCAGGGAGGTATGGGGAAGGCGGTAGTGGTCAAACCCCGTTACGATCCCTTTTGCGATGACATCTTCTCCAAGCGCGATGCGAATGTGGTCAAGCTTGCGCTCTTCAATGGTGCTTGAGCCAGGCATAGGGGCTAGTCCTTACGTGTTAGAAACAGTACTGGAATTAGGTTCGATCAGTGGGCGTATTATAGTGTATCTTGCACAACATCGCAACTTTGTACTACCGGATCAAGAGGATAGAAATGGTAGAGAGTGGGTAGATAGCTATTGCACGCTCTCTCCCGTTTCTCTGCCCGTCTATCCACCATTTAGGCTGCCCGCTGCTTCCGCTCAAAGACGGGTAGCCCAGCTGCAACGAGAATCAAGACCATCCCCACCATCTGAAGCATTTCTAGCTGCTCTCCAAGCAGGAAAAAGGCAAGTAATGCCGTAGCTGGCAGTTCCAACAGCGTGATCAGGCTCGCAATGCGGACGGGGATATGGTTCATACTGGAGATGATTAACCCATAGCCAAGTAGCGTCGGCAGAAGTGCGAGGATAAGCAGCACAACCCACGGTGTCCAGCCACTACCCACGTCCATCACGCCACCTATCCCGTAGATGAGCAGGGTGAGGACAAAGAGAGAAACTGCGCCAAAGAGCATCGTCAGGGCAAGCGATACCCACGGATTGTGGTCTTTGACGGCGTGTTGGTTGAAAAGCAGATAGGCGGCCAACCCCGCCGCGCTCCCAACCCCCACCAGCGTCCCGACCCACGACGTTTGAAATACTGCCGGGTCATAGGCGCGCACCGCAAGGATACATCCTATGAGTGCGATGAATAGGGCAATGATTTGGTGCTTGGTAATATGCTCGCCAAAGAATATGCGGCTTCCTAATGTGGCAAATGATGGGTTAAGGTTGAGAAGAACTACCGCAATCGCAGCCCCGTTGAGCTGGACAGAGTAGATCCACAGGATGTGAAAGAGAGCAATGCTCGTGGCCCCAATGAGCGCGAAACGGCGGAATGGTGCCCATCCCACATGAAGCAGCTTCGGCTTGAGCGCAAACAAGACGATAAGGCATGCGACCCCAATACATGCATTACGCCAGAAGGCAAGCGCTAGTGGCAGGACATGGTGCGTTTCAAGGAGGTATTTGATGATAGGGCCAGTTGCCGCGTAGGCCAATGACCCCAATGTCGCTAATACATAGCCCGGAAGGCGGGAGGAGGAGGGAATGTGAGTTGGGCGGGTGTGCTGCATAGAATTCCTTTCGAGTTGGTTGACGAAAGCATCTATTGTAACACAGCCCCCTCCCCCGCTGAGGAGGGAGAGGGGCAGGAGCCTGACGGAGGAGAGGAACCGCTGATTTGTTTGCGCACCTTACGCA
>CAZGLO010000048.1:0-27268 GCA_964526735.1 uncultured Chloroflexaceae bacterium | reverse complement strand
CCACCGCTGAAAGCGGGTGGGTTTCCCGCCCTGAAGGGTAAACATCTATGATTCATAAACTTTCCATCCAAACCACCCATCAATCGTGTCTGGTGGATATGACGCGCGATGTGCAGCAGCTTGTGCGCGACCACAACATCGCCTCTGGTATCGTCTACCTCTATATCCCCCACACCACATGCGCTCTCACTATCCAAGAGAATGCTGACCCAGGTGTCCAGCACGATATGCTCATGATCTTACGACGGCTCGTTCCGCGGCAAGACCCCGACTACCGCCACATTGAAGACAACTCTGCCTCGCACCTCCAAGCGAGTATGATGGGGTTTTCGCAGTTCGTCTTCATTGAGAACAACCGTCTCTTGCTTGGGCAGTGGCAGGCTCTCTACCTTGCCGAGTTTGATGGCCCGCGCACGCGGCGGGTGTTCGTCAAGCTGCAGCCCGATCAAGATTCGTGACCGACAGACCACCTACTTTGCCTACCCTATCCATATCATGTATCTTCCTATGACCCATTTCACCCGTTTCTACCGCCTTATTCTGCCGATATTGCTCATTGTAGGGGGTTGTATGCTCTCTGCGTGTTCTAGCGGCAATGTGCTCGGTAACGTCCTGGGAGACGTGCTGAGCGACTGCTATGCAGAGCCGACCACGCTTCGGCCCTCCCTCACACACGCCAACCGCGAAGAAATTACCCTCTCTTACACCATTGGGTGCGATGCGACCGTGTCGGTGTGGGTGGAGAGCACGGACGAAACAGCCTCAGCGCCCTCAGCCTCCTACCAACTGCGTTCGCAGGAGCCGCGCAGCGCCTCTTCTGACCCCTACGTCCTGCGCTTCGATGGCACCGTCCCAACCGACGATCCGACGATCCAGCGGCGGCTGCTCCCAAGCGGAAGGTATACAATGCGGGTGCGGGCGGAGAGCGACCGTTGCGGTACCAAAGAAGTAACGCAACCTATCACGATTGAGGAGAGCGATGTCGCCATGCCTGAA
The DNA here is from genome assembly GCA_964526735.1 of uncultured Chloroflexaceae bacterium. Taxonomy (GTDB): domain Bacteria; phylum Chloroflexota; class Chloroflexia; order Chloroflexales; family Chloroflexaceae; genus JAAUSY01. The sequence continues at coordinate 26,272 of CAZGLO010000048.1, read as the reverse complement.
ATTGAGCATTTGGTCGTCTACCCAGAGACGATTTCGCCCAATGCCGACGCAATTGATGACGTGGCGCAGATATCCTACCGCCTCCCCACGACTGCAACGGTCAATATTGAGGTGACCACGCCAGCAGGTGAGACCTTCCCGCTGCTGTCGCGGGATGAGCAGCTCCCCGCCGAGCAGACGCACGTGTGGGATGGCAAGCGCCCCAATGGCTCAGAGCTGTCTGCCGGTGTGTATACCTACACGATCACAGCGGAAGACCACTATGGCAACCTCGTCCAGCGCAGGAAACAGATCACGTTGGAACACGTTGGCGAGCCGGAGGCGACAATCACCTATGCCCGCATCGCCCCCCAACACCTGATGATTGGCCGCGTGCTGTCCATCACGATGCGCGTCAAGAATACCGGCCCCGTGGTTATCCGCACCTACGGCCCGCCAAGTGGCTATACCTACACCACCGAAGAGGTTTTTTCGTCGGTTGAGGATGGGGCCTATCGTTCGCAGCCGGGCGGGTTTTGGCGCGTGGGCGTCGATTGGGATGCCAATAGTGGCGATGGCCCCAAACGCTACCCCTTCCGATGGGCACTCTCCGACCGCCACCCCGATGAATGGAAAATACCCGGTAAGGAAGATTGGCTGCTCCCCGGCGAAGAAGTGGAGGTTGTGGGGCGGGTGATCGTCCTCCAACGCGAGCGGAAAATGGGCTTTTACGCTGGCCTTATTCAGGATGGGGTCGGGTTCTTCCAAAACTACACCGCCCGCACGATTGTCCGGGTTGGCTTCTGAACAATGGCCGGTGGCAGAATGATGGCCGGTGGCTAGAGGTCATTGGCCATCGCCTCCAACGCCACCACCACCCGATCAAACTCCTCCTCAACCTGCTGCATCAAGGCGGGCGCACCCGTAATCGTGCCTTGTTTGCCAATCATCTCCAAATCGCGGCATAATGATGAGAAACTTGACGCGCCAAGCTGTGCGCTACTCGATTTGAGCGTGTGCGCCGCCTGCTCAAGCCCCTTGGGGTCGTTTGTTGATACCGCCTGCCGCATATCCGCCAGCAATTTGGGCGAACTGTCAAGGAAAATCGTCACGATCTCGTGCACAATCGATGGCGTATTTTGGCCTATCGCCGTCAGAAAATCATCCAGAATACTGACATCAACCGCCGCGTGAGAGGAATGGTTGTGTTCCTCGTGCGAAGCGGTATCCGGCGATATATCCGCCGTATCTGGGTCTGTCAGCGCTCCGGCAGTATGGTTCTCTGATTCCTCCACATCACGCATCTCCATCGGCTGGCCGGTGATGGTGGGTGGGTCAGCGAGGTGCGGAGCAGAAGGAGTGTTCAGCAGTGCCTGGACAAGCTCTTCCATCCGCATCGGCTTGCTGACGTAATCATCCATTCCCACTTCCAAACACTGCTCGCGGTCGCCGGTCAGGGCGTGGGCGGTCATCGCGATGATGCGGGGTTGATCTGCCGCCGCCACCGACGAGCGGATCCAGCGGGTGGCCGCCACGCCATCCATCTCTGGCATCTGCACGTCCATCAGGATGACATCGTAGCGCTTCTGATACAACGAATGGATGACCTCGTTCCCGTTCGACACAATCGTGGGTTGATAGCCCATACGTTTCAGCAAGAGCGAGACAACCTTTTGGTTAAAGTGGTTGTCTTCTGCGACTAAAATGCGCAATGGGTGTTCTACCCCCATCATTGGGAGATGTGGCGTTGAGGTGGGCGACGAATCGTGGACATAGCTGTCGTTGAGCGGCGATGAGCCATCGTCAATGAAGATATTGGTCAAGACCTCGCACAACCGCGATGGCCGGATGGGCTTAAAAAGCAACGCCACGCCTTCCAACCCCGTATCGCGCAGGGTCACCCGCGATAACCCCACAGAGGTCAGCAGCACGATGGGGATCGAATCATAGCCCTTGGTCGTACGTATCTCTGCCGCGATCATCAACCCATTCTTGCCCGGCATCTGCAAATCAAGCACCACGACATCAAACGGGTCACCGCGCTCCACCCAACGTACCCCCTCATTTGGCCGCGTGGTGTGCTGCACCAACATTCCCCACATTTGCAGCTTTTGCGAGACGATTTCGCAGATGGTTGGGCTATCGTCAATGACAAGCACCCGCTTGCCAACCAGGTCGGGCTGGATGGTTCGTAGGTGGTTGCGGGGCTGAACGACCTGCGACTCCACGGTGATGGTAAAGTGGAAGGTAGAGCCAACCCCCACCTCGCTCTCCACCCACATCGTGCCGCCCATCATCTCTGCCAGCCGCTTGCTAATCGCCAACCCCAACCCCGTTCCCCCGTAGCGGCGGGAGACGGTCGAATCGACCTGGCTGAAGGAGTGGAAGAGCCGGTCAAGCCGCTCTGGTGGGATACCAATGCCGGTATCGCGCACGGCGATGTGGAGTTCGTGCTGCGGGTAGGAGACCCCTTCTCTGGTAGATGGGGTGATTTTGTTGCGAGAACTGACCCATACCGAGACCTCTCCCGTCTCCGTGAACTTAACCGCGTTGCTCAGCAGATTGACGAGGATCTGCCGTAGGTGCACGGGGTCGCCAATGAGCGCATTGGGCGTGTGGCTTTCGATGTTGTAAATCAGATCGAGTTGCTTTTCAGCCGCTTTCGACACCACCACGTGCAATGATTCTTCAATACTATCGCACAAGCTAAAGGGGATATACTCTAATTCAAGTTTCCCGGCTTCGATCTTCGAGAAATCAAGCACATCATTGATAATATCGAGCAACGATTCGCCACAGATGCGTATAGTCTCAACATAGTCTTTCTCTTCCACGTCCAGATTGGCGTTGAGGAGGAGCGTGGTCATCCCGATGATGGCATTGAGCGGAGTACGGATCTCGTGGCTCATGTTGGCCAGAAACTCCGATTTGGCTTGTGTGGCAGCTTCGGCGGCTTCTCGGGCACGCTGGAGTTCTTCCTGCTCTCGCTTGCGCTGGGTGATATCTTCTTTGATGGCGAGGAAATGGGTAATCTTCCCGTCAGCATTGACAATTGGCGAGATAGAGGCAAATTCCCAATAGAGTTCGCCATTTTTGCGCCGGTTGTGAAACTCGCCGCGCCACTCGTGCCCAGATGTGATGGTCTCCCACAGCTCGGTATATGCCTCGCGCTTGAGTTCGCCCGACTTGAGGATGCGTGGGTTTTTGCCGATGACCTCTTCAGGCGTATAGCCGGTTGTTTGCACAGACTTGGGGTTGACATACTCGATATCGCCATGTACATCGGTAATCACAATGGAGCTGGGGCTTTGCTCGACGGCGCGGCTCAGCTTGCGCAACTCGCCCTCCACCCGCTTGCGCTCTTGTATCTCAAGGTGCAATTCACGGTTGGCCTCCTCAAGCTGGGTGGTGCGATCCTTGACCCGCTGCTCAAGCTCGGTGTTGAGGCGGTGGATCTCCTCTTCTGCGAACCGACGCTCGGTGATATCGGCCACCAACCCGTCGTAGGAGGTGAGGTTGCCCTGTTCGTCGTAGCGCGGGACGTAGGTGCTCTTCACCCAGCGGATAGAGCCATCTTTGTGGACAATGCGGTGTTCAAGCGGTTCGGTTTCCTGCCCCGACAGCATGCGCTCTGTTTGCACGCGAACCTGCTCCCGGTCTTCCTCATAGATCATGGTGTACCAGAGGTAGGGGTTTTTGGTATATTCTTCGGAGGTGTAGCCCGTGACGCCTTCGCTCCGCGGGCTGTGGGTGGTGGCGATGGGTTCTCCATCTTGTAGTTGCACCATATAGGTATAGTCGGTCACGGTGCCAAGCAGGTGTTTGTAGCGCTGTTCGCTACGCTGAAGCTCCACTTCGGCATGCTTGCGCTTGGTGATATCGCGTAGGGTGGCGAGGTAGGCAGGCACACCCTCCCAGATAATCCGCTCGGTGCGCATCTCCACCACCCCCGGCTTGCCGCCGCGGCAGACGATATCAAGCTCGGTGGCTTCGCCATCGACGGTCGGCAGCCCAATCATCTCTCCAATCAAGTTTTTGCCGGTGTGGCAGAAGAGTTCTTCCGCCGCCGGATTGAGAAACCGTACGATGCCCTGCTCATCCACAATCACGATACCGTCGGCGCTATTGCCCACGATGGTGTGAAAGCGGTCGCTGCTGATCTGAAGCTCACGCGTCCGCTCTTCGAGTTGCGTCCGCATTTTGCGGCGATCCATCGAACAGCGGATAGTGCGCACAAGTTCTTGATATTGCAATGAATCCTTAATAACATAGCTCTCAGAGCCAACATGCATCGCGTCCAAGGCCAGATCTTCCGTTTCGTTCTGTGCGAGAACGAGGATCGGCATACTTGGGAGCTTGCGATAGAGCATCGCCACCGCCTCAAGCCCATGCATGTCGGGCAACGAGAAGTCAAGCAGCACAATCGAAATATCGTGCTTATACTTTTCGAGATACTCGATCCCCTTACGAAATTGTTCAACATGAATAACATAAAAGGTAAATTGGTTGGTCTGCGCAAGCATGGCACGAATTGCCTGCGCATCGTCAGGGTTGTCCTCTATCAGGAGAATGGTAACGGGAGAAGGCTTGTTATCCGAAGGCTTATGGTCCATGGTATACGTACTTTCCTGATTTATATGGCGCATTTGTGAGACGAGTAGGGGCCAAGCGTCTCTCTCGTTTAAAGTGGGCGGTATATTGAACACGTTTCGTCATAATGGTGCAGAGGTATTATCGCCACTCCTCTGCATGATTGTACATGATATTCGCTGGTGATGTGTGCTATACTTTCAGCAAGAATCGCGGTCTGTTAGAAGGATGTGGCCCCATGTCTCTCGATCTGACTGCCCTTGGGCACCAGGTTCGCCAGATGAGCAACTCATTGGCGCATCATGCCAACGCTATTGCTGATCGTATCACAACTCTCCGCGACGCCTACCTCGCCCAGAGTGGCAATGAGCGGGTGGTTGAGCAGATGGTTGCTACAAGTCTCTCCACCGCCACGTGGCTGCTTGCCCGCCCGATGGCCCTCCCGCACACCGAGCCGCTCAACACGATCCGCGATGTGCCGCCCCGCCCACCATCATATGTGCTCGTGGCGACGGACGGCTCGCAGATAGGCATCGACCACCATGGTATCGCAACCTGCTACCTGATCAACATCGGCCAAGTGTGGTTGCGCTATGGAGATCCACCCGGTGCCCGTCTTTCTTCCCGCCCCACGCTCTACTACCGCGATGAAGATCTCTTCTTCAACGACGGCGCGAAACGTATCCCGATTGAGGGCAACTACCTCAATGCTCGCCGTGATGTGCAAGAGCTTCTGTCGCTGACCGATTTGGCGGAAGAGATGTTTGATGGGAGCAATCCAGAGGTTGCCCTCCAAGACGGCACACTTATCCGGTGGACGTTGGCCGGTGCGGAGAACGTCGTTCAAGACCGGCTGCTCGCCCCCTACCTGACCAGCTTGGAGTATCTGCGTGTGCACCATATCCCCACTGCCTCGTACATCAGCCGCCCGCGTACGACCGATGTGGTTGGGCTGATCCGGTTGCTCTGCTGCCCCGACATCGATGTGCAGGAGCAACGTGGCGCGCGCTGTAGCCAATGTAGCGATGTTTTGGCGAAGCGACCGCCCTCCTGCGCCCCCTGCAACGGGTTGGTCGATGCCGATATCTTTGCGCAGCATCTGGCCGAAGGGCAACGTAGCCCGCTCTTCATCTCGACCAGCCGCATCAACATTGAGACCTATCACCACCATCTTATCCACTTCTTCTATATGCGCGTCGGCAGAGAAATTGTGCGCATTGAGGTGCCGCAATGGGTGGCGCACACCCCGGAACAGGTCGATCTCATACATGCCGTTGTCTACAACCAGTGCGTGAAAGGACAAGGCTATCCAGTTGCGCTGGCACGCGCTCATGAGCAGGCGGTCGTACGCGGCGCAGATAGGCATGTGTTTCAACGAATGATACGGGAGAGTTTCGTACGGGCCAACTTACCATCTACCCCGTCTCAAAAGCAAGAAAGTAAAGACGTGTGCAGACTATAACGACTGACCCCATAGAAGCCAATACAACAACTGACCGCATTGGCGAGATCATCGAGTCGTCTACCACCCGCTTCACGGCAGGCGCATATCAGCTACTTGAAACACCGCCCTTTGGTGCACTTGTCCGCGTCCAGACGCGCAATCCGGGGATGGTCATCTATGGGTTGGTGTTTGATATCTACACCGGCAGCAAAGAACCCGGTGGCAAGGCGGTCGTGCGGGGACGTACGTACACCGGCCACACGCTCTACGACGACGAAATCTACCACGAGCACCCCGACCTCGCCGAAGTGCTGCAAACCGAGTTTTCGGCGATTATCGTGGGCTTCACGCGCGATGATCGTATCTTGCACCACCTGCCGCCCTACCCACCACCCGTCCACTATAGTGTCTACGAATGTCCGGCGGAGGAGTTGGCACGGTTTGGGCAGTCGTGTGAGTTTTTCCGCGGGGTGCTGTTCGCCTCGCAGATCCCCAATGATGAGCTGCTGGCGGCGACGATCCGCGCGATTGCGGCCATCCACCCGGGTCGGCGCGCCTACCTGGTGCAGGCCGGACGCGAAATCGCCCGCCATCTGAAGGATGACTACGACCGGCTGATGGCTCTGCTGCGGATGATCCACCCGTGAGTTGGTGGAGAGACCAAGGCCGTATGAAGCTTCTCACTGCTTTATCCCTCTCTGCAATGGGTCATGTTGCCTACCTTGCCCTGCTTGCCCTCTTGTGCTACAATTCTCATACGGTCTCTTGTTAGATCGTTTGTGAATATTCTATACGATATAACCTTTTAAACGATTTTCAGTAAGGGATATACCAGCAATGCCACGAGTAATTTGTGAACCATGTGTCGGGGTGAAGGACGCCGCCTGCGTCGATACGTGCCCCTCTGATTGCATTTACGAGGGCGAAGATCAATATTACATCAACCCCGACGAGTGCATTGACTGTGGAGCCTGTGAATATGAGTGCCCGGTGGAAGCAATCTTCACAGACGACGCTGTTCCCGATCAATGGACGAGCTACATTGCCAAGAACCGTGAGCACTTTGGGTTGTAATTAGGAAAGACTTTTTAAGAGTGGGGCGTTTGTGCCTCCGCAATGATACTGTTGAGGTTTCGGTTCCCTCACATCCCCAAACCGACTTGTTTCGTGAGATTTTGAAAGTACCAGAAAGGAGGAAGGCGCGCCTCCCTCATTCTCTGTCTATGGGTATATGTGGTGCGCCTTGCTGCAGTATGACCCGTGTCATTTGTGAACCATGTGTTGGAGTAAAAGACGCCGCGTGTGTTGACGTGTGCCCTTCCGATTGCATTTACGAGGGCGAGGATCAATACTACATCAACCCCGACGAGTGCATCGATTGTGGAGCCTGTGAGCCTGAGTGCCCAGTTGAGGCTATTTTCCCAGAGGAAGATGTCCCCGATAACTGGGCAAGCTATGTCCAGAAGAACGTCCAGTTCTTCGGCTAGGCCACATTCGTCACACGAGAGAAAGGCAGAAGTATGGCCTACGTCATCTGTGAACCGTGTATTGGTACGAAAGATGCTTCGTGCGTCCAAGTCTGCCCCGTTGATTGCATTTACGAAGCGGACGATCAATATTACATCCACCCCGATGAGTGTATTGAGTGCGGGGCGTGTGAGCCGGAGTGCCCGGTTGAGGCCATTTATTCTGGCGACGCCGTGCCGGAGGAGTGGATGCACTATATTGAGAAAAACGCAACCTACGCGGCTAACAATTCATAGCTGTTCATAGCTGTTCATAGCTGTTCATAGCCGACGCAACAAAACACAAAAGGGCATGTCTCTCATTATTGAAGAAGAGGCGTGCCCTTTTGCATACGCATCTTGTCTATCTCAACCAGCCACCCTGCGTCTACCGTATTGGCAAGCCGGTCGGGCCAAAGTTGGGCGCATTGTAGTAGAACCCTTCGAGGAAGAGTGGTGCCCACGCCAATAGCCCCAAAATAGCCATCACCGCAAACCATAGCCACCAATTTTCAAACCACAGTGGCGCTTTGGGGTCGCCTTCGGTGTCGATAGGCGGTTCGTGCTCAACCGGCTTCTTTGAGCCAACCAGCGTCCCAATCACATTCACGTAGAGCAAAATCGCGCTAATCAGCAAAAGCACGGCTCCAACTGCCGTCGTGTCGAGCCAAATCGACGCCGCCTCATTGACGTAGGGGGCGGCTCCCAGGTCTGTCCGCCGCGGCACACCGGCAATCCCCGCTGCGCCCATGCCGTGGCCAAAGATAATCATCCCGACCGTCCACAACCCGATTTGGGTCAAGGCCATTCGGCGGCTCCATAACCCACTCCCGCGGATCATCGGGACGATCCAGTAGATGATGCTGATGTAGGTGAGCGTGGCAGCACTTGCAAGCGTCATATGGAAGTGCGCCGGTACCCACGACGTGTTGTGCAGGGCGATGTTGAGCGTGAATGACGCTTGGATCATCCCGCTAAAGCCACCCGCAACAAAGATAATGAGCGCGGCAAGCTGCGCAGAGACAATCGGGTTCTTCCAATCTTGTTTCCACAGCCACTGAAAGAGGCCCGTTGCCCCACGCCGCCGTCCGGCATTCTCCAGCGCCGCCCCGATATTAAATGCCGTCAGTAGGCTGGGCGCGGCGACCATAAAGGTGAACGTCGTGTGGACGAACTTCGCCATCTCACTCACGCCCGGGTCGGCCAACAGGTGATGCACCCCCACCGGCACAGAGAAGACCCCCAGCATAATCATCGCGATGCGGCCAAGCGGGTCGCTAAAGAGCTTCCCACCGGCCTGCTTGGGCAGCATACTATACCAGGAGACATAGGCGGGGAAAAGCCAGAAATAGACGAGTGGGTGGCCGAAGAACCAGAATAACACCCGCGCCATTTGCGGGTCGGTTTTGTCGATTATGCCCAGCGAGGCGGGGAGGAGCATGACGAGGATGAGGGTGGCAACGCTGATCGTCGCAATCACCCACATGACAAAGTTCATCATCACGCCAAACACCCCAAGCGGACAACGTACCCCCGGATTATCGCGCCGCCACCCCGCATAGGTCTTGAAGAGGTTGAGGGAGACCAACCACGTCCCCACCACAAGCAGCACCAGCCCAATATAAAACGACGGTTTGGCGATGAGGGGAGGATAGAACGTGTAGAGCACGGACGATTGCTTAATCATGATGGAGTAGGCAGAGAACAATAGCCCCAGCACCATCAGCGCAAATGCCCCCCACGCCACCCAGATATTCCAGAGAGGGCGCTGCAACGAGCGCTGCATCACGAAGTAGCTGTGCCCAACAATGAAGATGGTCGTAAAGAACAGCGCATTCATCACCCCGTGGACGGTCAGGGCTTGGTAGTAGTAGCTGAAGAAGGGGATCGTCCAGTCGGGGAATAGCTCCATAAAGGTGGGTGAGCGCCGGAATGCCTGAAATGGCCCCATCAAGATGCCCGGAGCAAGGGCGATCAGCGCGACCAGAATATGTGCCCCAATGAGCCACCGCTCGCTGTTGAGCATGGCGAGGCGGGGGAAGCTGAGAGGTGAGGCATTGCGCTGCGAAGAGTGAACAGCCTGCATAGATCGTATCTTTCTGTGTGTGCTTCTTCCAACGTGCTCAATACACCATATCACGAACCATCGCGTTCATTACCCAGCCTGTGTCACTCAACAATGATCTCGCCGATCATCGTATGGTGTCCAGAGCCGCAATATTCGTGACAAATGATGCGGTAGGTGCCGGGGCGGTCAAATGTCGTCTTCGCACTTGATATCTCGCCAGGGATCAGCATGAGGTTGATGTTGTGCTCTTCGATGATAAAGCCGTGCGTGACATCGCGCGAGGTGACAAAGAACGTGACCTCTGCCCCCACCGGCACGTGCAGCTCTTTCGGCTCAAAATACCATGTCTGCGCCAACACGTGGGCGGTATATTGGTTGCCGCCCATATGCCGCACACCCGGCTCGGCAAACTGAGTCTCCTGCACCCGCTTGGGGCCAAGCGATTCGGGGTCTATCTCCCCGACCGGACTCGGCAGCCGTACCCCAAAAACAAACACACTCGCAATCAGCGCGGCCAAAAAGGCCCCTATTACAAACGCAATCGCGATGATCCAGTATCGTTCCAGCCTGTGAAGATGCATAACACCCCCTTTTGGTCATCAGTAGGGCTTGAGAGTAGGCTCAAAATAGGCTCAAGATAGGCTCAAGATACTCAATTACGCTCAATGACAACCAAATACCAGATGAAAAACCAGTAGATGACATAGCCCGTCAGCATCAGCCCAACGAAAATCAGGGTGCCGTTGGGAGAAAAGTCATCAGCAGGGTCAGAATCGTGATCAGTATTGTCTGTTTGATGGGGAGGGGTGGTCTTGCGAGGGGAGGGTGTAGAATCGTTCATCATGAGACGCTTCCTTCCTACTATTGTTCGTACGAGTATGGCGGTCGCTATCGGTCAATCCTCTATGGTAGCCACCATGATACCATTTTTTGCTGGCTTTTGATAGGCTGTAGGACGAGCGTTTGTGGGAGAATGCAGAGCGCTCCTTGATAGGGTGGGCGCGGGATGGTGGTGTTGCTATATGTTGACAGGATAGGGTTCCCTTCGTACAATAAAGCATGGCTGTGGCCCGCCATCACGAGTGGCCACATACATTATAAGTGGGCACTTGACTTCCCGACATTCAACGTATATCCACGACGATATTACGGGCTATCAACTGAATAACTATTATGTTACATAACCACGAATTCCCTCATGGGTCATATGTATCGCCTTCGTTTGTGCGCCGTCGCATCTACCCCAAACTCCTGCGGCGTTCCCGCGAACAAGCAACCACGGCGGCCACCGCACGTCTCACGATGCAAGCGGTGTCCGTCATCGCAATCCTCATGCTTGTTTTGGGTGGGTTCATTTCGGTTGGTACATATGTCACCTACACCCAAGTGGCGGCCCTGTTGAAGCCGCGCTTGGAGGCATTGCAAAACCGCCAAGTCTTCGAGACTTCCCGCATCTACGACCGCCACGGCACGCTGTTGTACGAGTTTTTCGATGCGGGTAAGCGCACCCAAGTCAGTATTAAGGACATGTCGCCATTGGTCATCGCCGCGACGATTTCGATTGAGGATCAGAGCTTCTTTAGCAATACCGGCGTCGATTATGAAGGGATTGCGCGGGCGCTCTTCCAAAACATCAGCGCGGGCGCAGAGGCGAGTGGTGCCTCGACTATCACCCAGCAAGTCATCAAAAATGTTATTCTTACAGACGAAGAGCGCCAATATCAAAATCGCTACGAGCGAAAAATCAAAGAGATCATCCTTGCGCAGGAGCTGAGTAAGCTCTACAGCAAGGAAGAGATTTTACAGCTCTACCTCAACGAGGTCTACTACGGCAACCTTGCCTATGGCATTGAGGCGGCGAGCGATGTCTACTTCGATACCCATGCCAAAGACCTCACCCTTGCGCAGGCGGCACTACTGGGTGGCTTGCCACAGCTCCCAAGCCGCTACGACCCCGTCAATTTCCTGCGGCACGACGATTTAGGAGGCTATCTACCGGGCGTCAAGCTGGGCAGAGGATGGCTCTCTCCCGACTACCAACTGCCCGACGAAGTGCCTCCACCCAAGTGGCGGCAGGTTGCCGTCTTGCGGCAGATGGTCAAGGAAGGCTATGCGACGCAGGAGCAGGCCGAAAAAGCCGCCGCCGAAGATCTCCGTTTTGCGCCGCAGGAGGTGCCGCTCAATGCACCGCACTTCGTCTTCTACGTGCGCAAGCTGCTTGAAGAGAAGTATGGCCAACACTTGGTGAGCGGGGGCGGCCTCAATATCTACACCACGCTCGATATCGACCTGCAACGCATGGTGCAGCGCAAGGCCAAAACCCACATAGAGAGCATCAACGAGCGCAATATCCACAATGCCGCCGTCGTTGTGATGCAGCCCCATACCAGCCAAATTTTGGCGATGGTCGGGAGTATTGACTACAACGCGGTCAAGGAGACCCAAACCCCCGGTGAAGAGGGCAATGTGCTTGATGGCCAGGTGAATGTGGCGATACGCGAGCGGCAACCAGGCTCTGCTTTGAAGCCATTCACCTACCTCGCCGCGATGGAGCAAGGGATGACCCCCGCATCAATCTTGTGGGATGTCTCGACGGAGTTTCCCAGTGGGACGAGTGAATGGTATGCTCCCGAAAACTACGATGGCGAATGGCACGGGCCGGTGCGTATCCGCGGGGCGTTGGCCAACTCGCTCAATATGCCCGCCGTCAAAGCGCTCAAATACGCCGGTATTGATTACACCCTCAAACTGCTTGACCGAGTGGGGATCAAGGAGGGATTGGAGCGTCCGGCAGACTACTATGGCCTTTCGCTGACGTTGGGCGGGGGCGAAGTGACCTTGCTGGAGCTTACCAATGCCTACAACACCTTGGCGAGCAATGGTACGTACCACCCACCGATCTCGATCCTCAAAATCACTGATAATAATGGCCGCGTACTCGAGTCAAACCAGTTTGTGTCGGGCGAGAAAGCCATCGACCCCGCGCTCAACAGCATCATCGTCGATATCATGAGCGATGACAAGGCTCGTGAGCCGATTTGGGGGCTGAATAGCAAGCTCAAGCTCTCGCAGCCTGCCGCCGTCAAGACTGGTACCAGTAACGACTGGCGTGATGCGTGGACGGTCGGTTTTTCTCCCTTCGTGACGGTGGGCGTGTGGAGCGGGAATAACAACAATGAGCCGACCGACAAGGTCGAAAGTCTCCGCGGCGGGGGGATTATCTGGCACAACGTGATGGAAGAGATCTTTGCGTGGGTTGATGGCAAATCGGCCTACTATGATCTGTTTGGCGAACCCTTCCCCGGCAACATTCTCCAAAAGGAGTTTGGCTTCCCCGACGATGAGAGCATTCAACAGCGCTCTATCTGCCCCATCCCTGGGGAATTTGGCGGCTACAACGAAGAGCTTTTCACCAGAAAGATGCTCATTGCCGCCAACGTTTCGCTTGAAGAGGACGCGGATGAGGATGAAGCAAAAGAGAATATCGATGGTGCGTGCGACTTCTACAAGAAATTTACGGTGGTTGAGACGATCAACGGCCCATCGCGCTACTGCCGCCCGCTGCGAGGCGTGGATTACCCATCAAGCCGCGTCAAGACTCTCTTCCAATGGAACCTGCCGCCGTATGATGAGGATGAGCGGGTGAAATATGTGTGGTCAGGGGGCAGCGCAGGTGGCTCACGTCCAGAAAACTACCCCTACTGCACCGCGTCGATGTTTATTGTCCCCACCGTGACACCGGCTCCTATTCCGACCGCGGAGCCATCTCCGACGGCGGTTGGCCCGGCTCCACCCGTCGATGGCGCAATCCAGATGCCAAACCTGATACGGTTGGGCGAAAATCAAGCCAAGGAAGTCCTGGCGGGCCGCGGCGTGAGTGTTGTCTCTGTGCAATACCAAGACCGCAGCCAGATCCCGCATATCTTTGATGAGTATGCGCCATACACCGTCGTTGGTACCATCCCGCAGGCGGGTGGCTGGATCTCGCCTGGGTCTTCGGTGACCCTGCAAGTGCGCGCGCCAAGTAGTGCGGTGACAAACTCACAGCCAGAACCAACCCAACCACCGCAACCGCAACCTACTCAGCCGCCGGTTGAGCAGCCACCTGCACAGCCACCGCAGCCGCAACCTACCGAGACGTTGTGGGGCCAACCTACTCAGCCGCCAGTGGAACAACCTGCACAGCCGCAACCCACTCAGCCGCCGCAACCACAACCCACTCAGCCGCCGGTTGAGCAGCCACCTGCACAGCCAGAACAACCTCCCCAGCCACCGCAGCCGCAGCCCACTCAGCCGCCGGTTGAGCAGCCGTCGCAGGATGGGGATCAACCTCCTCCGCCTCCACCTCCTCCACCTGTGCAAGACAATGGCGATGGCGAGTCGCCTGGCTCCATGATGGCACCATGATGGGACTGTGATGGCACTATGATGGCACTATGATGGCACTATGATGGCATATGAGCATCTGTTGCTTCCTCTCTCCCCTGCTTCACGGCGGGGGAGGGGGGCATACCAGTACTCAACGACAATTAGCGACAATTAACGATAATGATGTGCTGGTTTTTCTCTCAACCCTCAAGCCGTGGAAGAAGTGGCGGCGCTCTTAGATTCCTCTAACACTTTTCTTAGCACTCTCTAACGTATACTGCTAAAAATCCCCTTGACAAACCACACCCTATTCGCTATGATAGATGCCGTTAGCAGTCGCGGGTTGTGAGTGCTAACTCCAATTTCTCCTTGTACGTTCTATCCTGTTTCGGATTTTGTATCGATATTTTAGAGATAATCATACCGCTCTCGGCGATGGGAAGCGATAGGGTCGGCTGGGTTTTTGTTTGGCCTCTTTCCGCCAGCCGGTCGGGAGCGGGGTGAATAGCAGTTACTAGAAAGTAGCAGGTGAGGGTAGTTATGGCAGATTTTCGCATTCGTCCGCTTGGAGACCGCGCGGTCGTAAAGCCCGCAGAGCGTGAGGAAAAGACCAAGGGCGGGATTATTCTTCCCGACACCGTTTCCAAAGACCGCCCCCAAGAAGGCACCGTCTTGGCCGTCGGCGATGGCCGCGTGGATGACAGCGGCAAGACGATCCCGATGAAGGTCAAAGTGGGAGATCGCGTGCTTTTTGCCAAGTATGGCGGCACTGAATTCAAGATCGATGACGTTGATTACCTGATTTTGGCAGAAAAAGATATTTTGGGTATCGTCGTAGAATAACGTGTTTTGGTCTTGAGACACACTCTACAGAGAACGACGTTCGGTACGAAGAACTTGTCACGAAAACTCAGCACAAGCGTAGGCCGAAATGGGTATCTCTCTGAATATGGTAACTAGAAAGTAGCAGTAGATACATAGATGGCAAAGCAACTGTACTTCCAAGAAGAGGCACGACGCGCCTTGAAGCGCGGTGTAGATGTTGTCGCAGAAGCGGTAAAAACAACGCTTGGCCCCCGTGGCCGCAACGTTGCGATTGACAGAAAATTTGGCTCTCCCACGGTGACCCACGACGGCGTGACCGTCGCCAAAGAGATCGAGCTGCAAGACCCCTTTGAGAACATGGGCGCGCAGCTGCTCAAAGAGGCCGCCATCAAGACCAACGACGTGGCGGGTGATGGTACCACCACCGCAACGGTTTTGGCGCAGGCTATCGTCGCCGAGGGGCTGAAAGTGGTTGCCGCTGGCGCAAACCCCATGCTCATCAAGCGTGGCCTCGATAAGGGTGCAGAGGTCTTGGTTGAGGCGATCAAGGACGTCGCTAAGCCCGTCCGCGACCGCGCCGACATCGCCCACATTGCGAGCATCAGTGCTGCCGACCGCGAGATTGGTGATCTCATTGCCGAGGTGATGGAGAAAGTCGGCAAGGACGGCGTGATCACCGTTGAGGAGAGCAAGGGCGTTGCCTTCGAGAAAGAATACACCGAAGGTATGCAGATGGATCGCGGTTACATCTCTGGCTACTTCATCACCAACAACGAGCGCCAAGAGGCCGAGCTTGACGATCCCTACATCCTCATCACCGACAAGAAAATCAGCAGCATCCAAGAGGTCGTTCCGGCCTTGGAGAAGGTGCTGCAGCTCAGCAAGAACTTCGTGATCATCGCTGAGGATGTTGATGGCGAAGCGTTGGCGACATTGGTCGTCAACAAGCTCCGCGGGATGGTCAACGCATTGGCGATTAAGGCTCCGGGCTTTGGCGACCGCCGCAAGGCCATGCTGCAAGACATCGCCATCCTCACGGGCGGGACGGTCATCAGCGAGGAAGTTGGCCGCAAGCTCGATAGCGTGACAATCGAAGATCTTGGTCGCGCGCGCCGCATTGTCTCCACCAAAGACGACACCACGCTCATTGAGGGCCGCGGTGATGAGGAAGCCATCCGTACCCGCATCGACCAAATCCGCTCTCAAATTGAGACGACCACCAGCGACTTCGACCGCGAGAAGCTCCAAGAGCGGCTGGCCAAGCTGGCCGGTGGCGTGGCAGTTGTCAAGGTCGGTGCTGCAACTGAGCCAGAACTCAAAGAGAAGAAACACCGCGTTGAGGACGCCTTGAGCGCCACCCGCGCCGCGGTCGAAGAGGGTATCGTTCCTGGCGGTGGCATTGCGCTGCTCAACGTGATGTCTGCACTTGACAAGGTCGTCCCTGCCAACGACGATGAGAAAATCGGTATCACGATCCTTCGCCAAGCCTTGCAAGAGCCGATCCGCACCTTGGCCAAGAATGCCGGTGAGGATGGGGCCGTGGTTGCCGACGCCGTCATGCGTGCTCAGAAAGAGAAGAACGACAACACCTATGGCTACAACGTGCTGACTGGCGAGTTTGGCAGCATGGTTGAGCAGGGCATTATCGACCCAGCCAAGGTCACCCGCAGCGCAATCCAGAACGCAGTCAGCATTGGCGGGATGATCCTCACCACCGAGGCCCTCATCACGGATATCCCCGAAGAGAAGCCTGCTGCTCCCCCGATGCCGGGCGGAATGGACTACTAGTTAACCCTTCGTTAACCCTTGGTTAACCCTTTCGTTTCCTAGTCTCTTCTCTCCACAAGACATATCTCCACACGGCGGGTGATAGGGATAGAACCTATCACCCGTTGTGATTTTCCCAGACCTTGCTTTCTTCTCCCTCCTCCTCTCTTCTGCAGCTCTTCTATGGCGCAATGCGGTATTCTAGGCGGATAGTCTGTGATTCCTTGGCAAACTCTTGCAGACCAAGCGGGTCATTTGCGGCTGCTTGCTGTTCTGTTTGCGCCGAGATGAAGGCTCTCCACGAGGGGCTTTTGGAGTATTGCACCACCAGCGCCTCGTCGAGATTTGCCAATTCCTTTGCTTTGGCGATGGCCTCTCGCAGTCCGCCCATATGGTCGACCAGCGAATTGTTGAGCGCTTGCTCGCCAGAATAGATACGACCGTCGGCCAGGGTCAGCACTTCCTCCCGCGGCATATTGCGCCCTTCTGCAATCACGTCAACAAAGTTTTGATAGGCCTGATCGACAATACCTTGCAATATTTGCTGTTCTTCGGGGGTTGCGTCGCGGACGGGAGAGAGAATATCTTTAAACTCGCCGCTCTTGTAGATGATCTGCTTCATCCCCACCTTTTCAAGCGTCCCCTGGTAGTTGAACGTGGTGATGATCACCCCCAAACTGCCAGTAAGCGTGTCTGGGTTGGCGTAGATGGCATCGGCGGGCGCAGCGATGTAGTAGCCACCGCTCGCAGCGATAGATCCCATCGACACGACAAGCGGTTTGCCCTTAGTGCGCAAGTCCTTCAGGTAGTTATGGATCTCGTTGCTGGCAACCACCCCGCCGCCTGGGCTATCGATGCGCAGCACCACCGCCTTGATTAGCGGATCTTCGGTGGCTTGGCGGATTTGTGAGAGGGTTTCTTCTTGCGAGAAGATATCACCGTTTCCAATAATCCCCTCGACTTTCAGCACCAACACGCGGTTAATCCCTTTGCCTTCAATCACGCGTTCATTCCACGAGATGGCCGGTTCGGGGGAGTCGGGGACATCCTCGCCCATCGTAATGAGAAGTGCAACGCCTCCCAGTGGCAGAATAGCACACGCAAGAACAATGCCGACGACGACCGAAATGAACAACAAGACGCCTTTTCGATTCATGGTACCTCTTCCCAATACATAATTTGCGTTTACGTTCCCCATGCTACCATATCCGCCGTCATCCTTCGTTTCTATATGACGCAGAGAGAGCGCAGATGGTTGGGAGCAAGAGGGGGAGGAGTGGCGAGAAGGCATAGATTGCGCCTTCTTGCGTAACGTGCTACCATGTCAGCGATCATCTGCTGAAGTACACGGCGTGAAGGGCTACCCGTCGCTATTTGGTGTGTACCATCTCTGCCGTTTCGATAGAAGAAATCATCAAGACACTGCCAGTGCGAGGAAGGACTATGTCTCACAAGAGCACCATACTCATCGTGGACGATGAATTGTTTATGAGCAAAACGTTGGAGGGGCTGCTCACATCGCCAGACCACAACCTTGCTTTTGCAAGCAACGGAGAAGAAGCCCTTGCAAAAGCCTCGGAACTCACCCCTGACCTCATTTTGCTCGATGTGATGATGCCCGCAATGGATGGGTTTGAGGTGTGTCGCCGGTTGCGTGCCGATACGCTTCTTGCCGAAGTGCCGGTTATTATGGTCACCGCGCTGGATGACCGCGAATCGCGGTTACGGGGGATCGAATCGGGAGCCGACGACTTTATCTCCAAACCCATCGACCCAGTCGAACTCCAGGCACGGGTACGCACCATTACACAGCTCAATCGTTACCGCCGGTTGATGATGGAGCGGGCCAAGTTTGAGCGCATCACCGAGCTTGCCCCCGACGGTATCGTGATTGTCAGTATGGATGGGATCATCCAGATGGCCAACCCGGCTCTCCTCAAGATGCTTGGAGCCAGAGAGCAGTACGACGTGTTGAACAAAGAAATGAACATGTTTGTGCAGCCCGAGCAAGTCAACTACTACACGATGGCCCTTGGCGATGTTACGTCGGGAGCTTCTGCCGTCGCCCGCTTTGAGACGATGTTTATCCGGCTGCACGACGAGCGGTCGCCGGTGGAAATCCAGTCGGTCAACCCGCCATTTGCGCCGGTCAAGAGCGTTGGCGGTGACCCCTTCCCCGTTGAGCTGCATGTCGGCCAATGCGAGTGGGATAACAGGCCCGCCATGCAAATCATCGTTCGTGACATCACCGAGCGGAAGTGGGCCGAAGAGTCGATCAAGACCGCCTACGCCAGCCTCAAAGAGCTGAATGAAGACCTCCGCCACAGCCGCGATATGTTCCGCATCCTCTTCGACGGGCTAGACGATGGGCTGGCGCTGCTTGACGGCGAAGGGATTGTGCTCACCGTCAACCAGGCGATGGCCACATTGATTGGTAGCACGGCGGAAGAGATTATGTTTGAGCCGTGGGCCGAGGTGTGTGAACGCACGACGCCCCATTTCCCCGGCCACCTTGCGCTTGAGACGATGAACGATGGGTGCTCACGGTGCAGCCGCGAACCCTTTACCAGCCCCAATGGCCAGGAACATGTGCTGAATGTGGAGACATTCCCGCTCATTGGCCGCGAGCAGACCGTTGAGAAGGTGATTGTCCATATCACCGATGTCTCTGAACGGCCATTTATCGGCTCATGATTGGCTCATAATAGTTCTTTTGCCGCTCCGTAGGGAAGTCTGCGGGGAAGGAAGGAAAGGGATGGGCCGTACGCGCGCACCGCATCAGAAACATCGCAACCGACCTTCCCTTCTATACTATGTTGGGCCTGCCGGAAGCGGAAAAACCGACGCTGCCCTCGATACGATAGATACGCTTGCTGCGCGTGAGCGTGGAACCACATATCTCTTGGTTCCGGGCAACCTGCAAGCCACCACAATGCGACAGCGATTGCAGGAGCGCGGCTTTGAGACTTCTCCCGCCGGTGGCGAGAGCAGACGGGCGTGGGTATTTGAGTTTTCGCGGCTTGCCGATCATATCTTGCGCCGGGCAGAGCGCACGCTCTCCCCTCTTCCTCCACTGACCGAAACCATGCTTATACGGGCAGTCTTGCGCGACCTCATCGCCAAGAATGCCCTTCCCACATTTGGCGCGGTGGCGATGAAATCTGGCTTTCTTGCCACCATCCGCACCCTCCTCCACGACCTGCTTGACGGCGATGTCTCGGCAGAGAAGCTGCACCACGCGGCTGTGACGCCCTACGATGGCGAGATTGCGGCCATCTTTGAAGGCTACCTCGCCACGTGCACCCGCCTCAACGTGGCGAATATGCCCCGCCGGTTGCAGCTTGCCTGCGATGCGCTTGCACACCACGACCACCTCCTCAATGATATGCGGCTGTTCCTGGTGGACGGCTTCGACCAGTTTTCGCTGCTCCAGATGCGGTTTTTGCAGGCTGTTTGCGATTACCCCGCCACGACTATCATCACGATGATTGGCGCAGCGCAGGGGCAAGAAGAAGATCAGCAAGATAACCAAGACGGCCAAGATGGCCAAGACGAGCGTCCGGCCCACCGCCGGTATGCCCGTACTCTGGCCCAACTCCAAGCGTGGTTGCCCGCAACCGAAGTGCGTAGATATCGCGTCGTGCTGCCCGATACCGCCTCTGGCGCTCCGTCCGACACCGCAACATTTGCCCCGCCGCTTGCGCATATTGAGCACCATCTCTTTTCGCTTGATACGCCCGAACCTATTGATGCGGACAACACCGTGAAGATTATCACCGCCGCCGACCGTGAACGCGAAGTGCGGGCGGCATTGCGCCACGTGCACCATTTGCGCACACAGGGCATCCCCCCCAACCGCATCGCCATCGTTTACCGCGACCGCAAGATGTATACGGCATTGCTGCGGGAGGTGGCGCGTGAGTATGACCTTGCGATACACCTCTATGAAGGGATGCCGCTGATTGAAGCGCCGCCGATTGTCGCTCTCCTGATGCTGTTGCGGCTGCCGATTGAAGATTACCCGCGGCGGCTTATGGTTGAGGTGTGGCGGAGCATTGGCGATGGCCGTTTGGCGCATTGTCAAGCCCCATTCGCAGATTGCTTTGCGGAGGAGGAGGGCAATAACCCCATCCCCTCCTTTGAGCGCGCCGCGAGTTTGCTCGATCAGGCCGCGCGCGGACGCTATATCTCTGGTGGGTTCTCCCGCTACCTCAAACTTGTCCGCCAATGCCAGTCTCCCGCCGCAGAAGAACCCTCTCCCAACTCGCCTCCCAAGCCGGATGCGGCGACGGGCGATGAGCGAGAAGTGGCAGATGGCGGGGGAGGGGAAGAGGAAGAGATTTTCCTGTCGCGGTTGAGCCACGAGCAGGCGGTTCAGCTTGAGCAGTTGCTAGAGCGGTTTCAAACGTGGTTGCGACCCCCAAAGCAGGCGACTATCCCGCAGTATGTGCGTTGGTTCTACCGCCGCGTCTTGGGCAAAGAAGACGTGCCGTCGGAAAAGGAAGCCGCGCCATCGGAGTCTGTCACCAATGTCGATGATACTGTCAACGCTGAGCAGGAAATTGACGACACGAACGACACTTCAACGACAACCGCGTGGCAGCCCATTTACAAGCGGCTAGAGGACATCTTGAATGAGCTTGCGAAGGCGGCGCGTACCTTAGAAGAGCCTGCCGTCTCATACGCCACCTTCGTGCAGGAGCTGGGGAATGCGTTGGCGGCGGCTCATGTGCGCTACACCGAAGCCCGTGACCCCGACTCGGTCGCCGTGCTGCCCGTATTGATGGCGCGCGGGGTGCGGTATGATCATCTGGTCGTGCTGGGCATGGTCGAGTCTGAATTCCCCCTCCGTCTCGCGCCTCCACCGCTCTACAGCCGTCGAGAGCGGGCGCTGTTGGCGGCACAAGGCATATCGCTCTTTGCGCCAGACCCTGCGGATGAGCGGTCGCTCTTCTACGAGACAGTCACGAATGCGCGCCAAAGTGTCACCTTCTGCTCTACCTACCTTGACGAGTCGGGCAACCAACTTCCGCCCTCACCCTACATCGCGGCTGTATTATCCTTGCTGAAACCTGAAACCGTCGCCAGGAAAGTGGTGCGGGCAGGGGAAGTCCCCCCGCCAGAGGAGGTGGTTTCGGCAGAAGAGGCATTGGTCGCACAGATGGTCTATGGTATCGGTGTCTATAACAACTCGCCCGCCATTGCGGTCGATCCGGTGTTGGGAGAGCGGGTGGTGCATGCCCATCAGGTAGAGACGCAACGCGAAAACAGAGAAGCGTTTGGCTTGTTTGAGGGCATTGTGGAGCATGAGCGGGTGAAGGAGTATCTTGCGCGCCGCTACCACGCCAATCACCCGTGGAGCGTTAGCCAATTCAACGACTATATCACCTGTCCATTTCTCTTTGCCGCGCGCCATTTGCTCCATCTCGCCCCGCCCGCCTACGATGGCGATGATAAGCTTGAACGGACATCCCGTGGGCTTGTCTACCACAGCATTCTGGCCAAAGCAGGCGAACGGTGGATTGCAGAAGAACGGCGATTTATCCCCGATGACCTTGCCCCCATCCTGGCGACGCTGCACGAGGTTGCGGAGGAGGTGCTTGAAGCGCTGCCGCAGGAGCAGGGTTTCCCGGATGACCCCTTTTGGCGGTGGGAGCGCGCCGATATCCGCCGCCGCCTTGAGCACGCGATACGAAATATCATCCGCGATGAGAAAAATCAGCAGTATGGCGTGTATCGGCCTATCGCCGTTGAGGTGCCATTTGGCCACCCAAGCAGCACGCCCCCCCTCACGATGGTGACAGAAGCGGGGATGGTGCGGGTGCAGGGGCGCATCGACCGCATAGATCAGGCCGACCAGAGCTTGCTGCTGATAGACTATAAGAGTAGTGCGGGGAAGCGGCCATTGAGCGCGACGCTTGAAGGACGCGATATCCAATTGAGCCTCTACCTGCGTGCGGCGGAAGAAGCCATCTACCGCGGCAAGCGCGTCTGCTATGCGATGTTTTTGCACCTTGGGAGTGGGGCATATAGTCCCGCATTGAGCGACAAAGATCGAGAGCAGGCATTGAAGATATTAGAGCAGCGCGTCGTGGAGACGGTGGTTGGCGTGCGGGCGGGGTATTTTGCCGCACGACCGCGGCAGGCAGGAGGAAAGAAGCCAGATTGTCCTCCGGGGTGTGCATTTGCCAGTATCTGCCGCCTCAACCCAGAGAAACCGTTCTCATCTTCCTAACGTTCTTTCTTCTTACCCTTCTCCATCTGGCTTATTTTCCTCGTGAGAGTCAGAGTGATCACTCTGTCAGCTAAAGCAGACAGCTTCTCAGGACACGCTCCGCCTATTGGCGCACGTTTCGTCCTGAAGGCTCGATCCGAGCCGTAATATGTTTATGATACCGCACTGTTCGATAAATATCAACTGCATAACCTTAGCACAAAAGGAGGAGGGCGCATTCCCCTGCCGCCTAAAGACGGCAGTCCCCTGCGCTTAATTCAATGGGCACCGAGCAAATATCAATGTGCCCAGTGCCCACTCCATCTATATATCTATAGCGATATTTTATCTCTCAGCGGCGGTTTTTGATATGGTTTTGCGATTAATCAACCGTGTATTCGCCTTCAACCACGCCGGAGTCTTTGCCTTGGCCCTGCTGCTGGCTGCTGCCACCACCGGCGGCTTGTTGATTGGCACCATCTTGCGGCTGCGCGCCATCGCCGTAGGCTGCCTGCGAAATCTTGTAGATCTCTTGCTGCAGCTCGGAGTTGAGTTGCTTCATCTGCTCCTCATTCTCGTCGTTGATAGCGATGCGCAGGTCGCTGACAAGCTTCTCAATCCGTTCGCGGTCTTCCTGGCTGACCTTGTCGCTAAGCTCGTTGAGCGTGCGCTCTGTCTGGTAGGCGAGGCTATCGCTCTGGTTCTTGATTTCGACCAATTCACGGCGGCGCTCATCTTCCTCAGCGTGGTTCTTGGCCTCAGAGACCATGCGGTCGATCTCTTCCTTGTTGAGGTTCGTGCTCGCCGTAATCGTGATGCGTTGCTCACGGCCAGTCGCCTTATCTTGCGCGTGGACGTTCAAGATGCCGTTGGCGTCGATATCGAAGGTCACTTCAATCTGCGGCACGCCACGCGGTGCGGCGGGAATGCCCTCCAAGCGGAAGCGGCCAAGGGTCATATTGTCGGTGGCCATCTTGCGCTCGCCCTGGAGGACGTGAATATCAACGGCGGTCTGGCCATCGGCGGCGGTGGAGAAGATTTCACTCTTCTTGGTCGGGATGGTGGTGTTGCGCTCAATCAATGTTGTCATCACCCCGCCGAGCGTCTCGACACCCAACGAAAGCGGCGTCACGTCGAGCAAGACCACCGCGCGCGTATCGCCTGACAAGACACCCGCCTGGATAGCTGCACCGATTGCAACGACCTCATCCGGGTTGACGCTCTTGTTCGGCTCTTTGCCGGTCGTGCTGCGGATAAGATCCTGTACCAGCGGCATACGGGTTGAGCCACCTACCACGACCACCTCATCCAAGTCAGACGCTTTCATATCGGCGTCCTTGAGCGCTTGCGTGACGGGGCCTTTCAGCCGGTCGGTCAAGTCGGAGCAGAGTTGCTCAAACTTGGAGCGGCTCAACCGCATCGTCAAGTGCTTGGGGCCGCTGGAGTCGGCTGTGATAAAGGGGAGGTTGATCTCTGTTTCGGCCATCCCCGAAAGCTCAATCTTGGCCTTCTCCGCCGCCTCACGCAGACGCTGTAGCGCTTGGCGATCCTTGCTCAGGTCGATGCCTTGATCGCGCTTGAACTCCTCAATCATCCAGTAGACGACGCGCTCGTCGTAGTCATCGCCACCCAGGTGGGTATCACCGCTGGTCGCGCGGACTTGGATCAAGCCATCGCTGACCTCCAGAATGGAGACGTCAAACGTTCCACCACCAAGGTCGAACACCAAAATCGTCTCATCTTCTTTTTTGTCGAGGCCATAGGCAAGAGAAGCAGCCGTTGGCTCGTTAATAATGCGCAATACTTCAAGCCCGGCAATCTTGCCTGCATCTTTGGTAGCCTGGCGCTGGCTGTCGTTGAAGTAGGCCGGAACGGTAATCACTGCCTGCGTCACCGGCTCGCCAAGATAGGCCTCTGCATCTGCCTTGAGCTTCTGCAAGACCATCGCGCTCACTTCTTGCGGCGCATATTCTTTATCGGTCTGCTGCGAGATCATACGAACGTCGCCACGCGGGCCTTTGATGACCTTGTAGGGCACCATCGTGCGCTCGTGGTCGACCTCTTCAAAGTTGCGGCCAATAAATCGTTTTGATGAAAAGAACGTATTTTCTGGGTTGACGGTCGCTTGGCGTTTGGCCGTTTGGCCGACAAGGCGCTCGCCGTTCTTCGCAAAGGCTACGACCGAGGGCGTTGTGCGGCTTCCCTCTGCATTTGGGATAACAACACCATCACCGCCCTCCATCACCGCTACGACTGAGTTTGTCGTTCCTAAGTCAATACCAACTATTTTCCCCATAATGACCTCCTAATTATCATTTATCTCGTTCGTAGAGATGTAGAGGGCACACAAACATCTTGTCTCGAGACGATACCTCTTGACATCACCACGTATTCTTACTCGTATTGGTTCCTAGTATAACGACCCTACACTAGTGTGGCGCAAGATTGATGTTAGAATCTCATTAGAAAATCTGCCCAACCATAATCACGAGCACCATCGACCATCGTTTGACCATCGTTTGACCATCGTTTGACCATCGTTTGACCATCGTTTGACCATCATTGCCAAAGAAGAAAGGATAGAGCCATCCTCATGACGACCCCCATCCCTCCAACAACCCGCCTCCCGCGAGAGTTCTTCAACCGCGACGCGCTGACTGTCGCCCGCGGTCTACTTGGTATGCGGCTAGTGCGCCACTATGCACCCTCTTCTCCCCATACCAACGGTGCACATAACCACCGTCTCAGCGGCATCATTGTGGAGACCGAAGCATATCGGCAGGATGATACTGCCTGCCACGCCCACCGCGGCAAGACGGCGAGCAATGCGGTGATGTTTGGCCCGCCCGGCTTCGCCTACGTCTACTTTGTCTACGGGATGCACCATATGTTCAACGTGGTGGTAGAGCCGGAAGGGTGTGCGGCGGCGGTGTTGGTGCGCGCATTGGAGCCGCTTGAAGGCATAGAGACGATCCATACGTTACGTGCACAGCGCACGGCGCGGGGTAGGAAGAGAGGGAAACCTAAAGAACGCAAAGAGCACCGCGATCCGCGTTTCCTGACCGGCGGCCCGGCGCGGTTAACGCAAGCGCTTGCGATAGAGAAGTCGTCGTGTAATGGGGTTGATTTGGTGGAGGGCGAGATGGTGTGGGTAGAGCAGGGCGCGGCTATTCCCGATGAGCAGGTGGCGTGCGGGCCGCGGATTGGCATTGACTACGCCGCCGAACACGACCGCAATGCGCCGTGGCGGTTGTGGGTGAAGGGTAATCAACATGTGTCGCGGTGAGAAGGCAAAGAGGCAGGGAGGAACATCATGAAGAAGACACCACAAAGGGGGGACAATACTATCCCCCCTTGTCGGTTTGGTGCCAAGACCCGGGATCGAACCGGGGACCCCAGCATTTTCAGTGCTGTGCTCTACCAGCTGAGCTATCTTGGCAAGGTGTGTTGGTAATAATGAGGTGCGTACGCGCTCTGTGGTGGGCGATGACGGACTCGAACCGCCGACTCCC
>CAZGLO010000047.1:23713-27661 GCA_964526735.1 uncultured Chloroflexaceae bacterium | reverse complement strand
TACAAGACCCAACGTGTTTCTTGTTTACTGATTATTATCCACTTGGTAAGGTGCTGTTAAGGTGTAGGACAATGCCTACGACCTATATACATAAAGCACAATTGCCAAAAAATTTAGGCATAGAGCGTATTTGCCCTACACCTTATGAATACAAACGACTGTTTGCTTAAGGTCTATTGTGCTCTTGTTTTGGTTTGCCTTTTCGTTTCGAAAAGTGAAACCGTTTCTCAACACGCGAAGCAGTATATCATCCAATCCGCGGTTTGTCAACCCCCTTTTTGAAGGAATTTTGAAAATTGGTCAAAATTCGCATTCCAATCACTCAAATTTCACCCGCCCCCGCCGCGACACGCTCCTCTCTATATAGGAATGTGGTGCAAACGGAGAAGGGCACCCTCAACGATGAAAAACGATAAATAACGATGAAAGCAGTTCCGAATGTTTTCAGCCAACAACGATATGCTATAATGGGGAGCAATTGTCTTGCTCTCTGGAAGTTCGAGGTAACGTCATTATGTTTGTGCCCATAACAAATGTCCCTATGCC
Organism: uncultured Chloroflexaceae bacterium; assembly: GCA_964526735.1. GTDB lineage: Bacteria > Chloroflexota > Chloroflexia > Chloroflexales > Chloroflexaceae > JAAUSY01. The sequence continues at coordinate 27,115 of CAZGLO010000047.1, read as the reverse complement.
CAAGAAGATGCAATGGGTTCGCTTGTGGAGCGGTTACACCGTCTATTATCGCCAGGTTGGGAGTGGCCCGCCGGTCTTACTGGTGCATGGGTGGGGCGGATCATCGCGCTACTGGCGCGACACGATCACGCATCTTTCGGCCATCCGCACGGTATACGCGCTCGACTTGCCAGGGTATGGGCAATCGCCGCCGATGACGATTGAGGCCGCCACGCCAGAGCGACTTGCGCGGCTGGTCGTAGAATTTGCCAACGCCAAACAGCTCGAGACATTTGATCTGGTTGGCCACTCGCTTGGTGCAAACGTCGCCTCCTATATTGCGGCAGGCTGGCCCGAGCGGGTCAATAAACTCGTATTGGCATGTGTCGGGACGTATCGTAATAATAGTGAGCGTCGGGTGATCAAAATCGTCCACCGGCTGCTTTCAGTCTGGCTGCGGCTACGCCAACCGTGGATGATGCGCGTTCCCTTCCTCAATCAGCGTATTGCGCGCAACTTTTTCTATCGTCTCCCGGAGGACGACCGCTTGTTGCGTGAATGTGTGTATGATTTTTTGCGGATGAACCGCAAGGCGGCCAAAGAGAGCGCGGTCGGCATGGTTGGGCACACCGTCCGCACCGTCTTGCAGAAGATCACTGCGCCAACGCTGGTCATCGGGGCGAGTAACGACCGCCTCCAGCCCAAATATGGCCCTCCCGCTGTCTCCCGCCTCATCCCAGAGAGCCAATTGCAGTGGATCGGCGAGTGTGGCCACTTGCCGATGGTCGAGCAGCCAGATGAGTTTCAGCGGTTGCTCCGGGAGTTTTTGCTTGAGGAGCGGCCAATTGCACAACCCACCGCCGCATCTCCATCGGAGTCGGTTCTTGGCGAAGCGTGGGGCAATGCGTAGGGCAATATGATACCCTTGATACCCTTGATATCCTAGGCCACTTAGCTCACGTCCGGTACAGGTTGATTACGGTCAGATAGGTTTTGCAGAACGGCGAATATCGTATGCAGAAGATAATATTACGTGATGGGTTGACCATTCACTATCGTCAGGCAGGAAAAGGCCCACCGCTCTTGCTCCAACACGGGTGGGGTGGTTCATCGCTCTATTGGCAGACCACCATAGACTACCTATCGGAATTCCGTACTGTCTATGCCCTCGATCTGCCTGGCTTCGGTCAATCCCCCCCGATGACATCTGGCAAAGCAACGCCCGAACGGCTCTTTGCCATTTTGGTTGAGTTCATTGAACAGCTCAAGCTAGAACATTTCGACTTGATTGGCCACTCGTTTGGCTGCAATCTCGTCTCCTTTATGGCGGCGGAGATGCCCGATCAAGTCCGGCGGCTCATCTTGACATGTCCGGCGACCTACCGCAACAACAACGAACGACGGCTGATTAACATTGTTCACCAAGCAATGGAGATAGGCTTGTTGATGCGCCGACCGTGGATCGGCAATGTCCCGCAACTCTACCGCCGTATCTCGCAACGGTTCTTCTACCGCTTGCCAGAGGACGATCTTATTCTTAAGGAGGGGTTCTTAGACTTCCTACGGATGGATCGCCGCACCGCGATGGAAAGCGCTGTGAGTGCGGCCAGCAAACGGGTCAACGATATGTTGCGCGCCATCCGCACGCCCACCCTTGTCCTTGGCACCAGCGACGACCAGATTATGCCGCGCCACGGCCCCGCCACCGTCTCCCAACTCATCCCCAACAGCCGCTTGGTATGGATTGAGCAGTGTGGCCATTTGCCGATGGTTGAGCGGCCTGATGTCTATCATTGGATTGTACGCGACTTCCTCTTCAAAGACCTGCCAGAGCATGTCGGACAGCCCACCTACCACCCTTCATTGCAGCCTTCGTTGGCGGCAGCCGCAGCGGCTGCTGTGACATCAGGACCGCCGCATGTCGTCACAATGCCGACATTGGTGACGACACCCGATGTTCCCAATCAAAACAATCATCACGAGCAGCCTGCCCAACAACCTGCCCAACAACCCACTCAATCTCCAGCTCAACCTCCAGCTCAACCGTCTTCAAACGAGCCACCACCTGCGCCCGTCGAAGTCCGTACGCGCAACGTCGATATTGATGAGATGGAGGAGGAAGAGGAAGAAAAAGAGGGAAGAAATGGGGTACAGGTGATTACCCGCCTGATTCCCTCGCCCATCCGCAAGCAAGTTGGGCAGATTACGGCGGAACAAATCGCGCGGATCAGTCGTCAGCGCCCCAAGTCGGTGCAAAAACGGCACCACGCGCTGCCCAAACAACGCGCCGTCCGAGTATCAAAACGACAGCTTCTGGAGAGGCAAGCTATGCAAGCATCAGGAAACCCCAAACAACAAGCGCTCGCAGCATCTTCATCTCCTGAGCACAATGATCAATCACCAGAATACGCCTCTATCGAGTTGGCACAAGAGGCCGCTGCTGCTGCGAAGAAAGCCGCCGAAGCCGCTGCGAAGCAGGCCGCCGAAGCCGCACAACGTGCCGTTGCTGCTGCGGAACAAGCCCTCGAAGCGCAGCACGCCGCAGAAGCACAAAAAGCCGCGCTCGAAGCGCAAGAGGCGGTGGAAAAGGCACAACAAGTACTTGCACGTGCCTTCCCAAGTGATGGAGATAATGCAGATAATGCAGATCAGGCAGATCAGGCAAATCAATCAGCGCAACCGGATAACTCACACGCAGCACAGCCGGTGCAGATTGGGGTAGCGAATGAGCCAGGACGACCGTCTCCCTCCACGCCTGCGCAGGGCGAATCGCCAACAACCTCGCCAGCGCACAGTCCAGGAGAAACAGGAGAAACAGCCAGAGAAACCCATGCTGACCAGCCTCAAGGAGGCCAAGCAGCGGCAGGAGGAACATCGCCAGAAGCGGCAACATACCCAACGGCAGGAACAACCGAAACCGAAGCCGAAAGCGCAAACGCAGCAGGAACGTCAGGAACGCCAGGAACAACAAACGACGAACAACAACAATCTTAGTCTGCCTAACGCAACGGCACGTCCTGCTCTTCCTCCGCGTTCAACTGCTACACCGCCCGCGGCTCAACAGGCTCAACAGGGAACACCGCAAGAGATCTGTGATGAAGATCGCCATCGGCCATTCCTCTCATATGAGCCGATGAAGCAAGTCAATTTGTCGAGCGGGCCGGTCTGCTACCGCTCGGTTGGCAATGGCCCGCCGCTGCTGCTCCTCCACGGGTGGGGGGGATCGTCCCGCTATTGGCAGGGAACGTTCAAACGCCTTGCTGATGTGCGTACCCTCTACGCCCCCGACCTGCCTGGCTATGGCGAGTCTCCTCCGCTTGAGGGGCCGATTACGTTGCAGCGGATGGCCTCTCTGATGGTTGAATTTATGGCGGCGTTGGGGATAGAGCGGGGCGATCTCAATGGTCATTCCTTCAGCGCGGG
>CAZGLO010000047.1:0-23589 GCA_964526735.1 uncultured Chloroflexaceae bacterium | reverse complement strand
CCACGTGCCAGATGACGATGACCTCTTGCGAGAGAGCGTTGACGACTTCCTGCGGATGGATCGCCGGACGGGGATTGAGAGCGCGATGAACGCCGCGACCGCCGGATTTAATCGGGTGTTGCGGCGGGTGGCCGCGCCGACGTTGGTGGTTGGCGCGCGGCAGGATGGCGTGATGCCGGAATATGGCCCGCCTATGGTTGCCAAGCTCATTCCGGGCAGCCGCATGGTGTGGATTGAGAATTGTGGGCATCTTCCGATGATCGAGCGCCCGCAGACATACCATCGGGTGATGCGCAGCTTCCTTTTGAATGTGTAGAAACGCATATAATGTGTAACGTGTGAGGACTTCAGTGCTTCACCGCTAGATGTGCTTGAGATGTACTGTCGATGTGGTCTGGACGTGCTTCGGCATCGTAGTCAAAAATCGGCCATGCACCATGTTACGCTTCCCAGTGGTGGCACGATTGCCTACCGTAGCGCAGGGACTGGATTTCCCTTGCTGCTCCTCCATGGATGGGGTGGCTCTTCCCGCTATTGGAAGCAGATGCTCCACCAGCTCTCCGATATTCGCACGATCTACGCCCCCGATCTGCCCGGCTACGGCGAATCGCCTCCCTTTGTCAAGATAGCGTCCCCAGAGCGGATGGCGCGCTTGATGATTGACCTACTTGATGCGCTTGGGCTTGAACAGGTGGATGTGAATGGGCATTCATTTAGCGCCAACGTGGCGGTGAATATGGCAGTACGGTGGCCATCGCGCATCCGCAATGTCACGCTGACGTGCCCAAGCACCTACCGCAACGAACGCGAACGACATTTTGTGGGTCTCATCCACCGCATGACCGCCCTCTGGATGGCGTTGCGCCGTCCGTGGATGATCGACGAACCCCGCATTTACCGCTTTGCGGCGCGTCCATTCTTCTACCGCATGCCTGATGATAATGACCTCTTGCGCGAAAATTTTGCCGATTTCCTCAATATGAACCAGCCGATTGCATTGGAGAGCGCGGTGATGGCGGTCAGCCCCAACTACAACGAGATGCTGCAGCAGGTTGCGCAGCCGTCGTTGGTGATTGGCGCGCGGCAGGATAATGTGATGCCGCGGTATGGGCCGCCGCTGGTTGCCAAGCTGCTCCCCAACAGCACGATGGCGTGGATTGAGGAGAGTGGTCATCTGCCCATGGTCGAGCAGGCTGACCAGTATGAGGCAACCCTACGCGATTTTCTCTTGAAAGGAGGCAACAATGTCGATGACACCGCATAACAATCCTTCCGACGCCCCTTCCGAGGCCCCTTCCGACGCCCCTTCCGACGCCCCTTCCGACGGCTCAACCTCCCCAACCTCTCCAACCTCTCCACTCGACCCAACGCCCTACCGCGCCGAATTCCCCATCACGGAGCGGCATGCGTTTCTGAGCCACGCGGCTGTATCACCGCTCAACACGCGCGCCGCGGATGCTGTCCAGCGCCACCTGACGCGCGTCCAGCAGGAGCCGTTTACCGCCATTTACAGCGAGTTTGTGGCGGTGCAGCAGGAGCTTCGGGAGCGGCTGAACACGCTAATCAATGCGCGGGGGATAGATGAGATTGCGCTGATGCCCAATACGGCGACGGGTCTCAACACTGCCGCGGTCAGTTTGCCTCTCACGGCGGGCGATAATGTGCTTGTCCTTGATGGCGACTACCCCGCCAACATCTACCCGTGGTTCAATTTGAGCTACAAGGGCGTGCTGACCAAGGTCGTCCCGCAGCGCGATGGCGGGCTTGACTTGGATGTGCTTGAGCAGCGCATCGACCACCGCACCCGCGTCATTGCCTTGAGCACGGCGATGTTCGCGACCGGCTTCCGCAACGACATTGCTGCTGTGGGGCGGCTCTGCCGCGAACGCGGGATGTTCTTCGTGGTGGATGGTATCCAATCGCTTGGCGCGTTCCCGATGGATGTGCAGGAATACCACATCGATATGCTGTCGGCGGGGTCGCAAAAGTGGCTTCTCTCTGTACCGGGGAGTGGGTTCCTCTACTGCCGCCGTGAACTGCTTAATCACCTGGTGCCGGGGGCATACGTTGGCGCGTCGAGCGTGGTCGACCCGATGAACTACCTCGATTACAACCTCACCCCGCCAAATAGCGCGGAACGGTTCCACACCGGCTCGCCCAATTTCCTTGGCATGACGGCGTTGAATGCGACGCTTGGTATGTTGCTGGAGATCGGTATTGAGCGCATCAACCAGCGCGTCCTCCACCTGGTTGACGTCTTCATCCGTGATATGGAGAAGCGGGGGTATCAATGTGCGGCAAGTACGCTCCCTGAGCACCGCAGTGGCATCGTCATCGTGCGGCACCCAAATGCAGAAGAAGTGTGCAACTATATGAGCAACGAAGGGGTGATTGCCACGGCGCGGGGAGAAGGGGTGCGCATTGCGCCGCATTTCTACAACACCGAGGAAGAGCTTTTGCGGGTGGGGGAACTGCTTGACCACTTCAGTAGAGCGTAATCGTCGGTGAGCCACCCTCCACTGCGATATGGATACCGTCCTCCTCCTGAGTCACGGTATCCACCAACGTTTCCCCCTTCTTCCACACCGCCATACCATTCACCGTCACAGTGCCAATCTCCCCTGCCACAACCTCGGTCGGCAACACCACCGTCCCATGGCTGCTGTCGGGGGCTGCAATGGCGATGGTCGTTTGCGAATTGGGTTGTTGGGTCTGTCTCCACGAAATCGCCAATTCCCCATCTTGAAGCGGCAATGAGCCGGTAATCGAAAGAGGGACGGTGCGAGAGAGGGTCGTCTGCGCACGCAGCGCAGGCTTCACACGCCACGTATTGGGGCCAGTGCGTTGTGCTCCAAGCACGTGCGTCGTCAGGAACCACGTCGGCGAGCCACCCCACCCGTGTGAGAGCGCGTTGTCGTAGGAGAGGTGTGAGTTGAAGGTTTCCCACCACGTCGTCGCCCCCAAATCGAGAAGCCGCCCGTAATACCTCTCTATGACCGACAGCGCGTCATCTATGCGGCCCGCCCGCCCCAATGCCTCCAACACCCAATACATCCCGTAGATCTCAACGTTGGGGGTGGCGGGGTCATCGGAGAGCAACGAGAGCAAACTATCAGCCACGTCCTGCACCTCTCCCTGTGGCACGACCCCATATGCCAATGCCCACGCCTGCGATTGGGGAGAGGGCGGATATGGCTTATCATCAACGATGGTCGATAGATAACGTCCTTCCTCTGGCAGGTAGAGGGTGGTGTGGATGGCCTGTTTTATGTCGTTGGCCCGCCGATTCCATATCATCGCGTTGGTCGTATCGCCAAGCGCCTCCGCAATGCGCACGGCGTCAAGCAAGCTATCGTAGTAGAGCGCGTTGAGCGCGGTCGATTGGCCATAGCGCTCCCAATGCGCCGCCCAATCAATCAACGCCGTCTGCGACCACGAACCGGCTGGTACATCAAGCAGGCGGGTTGTGGGGTGTTCTAGGGTGTGGAGATAGCTCAGGAATGACTGGATATCGGGATAGATATCTCGCAGGGGGGCGGTGTCGTGAGTCAGACGCCAATAGTCGGCTGTGCTTTGCACCCACAGCATCCCGTAATCAAGCAGGTGATTGTTGTGGCCGTGCGGGGCGAGCGCGGCTGGACGACCATCATCCGCCACCCCCTCCGCCATCAAGCGCAGCCCGCGCCGCAAGAGCGCCGTCTCCCCAAACGCCGCCTGATTGACGTGGTCGCTGACGAAGGCATCCCCCCACCATTGCCCGCGCTCTCGCCACGGGTCGGCGTAGGCGTCGGTCATATTTGAGCGCAGTGTATCAACCCCCGTCTGCCAGATACGGTTGAGCCGCTCGTCGGAGGAGGTGAAAGAACCACGCTGCTGAGCGGGATATCGTTCGGCATTGACACGGACGTGTTCCATCAGTACCGGCGCATCGCCCCACACCGCAATAAGAATATAGCGGCCAGTACGGCTGTCAATCGTGGAGAGCGACCGCGTTGTGCCGTCAAGCACCCACGAGTCGGTTTGGTTCCATTGGTGGTGGAAGGAGCCGGGGTAGGGCAGTGGGCGTGTATCGTTCCACAGCCGCTCATCCCACCCAATATCGATGATGGTGCCGGGGGGGCCAGTCACATCCGCCTCGATCCGCCCGTGTACCACTCTCCCCACATCGATGATCACATAGCTTGGGGCCGCCTCAAATGAGAAGGTCATCCCGCCATCCCCCCCCGTCGTGGTGACCGCTTGGCGATGGGGGACAAGGTCAGTCAGCAGCAACCGCCGACCAGCATGAGACCCTTGCCGCAGTGGTAGCGTCAGCGATTGCATATTTGTCTTTGAGATGCGGAGTGGCCACGTAATCTGCTCTGTATGGGAGATGGCAAGCGTATGGATGCCCGTTGTCAGCATATGGGTGAATTGTAAGACATCCGGCGGCCTGGTGGTATTGGTGTGGGGCCGAAGCGGGGTTGCGTCGACAGCCACACCAACATCGGCATTGAGCGGGGGGCGCGGCGGCACTCCAATCGGCAATGGAGCCGTCAACGGCTTGGCCAACGTTTCGATTGTCACGGTCGTTGGCTTGCTGAGGGCAAAAGAGATGGTTTGAGGTGTGGTTGCCGACATCTTTATCTCCCCAAGGAAGAATCCAGGGGAGAGTAGCCCACTACTGTGCACGGTCTGCGTGACGGGAGATGATTGCAGGGGCGGCAACGAACGCGGGGTGTTGATGGCAGGCTGGAGCAGGCGGGAGATAGGTGCCTCCCAATGCGTGTCATCATAGCCGACGGCACGCCAATTGGCGGGTAATTGTCGAAAATCAAGCAACTCTGTTGGGCCAATGAGGTTCCACGAGTGGACGGGCGCGGCATCGCGGTTCCACCCCTGCGAGCGGCTCACCTTCCACGTCCCGCCTGCAATCTCCAACGACGCCCCACGTCCATTTTCGCCTTCCAGGCGGGCGGCAAGCACCGGCGTGGACGACTCCGAGCGGCGGGTGTTGGGTGCCCATTGGACAAGCACTGCTAAAACGTGCTTCCCTTCCGGGAGCGTCCCAAGGCGATAGCTATCATATTCGCGCATTGTCTTGGTGAACCGCGCAGGCCCTCTGCCAAGCCACGCACCATCAAGCCACGCCTGATAGCGGGTATCGGCAAAGATGGCAAGATCGGTTGCATATACCTCTTCCTGCAGCGAAAATGTGTAGCGAAAGAGCGCAACTTCGTGTGATTTGGGTGTCTGATCGTGTATCCACAGTCCGGTCTCAAGCAGCGGTTTGTTTGAGGTGATGATAGTCGGAAGGTAGACGGTGTTTGGGCGAGCCGAGTCGGCGTGCGTGGCAAGAGGAGGAGGGATTGTGTTTTCTTGGGCAAGGACGTGGTAGAGATACGGGGAGGACGTTTTCCATCCTCCCCATACCAGCGCCATAAACCCTACCGCAATCAAGGCGATGGCAAGGGAAAAACTTATTGGGAACGAGCGCAATCGAGGTTGTGGAGAGTAAGAGCGTGTTCCCATAGGATAAGTTTGGTTATTGGATAACTACAGGCAAGTAGGTCTTGGGATACCACGATGGCAACGGCGTCGGCGTATTTGTTGGCACAGGTGGGGTTGTGGGCGTGGGTGGGGTTGTGGGCGTGGGTGGGGTTGTGGGCGTGGGGGTTTCCACCGACTGAACGCCTCCCACATTCCCCGAATTCTGCTCATTCATGCGGAACTGCGGCCACGGTGCGCTATATGCTTCTTGTGTGCCAGAAGAGAGCAACGTTTCGCTCCCAAAGTCGAAATCTGTCCACGCATAGAGCATTGCGCTATTCCCACCGTTGTAGTATGTGTGCCCGCCACCAATCACCAGATCGAGCACGCCATCATTGTTGATATCGCCAATGGCGGGGGTCGATTTGAGGGTACTCCACGCAAAGAGAGACGTTTTGCTACCACATGACGGGTTTTGGCAGGTGAGGGGCGTTCCATCGCTGCCTCGCAGCACGTGCACCGACCAAAAGTTTGCCGCTGCTACCTCCAATGTCCCATTGCCATCAAGGTCTGCGATGACCGGCGACTGAATATCGCCACCGTAGGCGTCATTGCTTCCGCTGTTGGGGTCGGTGGGGATAGTCGACCAGATGGGATTGGGGTTGGTTGCGTTCCAGGCGACAATGCGGCTCTTGCCATCGCCACCAATATTGGTAGAACCGCTGACCGTGGCGACGATCTCAAGCGTGCCGTCATCATTGATATCACCAAGCGCGGGCGATGATTGGACGCAGGCGGGGGCGTTGAGTGTCTGCAGGACACTACCATCACTTGGCCGCAACACCTTCACCCACTTCCCAACCTTGCTAGTGCTGCCCCTGGGGAAGAAACAGCTCGACCCAATCACGATCTCATCCCCTGCATTCGAAGCAAGCACATCTCCCACGGCGGGCGAGGAGTATATCCCTTGCTCAAGGGTGGTTTTCCAGATGTACCCCGTCTGAAAGGGGATGAACGGTGGATTGCGAGGCTGGGTGTCGAATGCATAGATATACCCGCCATCTTCGGTTGGAGGCTCAATTTTGTCGTTTTTGCTGATGTCTGACCCAATAATCATCTCAAGCTCCGCATCGTTATCTATGTTCATGAACGCAGGAGATGACCAAATCGTATCAGCGGCGTGGTAATACCACCGAACTGAGCCATCGTGATTGAGAAGGTGGATATTGCGGTCAAACCCACCAAACCCGATCTCCATCGTCCCGTCTCCGTCGGTATCTGCGATGGAGGGAGAAGACAACACCCCGTGTAAGGTCTCATTTGGCGAGACATCGGCGAGGCTGTAGCGCCATACCAACGACCCATTACTGCCATCGTAGACTGCAACCCCACCATTGCAGTTGCTCGTGGCCAAGATGGAGCCATAGCCAACGACAACATAGGGCTTTGTGCCACCGTAAATGGGGCCTACAGCCGGTTTGGAATGAAGTTTTCCTTCTACGGCGGTGCACGGTGATGGCATGACATCAACAGTCCACAGCAAGTTACCGCCACTACCGTAGGTATATAACCTCCCGTCATTCCCCCCTATCACCACTTCCTTGCCATTGCTGCTGTTGCCATCCACCTCTGCGATAACTGGCGACGCACGAAAAATCGCTGATCCAGTTAATTTTATCCCGTGCTGTTCGGGAGTATCATCGGCGAAGCGAGGAGAGTGTGTCCAACCAGGAAGGGGTGGGGGTTGATCACGTGCTGCTGCAAATAGAAACGAAGCCGATAAAGCAAACAAGACGACGAGTAAAAAAAAGGATAGACGAGATGTGCGGATCATAGTGAATTCTCCTTTATGAAAACAAATACCCCTTCTCCAATTATCCTTATCCTTTGATCGTTCTCTTGATTGTTCTCTGCTAATCTTTGGAACGCCTTCTATTTGTGATTATTGTTCTGTCGGGTGTAGATATTATACCGTGTCGTAGAACGATTCGCCAACATGTTTTGAGAAGAGATATGGTTTGTATCCATCCGCGTCGCGGCGAAAAAAAGGGGGGAATATCTCTTATGGCAAGATTTTGAGACTAGTTAATGGCTCTCGGGTGTATAATACCGGAGAAAAGGTTCAGATAGTGGGGGAAGATCGAAGAAAAAACAGCAAAAAGAGGGAGAAGGCTGGAGGGGGTGGGAAAGCAGAGAGGACACATCGCTGCAAATAGAACGCCGCCCAAACGACGGTGGTTGGGTACTCAGGGAGAGTATCGAGACCGTCGTTCCGGCGGCGCAAAGTAGAAGCTATACAGACCATTGCACAGAGGCAGAGACGGGCGAATGAAAAGCAAAAAGGTGAGAATAATGGCTATATCAACGATAGTATAGGGCGAACAATTAATTGTTGCCATTCCGCTCCCATCCTGATTGTTGACCCGGTGTATCATTCCCCAGCGATGTCATATCCCCCACGCCCAGCGTTTCGAGGTCAACCCCGCTGAGCCATTGATTGGCCATGAAGGCATCAGGCCCGTCACCCTGCGCGTCCTCTATCGCAGACATTACGATTGCCTGCGCCAACGTTTGATAGTTCATCGAGGTGTCCATCAAAAAATCCTTTCCCTCTGAAGTCAGTACGAATAATCATAGTTCTCATGATAGGGCGTTTTTCTATCATGGTAAATGAACGTCTACTCATGCAAACGTGAGGGAAAGCTGATGGTTACATTACTATGAACAAAAAAAGTAACCGCAATACCCCGCGGAATGCTATGATTCGGCGTTGTCTTGCTGCAAATCGACATCAAAAGTCACAGCAACATCCGAAGCAATCGTCGCACGGACAGAGCAGTAGTTGTTCATTGAGAGGTTGACCGCCTTCTCAAACTGCTCCTTGGTCAGGTTGCTGCCGGTGACGGTAAAATGCAGGTGGATGTGTTGGTAGCGCCAGGGCGGTTCGGAGGCCTGCTCGCTCTTCACGGAGATGGCCATCTTGCCAAGCACGGCACGTTGCTTTTGCAAGATGTTGATAACATCATAGGCTGAGCACGATGCCAATGAGACCAGCAACATCTCGGAGGGCTTCATCCCGATGTCGTTGGGCGGCGAGAGCATCACGGAGTGGTTTGAGCTATCTACCGCCAGAAACCGATGCTCATTAATCCAGGTGATTTCCACATTTCCCAAGGTTTGTCTCCTATGTGTATTCAAAAAAGCGATATAAAGCGTGTCTCTGTATTGTACCCGAAGAGAGCAAGTGGTGTGCCAGCGGATTTTCAGGGTGGTACCACCCTGAAAATCCGCTAATGACAGGCTAATGACAGGCTAATGACAGGCTGATGACAGGCTAATGACAGGCTGATGACAGGCTGATGACAGACGAATGATCTCCAAAATAGCCCGCTCCAAACGTTTCATCCCGCTTTTGCTTGCCGCCGCCGTGTTGGCCGTGATTGCGTGGCGGAGTCGGCCAACGCCGGGGGAATTACGGGTGTGGTTTTTGGCCACCGAAGGCGATGCAATCCTCATCCAGGCCCCAAATGGCGACTATTTCATGGTTGATGGGGGAGAAGACCCCACCTCCTTGCTCCTCCACCTCGGTCGGGAATTGCCCTTTTGGAAGCGTTCTCTGGCCGGTGTGGTACTGACCTCCCCGGAAGAGACATGGCTCCGTGCGCAAATACCGGTTTTTTCGCGCTACGAGGTGCCGATGGTGCTCATTCCTGACACGCTCTCCGATCCGGCCCTTGACCCTGCCGCCCTCACTCACCCCGCCTTCACAGAGACAGATTATGCCCTCCTCAAGACCTGGATGGGGGGGGTGCAGCAGCAGCGGCCTCTACTCCACCGCCTCTCGGCTGGCCAATCGTTTTCGCTTGGCGGGATGCAGTGGTTAGTGCTTGCCACCGGCGAGAAGCGCCAACCCGGGTTGGTGTTGCAGCTTGAGTATGGCAGGACGCGAATAGTGCTTGCCGGGGGGATGAATGACCACGATGAGGCAAACCTCCAAGCGCGGGCGCTCCCCACGACGGTGTTGGCCTACCCGTGGGAGCGGGAGCTTCCCTACGAGCTGATGCGGGCGTGGCGGCCCGCGATGACGGTCTTCACCACCGCCTATTCGACAGATAACCCCGCCCTGCTGACCTACCACGAACGGGCACAATTGGCTGGACATCCCTTCCACACCGACCTTGATGGGACAATCGTGGTGGTGAGCGATGGCCAATTTGCGCGCGTCCTCTTGCCAGACGACCCGAATCACCCATAAACCGCCGCCTCATAGGGCACAAATATCGTCTATAATCAGGGCGCTATGAAATTACCACTTTTTTTCCTTGGAATGGCCGTATTGTTGGTATTCAGCGGGCTGGCGGTGCTCCTCTGGAAGCGCTACTACCGCGGCGATACGCATAATACGGCACAGCGCGTACTCAAAAATAGTACTGTCCCCTTCGTCGTCCGGCTGATTATTCGGGTGCTGGAATTTGGCTTTGCGTTGGTGCTCTACAGCAGTCTGGCGGGGGAGGAAATCGGCCCGTATACCCTTGCCGCGCTGTTGGTGGCGCAATATCTGGGTACCTTTACCGAATTTGGCCTTGGGGTGCTGCTGACCCGTGATGTCGCCAAAGACCCCTCCCCCGCCGCCGCTTCGCGGCTCTTCGGGATGACGCTCTCATTGCGGGCTATCTTCGTGGTGGCTGCCATCCCGATTGCGGGGGGGATCATCGCCACGTATGGGATGTTGGCGGAGTTTGGCATTGGAGAGGCGATTACGCCGGTCGGGCAGGAGGTGATCTGGATATTGCTACTGACCCTCATCCCCAGCAGCTACTCTGGCGCGGTTACTGCCCTCTACAACGCCGCCGAAGAGATGGAAGTCCCCGCCATCATCGAGCTTATCACCGCAACGGTCAGCGTCCTCATCCGCGTCACGCTGTTGTTGCTAGGCTTTGGCATCGTGGGGTTGGCGTGGACGGCGGTTGGCGTTTCAACCCTCACCGCCGCCATCTACCTGGTGCTGCAGACACGGCGGTTCTTCCCGCCGCGGCTGTATTGGGATTGGCCACTTATCCGGTCGTTTGTGCCGATGGCCTTCCCGCTGATGCTCAACAACCTGCTCAATGTGGTATTTTTCCGCTTCGACACGTTCATTGTCAAGGCCTTTGGCGAGGGAAATGGCGACCTCCTCGTACAGCAATACGCCGTGCCCTACCAATTCATCAACATCGCCCTCGTCCTGCCGCCGGTCATCACATTCGCGGTCTTCCCAACGCTGGCGCGGCGGGCGGAGGGCGACCGCACACTCCTCGCCACCGCTCAAAACCGCACCCTCCAACTGATGCTGTGGCTGGCCTTCCCCGTGGCGATGGGCATGTCGCTGCTTGCCCCCAACCTGATTGCGCTCATCACCCGCAGCAACGCCGCCGACTACCTGCCCATTTCGGCGCACGTCTTGGCTATTCTTGCGTGGTTTTTGCCGCTCTCGTTCGTCAACGGGCTGCTCCAATACGTCCTCATCGCCATCAACCAGCAGTGGGTGATTACGCGGGCCTTTCTGATAGGAGCCGTCTTCAACCTGACCACCAACCTGCTCTTCATCCCGTGGTTTGGGCTTTACGCCGCCAGTATCATCACCATCCTCTCGGAAGTCGTCCTGCTTGCGGTCTTCCTGCCGGTGCTGCGGAGCGAAACCCTCACCCCGCCTCTCGCTGCTCTGGCGTGGCGTCCGGCAGTGGCAGCCGCGGCGATGGGTGGCGCAATGGCAGGTGCATATGCGGTCGGCGGGTGGATGGCCGCGGTGGCGATTGCCCCACCCGTGTATGTGGCCGTACTGTGGGCTGTCGGCGCGGTCGGGGAGGAGGAGCGGGCGTTGGTGCGTACATTGCTCTCTAGAAAGACCCGGTAGAATGTGCAGCCCCCCTTGCCCACAATTACTCTCAAATATTCGGCGACATGGCCCCTAAGTACCTCTATACAAATAGTACTTTTTCTTGTAGAATGGGGGATAGGAACGTTTACTACCCTACACCACACCCCTCTCCCACCGTAGAAATGTTCGCATACAAGAGAAGATCATTCGTCCGAGAGTAGAATGCGTCATGGGACGGCAGTCGTTGCCGGTGCCGTGGCCCCTTCTACGTCCCCTTATTACTCATGACCTGTTATAGTTTAGGATGGAGAGATGAGAAATTACTCTACGCTCTTTCTGTTGGCCACGTTCGTCGTCGGTATGTTCATTTCCCTCTACCCCGCCCGCGCACAGGCAGCTCCTCCCTTGCCGCCCGTCTTCGAGCGAGAGTGGGGCAATTTTGACTTGCGCTTTTCCAATCCCAAGGACATTGCCATTGATGCGGATGGGTTTATCTACACCCTTGAGTTAGGCAGTGATTCAGTTCAGAAGTTTACCCGCGATGGTGAGCTTGTGACATCGTGGGGAAGCTCTGGCAATGGCAATGGTCAATTTGACACCCCCTATGGGATTGCCATCGACAGCGAAGGCGATGTCTACGTCGCCGATACAAACAATCAACGCATCCAGAAGTTTACAAGCGATGGCACCTATATCAAGCAGTGGGGGAGCGCAGGCAGTGACAGTGGTCAATTCACGAACCCTACGGGCATTGCCATCGACAGCGAGGATAACCTCTACGTTGCAGACTTTGGGAACCAACGGATTCAAAAATTAGATAGCGATGGTGGGTACCTCGCCCAGTTTGGCACAAGTGGAACGGGGGAAGGCCAATTTAGTGGCCCAAGGGATATTGCAATAGATAGCAAGGGCAATCTCTACGTTGTTGATCAGGACAACGACCGCATCCAGAAGTTTGATAGCGATGGAAACTTCCTCTTGATGTGGGGTAGTTCTGGAACTGATCAGGGAGAGTTCTACTTAGCAGTTGGTATTGCGGTAGATAGTCAGGATAATATTTACGTCAGCGAAGAGGGATACTACAGCGACGACCGCGTCCAGAAATTCTCCAGCGATGGCACCTACCTTGCTGAGTGGGGGAGCTATGGCAGTGGCAGTAGCCAATTCCATGACCCACATGGCATTGCAGTGGACGACCAGGACAACATCTACGTTGCTGACTACAACAACCACCGCGTCCAGGTGTTCACAAAGGTCGGTGGGTATCTCAGGCAATATGGCCAATATCGACCAGATCAGATGGATGGCCCACACGGTGTTGCAGTAGACAGTGAGGGGAACATCTACGTTGTTGAATACCTTAACGATCGTGTCCAGAAGTTTACTCCTGATGGGGGGCTTCTCGATGTGTGGGGGAGCAAAGGCAGTGGCAATGGCCAATTCGATGGCTCAATCAACGTCACGGTAGATAGCAATGATAATCTCTACATTGCCGACCATAATAACCATCGTATCCAGAAATTCGATAGCAGTGGCAATTACCTCGAACAATGGGGGAGCTATGGCACTGGCAATGGCCAACTTGATAGACCACATGATATTGGGATAGATAGCACAGGTAATATCTATGTCGTTGACTACGGAAACCACCGCATCCAGAAATTCGATAGCAGTGGCAAATGGGTGAAATCGTGGGGGAGCTATGGCACTAGCAATAGCCAATTTAACCTACCCAAAGGCATCGCGGTAGATAGCCACGACAATATCTATGTTGTTGATACTAGTAATCGTCGTGTCCAAAAGTTTACTCCTGATGGGGGGCTTCTCGACGTGTGGGGGAGCGAAGGCAGTGGTGATGGCCAATTCAGATACCCCACTGGCATCACTATTGACCATGAGGACAACATCTATGTTAGTGACGATTACGACCGCGTCCAAAAGTTTACCAGCGACGGTGGTTTCCTGATGAAGTGGGGGAGTAGTGGGAGTGGTGATGGCCAATTTGATTATCCTAAGGGCATTGCAGTCGACCGTGAGGGCAATGTCTATGTCGCTGATTATGACAACGACCGCGTCCAGAAGTTTGTCCCGGCGCTTGGCATCATCGGCCCGCGACACATCCTCTCCTCAACCGACTACGACTACACGGCGCATGTGCGCTCTCCCGCCGCCACCAGCCCGATAACCTTCACCTGGAATGTCGCAGGCTTCTCAAAGCCAGTGAGCATCACAGATTACCTGACTGATACGCGCACTTTTATGTGGAACACGACGGGCGAAAAGCAGATGGAGGTAGTCGCTCGCGAAAGTAGCGATCCGGTACACGAAATGACGAGCACGCTCTTCGTGAACGTGTGGAACACCAAGCCGCTTGGAGACCTCTCTGCGGGAGGCAAAAAGCTCTTGATGCGGGATGGCGAGGAGCAGACCTTCACGGCGGTTGCGCACCCGTTCGATGCTGGAAAGCCGGTTGATTTCACGTGGAGTGCCCCCGGCGCACAAACAGATTATATTTCTGAAAGCCTAGGTAGCTATACCAGTACGCAAACGCTGGCGTGGGATGATCCGGGCAGGAAACAGGTGGTGGTCACGGCAACAAATCAGTCTGGCGTGGAGGTGACCGACTCCTTTGAGGTGGATATCTTCAAGTCGCTCGAAACAGTCTCGGTGACCGGCCCATATACGGGTGAGGTGTCGACTGATCGCTCCTACACGGCAGAGGTCACGCCCGGTAACCCAAGCCGCCCCATCAACTTTATATGGGAGGCGACTGACCACGAAAAGACCATTGTCTCTCAAGATGCCATCAGCCACACCCAAACCTTCAATTGGGATACGGTAGGTACCAAGCTCATCACGATGACCGCATCAAATGCAGCCGGTAGCGTGGTGGTGACGAAGAGTGTTGAGGTGGAAAGGGATATTGTTGAGCCAACATCCTTCTACATTAGTGGTACTTCAAATGGAAACACAAAGACAGAGTATACCTACAGGGCTTATTCGGTCTCCCCTTCAGATGTTGAGCTGCCGCTGACCTACGAGTGGAAGCAGGACGGCGTGGTGGTCGCCACCCACGTGGTGGATGACACAGAGGACAGTATCCCGCTGAGTTGGGATACTCCTGGCGAGAAGACGGTGGAGGTGACAGTTAGGAACCTGGGTGGCCAGGTGGTGAAAGAGTATAGGGTAACCATCTCTGTTGTCGAGCCGTCAAGCGTCTCCATTAGCGGTGATACAAGTGGGTATCGAAACATAGATTATACCTACACCGCCACAACATACTATTCAGACGCGGAAAAACCTCTCACCTACGAGTGGTCACAAGATGGCACGGTAGTCGCCACCAACGAATTGACCACCACAGAGGACAGCATCACGCTCAATTGGGCGACGGCGGGCGAGAAGACCGTGGCAGTGACCGTCACCAATTCGGGCGGGAGCGTGTTTGATAGCCACACGATGGATATCTCTATCATCACGCCGTCAAGAGTCACCATCGATGGCCCGACAAGCGGCAATCCAGAGGTAGATTATACCTACACGGCGTCGGTCGACCCATCGAATGTCGAGTTCCCGTTGACCTATGAGTGGTCACAGGATGGCACCGTTATCGCCACCCACGAGGTGAATGGCACAGAGGACAGTGTCACGCTCAACTGGTCGTCTGTTGGCGAGAAGAGTGTCGGCGTGACGGTCAGCAACGACGGGGGGAGCGTGGTGGATAGCCACACGATGAACATTTCCGTCGTCAAGCCGTCAAGAGTTACCATCGATGGCCCGGCAAAGGGTCAAGCGGGTGCGACGTATGTTTACACCGCCACGGCAGAGCCTGCAGACGCCGAATTGCCCCTCACCTACGAATGGAAACAGGATGACGTGGTAACTGCCACCCACGAGGTTGAAGGGCTGTCGGACAATGTTTCTCTCAGTTGGGCGACTGAGGGCGAAAAGAAGGTGGAGGTGACGGTCAGCAATGCAAGCGGCCAAGTCGTTGACAGCCACACCACGGTGATAGATGTGGGTGTAGAAGGGGTAACCCTCACCGGCCCTACCGAGGGCTACGCAGGCACTTCCTACGACTTTGAGCTGGCAGTGAAGCCCAACACAGCCTCAACACCGATCGATTGCTTGTGGGATGTGACGGACAAGACCGACTCGTCGCAGTGGCTGGACGAAACCACGCTAACCAAACCATTTGAGTGGTCGGAGGCGGGTGAGAAGACGATTGAGGTGACGGTCAACAACGATTGGGGCACCGCAACCGCCAAACACACCATCCTCATCGAAGAGGCTGTCTCCTCCAACGAGAAGATCGCCTTCCATTCGCGGCGCGGCTCCAATACCGACATCTACGTGGTAAATGCCGACGGCACGGATGAGTGGCGTTTCACGAATAACATCAATGAAGATACCTATCCGGCCTGGTCGCCCGATGGCACCAAGCTGCTCTTTGTCTCCGACCGCGATGGCAACGAAGAGATCTACATAGCCAACGCAGACGGCACAGAGCAGACCAACCTGACCAACAACAAGGCTGCAGACCTCTACCCGACGTGGTCGGCGGATGGCAGCTCGATCCTCTTCGCCTCCGACCGCAATGGGAATTGGGATATCCATACGATGAACATCGAGGGGGCTGGGCAGCAAACACTAAATAGCGATACAACTAATGAGATATACCCCTCTGTATCACCAGAAAGCGGTCAGATTGCCTTCGCAGCCGATACTGATGGCAATTGGGATATCTACGTGATGGACGCCGATGGGACAGGACGCACGGCTCTTACCTCGGACGCGGGGGCAGATTCCTACCCGTCCTGGTCGCCAGACGGAACGAAGATTGCCTTCCACACCGACCGCAATGGCGAATACGATATCTACACCATAAATGCTGATGGCTCTGACCTCACCAATGTGACGGAGTCGTACGACGCCGATGCCTATGACCCCGTGTGGTCGCCAGATGGTACCAAGATTGCTTTTGACTCCTTCCGCAACGAGAGCCTGAGCATCTACACGATAAACACCGATGGTACTGGCTTCCTCTCCATCACAGGCGATTGGTATCAGGATGAATACCCCTCGTGGTCGATCCCCAACACGGCGACTGGCGATGATGGGAGCGGTGGCTCTCTCGATGAGGGCGGCGATGTTGAGGTGGGGGATGGGACAGAAGTCTCTCTGCCGCCGGATGCTGTTTCCGAAGAGGTTACAGATATTGTCTACACCTCGCCCATTGATACTCCATCGCCCTTGCCCAGTGATCAAGTCGCGATGCGGCTATTCCGCCTCCACGCGCTGATGGCCGACGAGACGACGATCACCTCGCTCTCCAAGCCGGTGACGATCACCTTGCGCTACACAAGCGATGAAGTTATTAACACGGGCGTGGATGAGCAAACCCTTTCCATTCTTGCTCACGATGGCAGTACTTGGAATGGGATAGACGCCACCTTCTACAATGAGACAAACCAATTCCAAATCGCGACAGATACCCTCGGCGACTTTGCCATCGTCGGTAGCTCTGCGACGCAAGAGGAAGAAGAAGGCTGTCAGCCGACGGGTGAAGATACACCAACACCGCAGGTGTGGTCAGCCGACCCCGCCAGGGGCGTGAATTATCAATCGCACCGGCTGACAATCCAGGGCAAGGACTTTGTGTCTTCTGCATTGGTCTTCTTCCGCGACCAAGATGGCAAGAAGTATAAACTGACGGACGCCTCTGTGTCATCTGGCGACGAAATCTTGGGCAATACGCCGCTGCTGCCGGTTGGTATCTACGACGTGGTGGTACAAAACCCCGATTGCGACGAAGGAACGATGTACAGCGGCTACGAATCGTATGACGACCGCAACCCGCAGGTGAATTACTACTTCCCCGACCGTGGCCGTAGCGATATGGAAAGTGTCATTGAGTTCTTCGGCTTTGGCTTCGAGGAGAAGATACGGGTCTTGGTCGGCACTCAAGAGCTTGAAACCACCCGTACGAACGACACCGGTATGTGGTCTGTGGTGCCGACCGGTCTCGACCCCGCCACCTACGACCTCACCCTGCAAACGACCGACGGTCGCCAGACGGTGATTGACGATGGCTACACCGTCTTCTCGCTTGCGGAGGATGACCTCTTCAGCAGCGAGTCTGACCTGTGGACAGAGCCGAAGAGCGACCCACCATCCGTCCCCGTCAACGAGAAGGCGCAGATCGGGTTGGTGGTGCACCGCCAAGGTGCGGCAGATGCCCAGATGTGGCAGGATGTGAAGGTCAAGTTCTCGGCGCAGAAGCCCGATGGCTCTACGGAAGAGATTGGGACAGGCACGGTTCCGGTGTTGGGTGCTCGCAACGTCAACAGCACGGGCCGGTATGATGTTGCTTGGACGCCAACCGAAATGGGTAGCTACGCCATCATCGCTCAAATCGACCCGGATGATGAATTCAACGAAACAAAGACCGACAACAACACAGTGCGGGTCGATGTGACGGTGCGTGAGGGCGGTGGCGATCAAGTTTCGCCGGTGGTAACGAACCTCACCGTCAACAATGGCGATAAAGAGACGAACGACCGCAATATCACGCTCAATACCGAAGCGGAAGATACCGGCGGGAGCGGCGTTGCTAGCCTCTTCTACGTGGAGTATGAGTATAGCGAAGCGGCAGCGCTCTGGTTGCCAGTCAACCGTACCTCCGACTGGCTCTCCTACAGCCAAGCACGGACAAATTACCAGTGGGAGATGCGCGATACGCCGGGGATGAAGTATATGCAGGCGTGGGCGAAAGATGGCAATGGCAACATCTCTATCTACCCCATGCAACGACAGATCAACTACATCCCCGACTCGGAAAAGGTCGGACGTGATCAAGCACGGGTCTACCGCTACGACGTGAAGAAGGGGCAAACCGTCTCTGCCAGTGTTGAGCCGCAGTCTGGCGACCCCGATCTCTACATTTGGCCGCCGAACCCCGATAATCCGCCCTATGTGAGCAATCTGGAGGGCACTGAACAAGAAGAATACACGTTCCAGGCCAACGAAGAAGGTTCCTATCAGGTTGAGGTGTATGGCTACCAGACGTCTGAGTACCGCTTGGTGGTGCAAGTGACCGATACCACAAGCGCGACACTCGCCGCCTTGACACCCGCGAACCGCCTTGCCGCGGATAAGGATGTTCGTGGTCAGCCGTCGGTGCCGGTGGACAGCGTGCCATCTGGCTTCTTCGGCGGCACGGCAACGGATGGTGGGGCTATCTCACCAGTATCCGACTCAACCCTCTTCCTGCCGCTCATCCTGCGGTAACGGCCCATATCTTTCAATATCTTTCTCATCTCTAATCCTAGATGGCTCTTCTCCTTACACGGGGAAGGGCCATTTTCTTTGTGGTGGCTGTGTACGACGGTGTATAATACATGTGGCAACACGTATGTAGGTAGTAGGTTGCAGTCGTAGGCAAGCCACGACGGTCTTTGTAGAGTGTAAGTGTAAGATAGCTTTGGTGGGGAGATAATGAACACGCGCTTTTTTATCCAACGTACGCTTATAACGATTGGGGTGCTCATTGGAGTGGTCGGGGTATTGGCGATGAGCAGTGGCTTGACCACCGCCTCCCCGCCTCTCGCCCCGCCCAACCCCCTCGGCCCGCGTGAGGCGGGGAAGCCCCATCAGGTCATGCTCTCTCCCGCGCCAGACGAATCTCCAGATTCATCAACTCCCGCCGCGGAAAAGCGTGTATTGAGGCGTGCGGATGGCGGATATCAATCATCACCCGTTGAGGAGCAAACCCCGTTCACGCATATGCTTCTGAAGTGGGAAGTGGATAACGTTGCCCTGCACGACAACCTTGAGGTACGTGTGCGGGTCAGCGAGGAGGGGGAAGAGTGGACGCCGTGGCAAGTGGTTGAGGTCAATCATCACCTATGGCTGCCCGAAGATGGTGAAGCAACCCGTTGGAGCAATATTCTCTATGCTGGTGAGGGCATGCGCTTCTGGCAAGTACGTGCCACTCCCACTCCCAACGCCACTGGCGACGCTCCTGCAATCAAAAATATCGTGGTCAATACGGTTGACGCACGGTTTGGCCCTCCCAATCCCTCTGCCTCGCCGCCCAACCGCCCCTCCTCCAACAACGAGCCGCATACTATCGAAAAGCCGCCGGTGGTCAGCCGGACAGCATGGGGGTGCCCTGATGGCCAAGGAAGCCGTGTACCACCCGCCTACCGCTTTGCCACGCACATGGTCGTGCACCATACGGCAGGCTCAAATAGCTTGGGAGGGAGTGAGCAGAGTTGGGCTGACCGCGTGCGGGCGATTTGGTCATTTCACACCTACACGCGCGGATGGGGGGATATTGGCTACAACTACATTCTCGACCCCAACGGCACGGTCTATGAGGCGCGCGCCGGTGGCGAAAATGCCGTCGGCTTCCACGACACGTGCAACTACGGCTCAATGGGGGTATCGCTCATCGGCACCTACAGCACGATTGAGCCGCCTGCCGCGGCACTAGACTCCCTCGTCGAGCTGTTGGCGTGGAAGGCTTATGAACACGATATTGACCCATTAGGACGTGCCTACTACTACGGCTGCGATATTTCCCGCTACTGCGAGCCGTACAACGCCGGTGCCGTCGTTGAGACGCTTGCGGGCCATCGCCACGTCACCCCTGGCCACACCACCTGCCCGGGCGACGGGACAGTCAATCTGTTGCCCGCCATCCGCAACCGCGTCAAGTCCTACATCGAGCAGGGCGGCGAGAGTAGCCAACAGCCAGACGATGGCAATCTCTTGATTGACGAGCTTGAAGATACCTTCACCCGCAGCGAAGCAAACTGGTATTCGGCGTCGTGCGGCTATGGTAACCACACCTTCTACACCTACACGACCGACTCTAAAGAGGAAAGTACCAACGAAGGTACCTGGCAGCCGACCATCCCCACGACCGGCAACTATCAGCTCTACGCCCATATTCCCCAAGGATGTGGGCTTGCCTCTCCACCCTACGCCTCTACCAACGCCACCTACCGCATTCATTCAGCCGATGGGGTTGCAGAGCAGACCGTCGATCACACTACCGCCGAAGAATGGGTTGACCTTGGCACATACCGCTTTGAGGCGGGGGAGAGTGGGTATGTTGAGCTAGATGACCTCACCGGCGAGCCGTATAGCGACCGGCGCGTCCTCTTCTTCGACACGGTCAAGTGGATTTCCGACACAACCACCCCAGAACCACCTCAACAGCCCATAGAGCTTCCTGAGGTGTCGTATAGCCCGTCGGAGGTGGCGGTCGGAGAGCTGCTCACGGTGACATTCACCATCCGAAACAATAAAACCGTCACCATGACTACGCAAGACCCTGAAGCGGGTATTCTCCCTGACGGCGATTATGACCCAAAAGATGGCTATGTCTACCACGAGGAAGAGTGCTTTCTGGGGAGGGAAGATACAACCTACCCCGCCTACCCCAAAGAGCTAGAGCGCTATCGGCTGATGCTGGGGCCAACCAACCGCACTGTTCCGTGCTCAGGCAATACCGGTGGCTATCCGTGGCGGTGGGGGCTGAATGGCGCATTGCTGCCGGGAGAAACCCGTCCCGTGACTGGCTACATCGTTTTTTCGCGCCCCGGTACGGTGACGCTCCATGCGGGGGTTATCCAGGAGTATGTTGAATATCCCATCCGAGATGCGGCACCCAAACAGATCACCGTCACGGATGAGGTACAGCCTCCCGTGCTCGTGAGCTACGATGCGCTATTACGCTCGCTCGCCCATGTCTACCGCCTTGGCGATATCCCAGGGAATTTCTTGGATCGCACCAGCAGTCCGGCGACGCTCCCCCGCACCTCCTATGTCGGAAGTTTTGCATGGCAAGGCGACACCCTGCGCTGGGAAGAGCACGGCCCATTTGGCGTATCGGATCGCTTCCTCATTGAGCAAACGCGAGTTATCACTGTTCCGATAGGGGGAGAATATGTATTCCGTACCATCAGCAACGATAGCTCATGGCTGTGGATTGATGGGCATACCGTGGTGACGAATACCGGCCTCCTCGATCCACCCGATAGCTCCCGCGAGATGACGGGGACGATCATGCTGCAGCCAGGGTGGCATGTCCTCTCCTTCGCCTACTTTGAGCAGGAGGGAGTAGCGACAACTGGCTATGCCGTGCGGATTCCTGGTTCGACCGACTACATGACGCCGACTGATGCGATAAGTAGCGCTTTTAGTAGCGAGATTAGTAGTACTATTGGTCGTGTCACCGGAAGTGCGCTCCGTGACGCGATCAGTGCAGAGCACGAACGAGTTTCAAAACACTCGATGACCCCACACTCGACGGCCCCTGTACTGCACACAACCACTTCCTCCACCCCCACGATTGCCATCGGGGCGGATGATCAGGGGGGGAGTGGGGTGGCAAACCTGCACTACTCGTGGGACTATACCCACTGGACAACCGTGCCCATTTCAGAGGGGCAAACGGCTTCTCCGGCGTTGCTTCGTCTCACTCTTCCGGCCAGCGGAACGAACCAGCTCTGGTATTGGGCCGATGATCAGGTAGGGAACCGCTCTGCAATGCAGAAGTTGAGTTTGACAACTTTGCGAGAGCTATTCCTTCCCCTCATCGTCAATTAACAATTAAGAGTTTGCTCTGTTTACACTGCTCTGTGGGAGAGTATTTAGGTCATATTCTTATTCAACGTCATCAAGAACTCTTCGTTCGTACGGGTCTTGGCCATCCGGGTAAGCACGAGTTCAGTGCCCTCATTCTCGCCAAGCATACTGACCATCCGGCGCAATGTCCACACCTGCCGCAGGTGTTCGGAGGTAAGGAGCAATTCCTCACGGCGCGTCCCACTGCGTTGGATGTCGATGGCTGGGAAGATGCGTTTCTCGGAGAGGCGGCGATCAAGGTGCAATTCCATATTGCCGGTACCCTTGAACTCTTCGTAGATGATATCGTCCATGCGGCTGCCGGTGTCGATGAGACAGGTCGCGATAATCGTCAAGCTACCGCCATGCTCAATATTACGTGCGGCACCGAAAAACCGCTTGGGTGGGTAGAGCGCGACGGGGTCGATACCACCAGAGAGCGTCCGGCCACTTGGAGGCATATCGAGGTTGTAGGCGCGGGCGAGGCGGGTGATAGAGTCCATCAAAATCACCACATCTTGTCCGCTCTCAACGAGGCGTTTGGCCCGCTCAAGGGTCATTTCGGCGACTTTGGTGTGATCTTCGACCGGCTCGTCAAACGTAGAGGAGATCACATCGCCCTTCACGCTGCGGCGCATATCGGTGACTTCCTCTGGCCGCTCGCCAATGAGCAACACCATCAATTGGATATCGGCGTGGTTGGTCGTAATGCCATTGGCAATCGCTTTGAGCAGGAGGGTCTTCCCTGCCTTGGGCGGCGAGACGATCAACCCACGCTGCCCACGCCCAATCGGCGCAATCATATCAACCAAGCGAGTGGAAAGAATATTTGGCTCAGTTTCAAGTTTGAGTTGGCCGTTTGGAAAGATAGGGGTCAGTTGGTCGAAGACCGGGCGTTTGCGAGCGGTTTCGGGGTCGATATTGTTGATCATCTCCACCCGCAACAGCGAGTAGTAGCGCTCGCTTTCTTTTGGTGGCCGGACTTGGCCCCATACCCGGTCGCCGGTGCGCAGCCCAAACCGCCGGATCTGCGACTGAGACACGTATACGTCGTTGGTGCCGGGGAGCATGCGGTCGCCACGCAAAAAGCCAAATCCATCAGGCACAATATCCAAGATGCCGTCGCGGAAGGTGTGGCCCGCTTCTTCTGTTTGTGCTTGCAAGAGCTTGACGATGAGGTCTTGCTTTTTGAGGCCACTGCAGCCGGTGATATCTAGCTTGCGAGCCATTTCCCGCAAGTCCGTCAGGGTTCGAGATTCTAACTCCGCGATGTTCACGCAATTATTCTCCTTCGTGTTCATGTCCATAGAAATGTGGCGGTGCCAAAACCTCACGGGGTGGGGTGAGGGAAGGCCGCCGTCCTCCTTTAATATGTGAATATCTTAAACGTGACTAGTAATAATAGTGTAACACGACGTGGTTGTGTAGACAAGCTCATTGGCTGCTTGTTGAGAGCAATGAGTGTTGGGAGGTGCTGACGTGTCCGCACCCGTTGTCCCTCGCCAATACGCCGAGGGCATATGATTTGCCGCTGGGAATAAGAAATGATAATCGATGGCGGCCAACGATGTTGTCATATACCGCACGCTCTCAAGAGCGGCGGCTTGTCCCTGGCGCGACGGCAG
>CAZGLO010000046.1:26145-29717 GCA_964526735.1 uncultured Chloroflexaceae bacterium | reverse complement strand
ATGCGGCATCGGTGCCACGCGCACTGGCATTCATCGGCGTTCCGGTGACTTTGACGTAGCCCTAGAACGGGGATGTTTGCGTTTGGCCAAACCCGTGGCATATGCTACAATGGCCTATTTGGAAAGTGGAAACCTATGCTGCGTAGAAACATCATTGGAATCGTGCTATTTGGAGCCGTGGTCATAATTATCATGGCGGGGGCGGGGGGACTATTCTACCACCGCGTCTCCCATTGCAACCATATTCCATTGATGACCCCGAATCTCTTGCCCAACGCCGATCTTACCCGTGCCGACGACTCGGAGCCGCTACCTGATGGTTGGCGAGCGGGTGCGCCGGGCACTCGTATGGGGTCATTTTCCCTTGATGACGATGGGCGCTCTATCCACCTGATGGGCATCGCAAACTTTATCCAAACGCCGCCTATCGCTGTCAGTGCGGGGCAACGTTATTGTTTCCGCGGCTACGGGCTAACCGACTCCGAAAAGCAATCGGCGACGCGGGTGCGGGTGACCTTCCGGTGGCTCAACGACCGCGACCAGCTCGTAGCCGAAGCGACGACGCCATGGCAGCCGGTGGTGTTGTGGCAACAGGATTCCCCCCCTGAGTCGTGGTCTCCCATTGAGGCAACTTTCCGTGCCCCGCCCCAAGCCGAGACGTTGTTGATCCAGATCCACCCCGCCTCTGACGACCGCATCTACCTTGACGAGATGCGCGTACAGCGTGCATTTTTCCAACCAACCACACCAGAACAGGCAGCGGGAGAGGCTGACGCAACCACTTCAGCCAGCGAGGCTAGTGAGGATGGCGGCGATTTGCCTATCCACATTGCCCCATGGCCGCACGGCTACGAGGCGGCGGTATCGTTTTCCTTCGACTGGGAAACGACCATGGGCGGGTTGATCCACTCCCGCTCGGTGGGCGACCCCTATGCCGATAGCGATCCGGTGGCGCGGGGGATGCGTATGCGGGAAGGTATCACCACCACGCTCCGTATATTTGAGCCGTACGGTGTCCAGGCGACCTACTACGCCAATGGCTACACCTTCCTGATGAGCAACACCACCCGTACCCACTTCCTTGGCAACCCCATCTACCCATGGGCAACCACCACCAACCGTTGGCTGACCGACCAATGGGCTACGACGCCGTGGTTTGCGCCTGACCCCTATGGTACTGTCGATACGCATCCGGCGTGGTATTTTGGCGATCTTGTGCCGGTGGTGGCGGAGGCGGGCCACGATATCCAAAGCCACACCTTCAGCCACTTCTATGGCGGGTTTGTGCAGCCGCAGGAGTGGCGTGAAGACCTTGCCCTGTGGAATAAGGTCGCTGCACAACACAACATCGCCCCGGCAACCTCATTGGCCTTCCCGTGGAGCAGCAGCGGCGGGATGAGTGACGAAAGTTGGGATGCGCTTGTCGATGCGGGGATTACGTCTGTGACCCGGCTGAGTAACCAATCGCAGTATAATCTCTTTCCGCAGGATGCAAATGGTATGGTGATTACCCCTGATTGCATCCCGCTGCCGGGCCACGAGCAGCTCCTTGCCTGCCCCGACTTCTACCTGACACCAGAGAGCGCGACACAGGCAATTGAGCAGATCAATCGGGCGCGCGCGGTTGGCGGGGTGATCGATTTGTGGGCGCACACCGAGGAAGTGATCTCGGAAGAGCAACGCGCAGCTTGGGAACACGTGGTACACTATGCAGCGACGGATCGAACAGTGTGGGTTGCGCCATTGCGAGAGATCGCCGAGTGGAAACGTGCCCTCGCTTCGCTCCACATCCGCGCTAAGGACGCGAACGATACGAGCAATACGAGCAATATTGGTGATCCGTGCATATATACGATAACGAATGAGAGCGGGCGCGCGCTTGACTCTATTACCGTGCGCTCTTCCAAGCCCATCTATGAGGCGTTTCTTGACAACCGTGCGTTGAAGGTGACCAATCCCCACGAAGTGATGGCACCTGTCCATGCAAGACAAACGTTGGAGCTTCGGATATGTCCGACACCGTAGAAGAACACGACGAAAACAATCAACGAAATCAACGAAATCAAGCAGATCAAGCAGATCAACAAGATCAAGCAGATTTAACAGATCAGCAGAACACTCAAGATTCCCAAGATTCCCAAGATTCCCAAGCCCTCCCGCCACCGGCCCCGTCGCATGAGCCGTGGCACACCCGCGTACTGCGCTACATACAGGACTATATCCGCTCCCTGAATATTTACCAACGGGTGTGGATTGTGCTGTGTGTGGTTGGGGCATTTATCGTTGTGGTGCCGCGGGTTGTATCGCAGCCGGTGGTGTACCGTTCGGTGGCCATGGTGCATTTCGATGTCACGCGCTACCACGGTCTCTACCTCTGGAATGAGGAGGGAGAGGCAGAAGATCCAAGCCAAGATTTTGCCATTGCCATCCGCGATGCGCAGGATGCGCTGCAGCAACGGGCGCTTGCGCGGGAAGAGGTGCGCTTTGGCGACCCCACCTACCGCGTTCTCTACCACCCCAAAGCGACGGGAGAGGTGCGGGTAGAGGGTATCGCCCCGACCGCAGAAGAAGCACATACCCTCGCCAACGACGGCGCGAAAGAGCTTGTCCGCCAGATACGCGCGGCGGGCGGACGCGAAGTGTTGCGCAACCTGCTTGGGTGGGAGTTAGTCGCGTCGCTGCGCGGAGAAGAACCTCTCTCGCCCTTCGGCAACCACCTGCGAACGATCATAGAGCACGAAGCCTTCCCCATGAGCCGCCAAATTGAGCCTGTCTCTTCGCAGATGCACTTGAGCGACTTGACGGAGGAAGAGAAAAACGACCTTACCCGTGCCCTCGAAGCACGCTACGACCTGTGGACATTTGCGATGAACACGCGCAATGCCACCCTTGATTCACTCTGCGACACGGCGATGCTCAATATCACGACGATGCGAGAGGCCTCTCTCCAACACTGCGCCAATAAGTCGCTTGCCGTGCGGGCGGAGTTGATAGCGCGAGACCGTGCGATTGCCAAGCGGAAAGCTATCAGTGAAGCCCTGAGCTATATGCTTAACGAGGAGGGGATGGTCTTCTCTCCTTACGAGAGCGATAAAACGGTCTATGTACAGAGAGCCGACTTACCCTCTCACCCACTCCCGCGCTGGATCATCGTCAAGCTACTGGCAACGCTTGTGGCGGGGGTGAGTGTGGGCGTGGCGGGTGTGGCTGTTGACCGCTCTGCCAACATCATGGGCAAGATACGCGAGCTGTGGAGCTACCGTGAGCTTATCCGCAACCTCGTCGTGCGCGATTTGCGGGCGCGGTACAAGGGCAGTATGTTGGGCTATATATGGACGCAACTTGCCCCGCTCCTGATGATGCTGGTGTTTCTCTTTGTCTTCACCTTCCTGATGCCAAGCGGGATTGCATTCTTTGCGGTGTTCCTTATTGTTGGCCTACTGCCTTGGAACTACTGCTCTGAGACGATTAGCGCCGGAACGCGAAGCATCTTAGACAACGCCAATCTCATCATGGTGACGAGCGCCCTTCCCGGCGAGGCCCCGAGCCACTGCGCGAAGAGGTTCCATGCC
>CAZGLO010000046.1:0-26135 GCA_964526735.1 uncultured Chloroflexaceae bacterium | reverse complement strand
AACGGCGTGGTCAAGAACATCACCGACTACGGTGCCTTCGTCGACCTGGGCGGTGTGGACGGCCTGCTGCACGTCACCGACATTGCATGGCGCCGCATCAACCATCCGTCGGAAGCGCTCTCCATCGGCGTCAGCTCCGTGACCGGCAACGCCAATCTCATCAAGAAGGTCTTTTTCCCGCGGGAGATACTGCCGCTTGTCACGGTGTTGTCGAGCCTGCTCAACTACGTGCTTTCCCTGCCGATGATGTTTCTCGTAATGGCGATTGCCCAATATTTGACCATTGGGACGCTCAATTTCTCGTGGACATTCTTGTATTTGCCGGTTGTTCTCCTTCTACAAACGCTCTTCCTGCTTGGGATGACCTTATTTCTCAGCTCGCTTGCGGTTTTCTTCCGCGATGTGGTGCATTTGGTGGGGATATTCGTCTTATTTTGGTTTTTCCTGACGCCGGTCTTCTATTCTCTCGACACGCTTGCCACGCCACTTGTAGCGCGGGCATTGCGGTGGGTCAATCCAATGGCCTCCATCGTTGACTTCTACCGCGAGATACTCTATGGGAGTGCGGTGCCGGTGGGGATGATACCAACGCCCGGCTTGCCCGCGCTTGATAGTGTCTTGCGGGTATCGGTGACCGTCGCAATCGTGTTAGTGTTTGGATATTGGTTCTTCCAGCGTCATAGTGGGTTATTTGGGGAGGAACTGTAGGTATGAGACGCAAACAAAAACAGTACGACTCCAACTCCGCACCAGTGATTGAGTTTGAGCACGTCAGTAAGCGATTTTCCCGCCACTACGACCGCCAAATGTCGGCCAGAGAGAAGATTGGCCGAATATTCTTCCCCAGGAAGCGCGGCCAAGATACCGAGACCTTCTGGGCATTGCAAGATGTGAGCTTCCAGATGCGGCAGGGCGAGAGTGTCGGCTTGATTGGCCACAACGGCTCTGGCAAGAGCACCACGCTCAAACTCATTTCCCGTATCCTTGAGCCGACGACGGGAAAAGTGACCGTCAATGGGAGTATCTCCGCGCTGTTGGAGCTTGGTTCTGGCTTCCACCCCGACCTGACTGGCCGCGAAAACATCTTTCTCAACGGCTCATTGCTTGGACAAACACAGGCGCAAATGCGTGATAAGATGGACGGGATTATCGATTTTTCGGAGCTGGAAGAGTTTATCGACACCCCCGTCAAGCATTACTCATCGGGGATGTATATGCGCCTTGCCTTTGCTATCGCGGTCAGCGTCGATCCCGATATCCTCATCACGGATGAAATTTTGTCTGTCGGCGATGATTCCTTCCAACGCAAATGTATGGATCACATCTATCGGTTCAAGCGCAAGGGACGGACGATTCTCTATGTCTCCCACGGGCTTGGTACTGTCCAGAACCTGTGTGATCGGGTGTTGTGGTTTGATCACGGCGTCCTGATGAGTGACAGCGATCCGGTTTCATCCATCGACAGCTACCTGAAGGTGGTCAATGAGCAAGAGCGTCAACGCATTGAGCAGGATCGTATTCGCTACCAGGAGGAGGATGAGGAGCTGTACGGCGACGAGGATGAGGAGGAAGACCCCTTCCGATGGGGGACGCGCGAAATTGAGATCACGAAGGTGGAAATGCTCGATGCAGAGGGGCAAGAGCGCGATGTCTTTGAGACGGGGGGAACGCTCACTGTCCGTATGCACTACATCGCCCACAAGCGCGTGCACGACCCGGTCTTTGGCATTGCCATCCACCACCGCAGCGGGCTGCACATCAACGGCCCCAACACCCGCTTCGCCAACTACCCGATAGACTACGTGGAGGGCGAAGGGACGATAGATTATACGATTGAGCAGCTCCCGCTCCTTGAGGGCGAATATAGCTTCACTGCCGCGGCCTACGACTATACGATGGGCCACCCCTACGACCACCACGAACGGAAATATCGCTTCCGAGTACAAGCCGCAACGATGCGTGAACGGTACGGTCTGTTTTATATCCCAAGTTCCTGGCATTGGCAGCCGAAATCATCATCATAACCCTGATTTTCGTTGAAAGGATTGGACGCGACGCCCATGGACTCGCAGAAAGCAAACGAGTTTTTTGATTCCTACTACTTTGCTCATTGTTGTGGTGAACCGTACGAACGTTCTAGTGAATGGCTAACCCTCTTCGATCAAGCTTCTCACCGCCTCCTGCAAGAACTCCAACCGCAGACCATCCTCGATGCCGGGTGTGCAAAGGGGTTCTTTGTCGAGATGCTGCGCAAGCGCGGTATTGAGGCCTACGGGGTCGATATCTCCGAATATGCCATCTCAGAGGTAGATGAGTCGATCAAGCCCTACTGCTGGGTTGGCTCAGTCGCTGAACCCTTCCCTCAGCGATATGATCTAATTGTCTGCATTGAGGTGCTTGAACACATGACGCAGTGGGAGGCGGAGAAGGCGGTGGAAAACCTCTGCGCCCACGCTGACGATATTATTTTCTCCTCCACCCCCTTCGACTACCGCGAAGCGACGCACTTCAACGTCCACTCGCCAGAGTATTGGTCATCGCTATTTGCCCGGCACGGCTTTTTCCGCGATGTAGATTTTGATGCGACGTTCATCACCCCCTGGTCGATACGCTTCCAACGGCGCAAAGATGCTCTTCCCCGCATCATCCGCGACTATGAACGCAAATATTGGCTGCTGTGGAAAGAAAATTATGACCTACGCAGCCTAACCGTAGAGCTGCAAGGCAAGGTGGCGCTTGGCGAAGAGGCCCAACAAAAGCTTGACGAGGCAGAGAAGCAAGTCAATGAGGCGGCACAGGAAGTTGAGCAGCAATGGGAACTAGCCAATCAACGCATCCACGAGGCGGCACAGGAAGTGGCTCATTATCAGCAGGAGATGGTGCATCAAGTCGGCCACTACCGCCACATTGCCAGTTTGCTCAATGAAGAACTCACGCAGAAAGAGCAAGCAATTGTATACCTGAGTGCGCAGTTGGCCGAAGCGCATCGCCTCGCTGAGATGTCTTCCAATACGCTTATTGCCGAGCGAGAGCAGGCATTAGCATCAATACGAGCGTATACGGAAGAGCTTGAGGCTTCCTTAGACCAAAAGAATGAGCATATCACCCACCTTCAGGATGTCATTAGGCAGATCGAGGCGGGGAATGTCATGCGGCTGATGAAGACGGTACAAACCGCACGGAATGAAGGCGTAGGGGCGGTGATCAAGCAGTTGCAAGATCTTCGGCAGCAGAACGGTGTTGCCATACCCCAACCAGCCCCCACCTCCCCCGCCGACACCGTAGACCCCTATCAAGCGTGGATTGTCGAAAATGAACCGACGGCGGTGGAATTGTCGGAGCAACGACAGCATGCCCAATCATTCCCGAAAAAACCCCTTATCAGCATCATCACGCCGGTCTACAACCCACCACCGGACGTTCTTTGCGACACGATCGAGTCGGTATTGGCACAAACCTATGGGCGGTGGGAGCTTTGTATTGCCGACGCCTCAACCAACCCCGCCATCAAGCAGCTCCTGCAGCAGTATACTCAACGAGATTCGCGCATCCGCGTGACTTACCTAGCAGAAAACCAGGGTATCTCTGGCAACTCAAACGAAGCGTTGAAGACGGCACAGGGTGATTATATTTCGCTCCTCGACCACGACGACCTGCTTGCTCCCAATATGATGTATGAGGTCGTCAACCTACTCAACCAAGATACCAACATAGATATTGTCTACTATGATGAGGACAAGATCTCGGAGGATGCGACTGTCCGCCGCGACCCGCTCTTCAAGCCGCGCACGTGGTCGCCCGACCACCTGCTTGGCACCAACTTCCTGATGCACAGCGTCATCCGGCGGTCGTTGCTGAATGATATTGGTGGCTTCAACCCCGCAATGGACGGCGCACAAGATTGGGATGTCGCGTTGCGCTGCGTTGAGAAGACCGAAAACATCCGCCACATCCCCAAGATTCTCTACCACTGGCGGCTGATTGAGGGGTCGGTTGCGCGCGATGCCCGCTCAAAGCCGTGGGCCTACGATGCGCAACCGCGGTGTATCGCCGCCCACCTGAAGCGCACAGGCGTCGAGCAGCCGAAGATTACGTGTACGGGGATTGGCGAGGTGCGCATTATTTGGCCTACTTTCGATGCACACGTCTCTATCATCATCCCTACCAAGGATAAAGTTGAGATGGTGCGCGCTTGTGTGACGTCTATCCTGGAGAAGACCCACTACCAACACTACGAGATTATTCTGATGGACACGGGGAGTAGTGACCCTGAGACGTGGCGCTACTATGAGACGCTTGCTGATGAGCCGCGTGTGCAGATACACTCCTACGAGCACCCTTCAAAGACGTTCAATTTCTCTGCCGTCAACAATGCGGCGATCCCCCATGCAAGCGGTGATGTCTTCCTCTTCCTCAACAACGATACGGAGGTTCTCCACGCCGACTGGCTCGACGAGCTTGTCGGGTGGGCGATGCGGCCAAAAGTGGGCGTCGTCGGGTGTAAGCTCCTCCGGCCAGACCAGACCATCCAGCACGCGGGTTTGGTGCTTGGGTTGGCGGGGCATGGCAGCCATATCTTTGACGGCGACCGGGAGAAGAGTTTCGGCCCCTTCGGCTCGCCAGAGTGGTACCACAACTATATGGCGGTCACCGGCGCGTGTATGATGATGCGGCGCGAGGTCTTTGAAGAGCTTGGCGGCTTTGACGAGGTCTACGACGTTGGCTATAGCGATATACAGCTCTGCATCGACGCCGTGCGCAGTGGCTACCGCGTCACCTACACGCCCTTCACCCGCGTGCTGCACCACGAAGGTGGTACCCGTGGCTTCTCTATGCCGCCTGCCGATGTCCTACGCGGCTACATCTGTATGCTGCCACTCATTCAGCAGGGCGACCCCTTCTTCAACCCCAATCTTTCGCTTGTCCACCGCAAGCCATCGGTGCGGCGGCGGGGCGAGAGAAATGGCGAGGAGAACGTGCTGGAGATATTGCGTGCATTTGACCTCCTCAACCCCAAAGCGGCTGGATTGCCGTCGGAGGCGTTGGGCAATATCTACCCTCTTGCGCATCAGATGATGGACCACGACGAGACACTTTTTGACCCCGAACGAGACAACAATATTCTCTTGGTGTCGCACGATTTGAGCCTCAGCGGTGCGCCGATGATCCTCTGTATGCTGGCGAAATACCTCAAGCAGAAGGGGTATAAGGTGACGGTGACATCGCCATCGGACGGCCCACTGCATATGCTCTACAATCAAGAGGATATCGAGG
Organism: uncultured Chloroflexaceae bacterium; assembly: GCA_964526735.1. Taxonomy (GTDB): domain Bacteria; phylum Chloroflexota; class Chloroflexia; order Chloroflexales; family Chloroflexaceae; genus JAAUSY01. The sequence continues at coordinate 20,861 of CAZGLO010000046.1, read as the reverse complement.
TGGTGATCGAGCCTGCCGTTATGCACGATGCCCGTGTGACATTGGCGCTTTTGCGTTACCACGGTGCGGTCTTGGTCAACACCATCACGATGTGGCGTTCGGTCTACGCAGCGCGGGCTTTCCGCCGCCCGTCCATCTGGTGGGTGCATGAGGCGCAATTTGGGCAGCAGTTGGTCAAAGAGCACCCACACATTGCGCAGGCGTTCGCGGTGGCCGACGCGATGCTGTTCCCCTCCCAGGCGACGGCTGACCTCTACCGCAAACAGACCCGCGACAATGTGCATGCCATCCACTACGGGCTTGATATCACGATGCTTGAAAATGTCGTCAATACGTTTGAACGGCAAGAAGGCAAATTCTATGTGATGCACGTCGCCAGCGTTGAGCCGCGGAAAGGGCAAGATACCCTCATCAAGAGCATCCAGAGCTTGCCGACAGAGATTGCAGAGCAGTGTGAATGGTATTTCGTTGGGCGCGTGATGGATTGGGCATTCTACCAGGAGCTTGCCAAGGCCACCCGCCGGATGAAGAACGTCCACTTTGTTGGCGAGGTGCCCTATAATCGCATTGCCTCCTACCTGCAGAGCGCCGATGTCTTTGTGCTACCGTCCCGCGGCGAAGCATTACCGATTTCGATGCTAGAGGCGATGCACTACGGCAAAGCGATGATCGTCTCCAATGCGGGCGGAACGCGGGAAGTGGTTGAGCACGGTGTGAATGGGTTCGTGATTGACGTTGAAGATCATGAAAGCCTTACTGCACACCTTACCACGCTCTTCAACGACCGAGATTGTTTGCAGCAGTTTGGGGAGCGCGCCAAAGAGGCATTTGACAACCACCTGGTGATGTCGCGCTTTGGGGAGGAGATGAGTAATCTCTTTGCCCAAGTCACGGAGCAGGTAAAACAGTTGTCGCGTACGGAGAGAGAGCAATCTGTTCTCTCATAAGCCGCATATGCTCCAAAAGCTCTTTCAGATGGCACGAAACTATCTTCAACCAACCCAAGCACGGGGGAAGAGGGAGAGGAGGATGCTCCTCACCTTCCTTTCCCTCACCCTTGTGATATGCACCGCCGTCGTGCTCTTCCTGGTGATACCGCTCTCACGTCCGGCGGTATCATTCACCGTGACAGACGTGGCTGCCAACCGCCATCTCCACACCTTTGGCCGCTTAGAGTACGGCGAATCGGGGCTGTTTCGCTGGTCATTGCCGCAATCGAAGGTGGTCGCAGAACCTTTCCGCGACCTACCTATTATCACCACCCTCCGACTTGCCTCATCCCGCCCGCCCACTGCTCCCATCGCCACGACTTCTCTTGTCCGCGGCGGGTGGGAGAGCCAGCCGTTCGTGGTGGGCAAGAAGTGGCGTCGCTATCACCTCCTGGTGCCGCCGCAGCCAGCGCATATCGTGCACATACAGGCAAACCTATTTCGGCCCGGCGGAGGGGATACCCGTCAGCTTGGCGTCCAATTGAGCCACGCAACGCTCACATTGCCATCCGACAGTGCATACCAATGGCATATCCTCTCGCAGCCGCCGGTTGCCGCGCGGATATTGCTCCCGTTAATGCTCTTTCTGCTGATGGGCGCGCTCACACGGCGTATTGTGCATACCCATACACTTCCTCCTGCTCTCACTCACCCACTCCTCCCCCCCGTCATCGCATTTCTTGGCTTTGTCGTGGGGATAGCCACCGTAACGATTGCGACCGGCTTCCCTTCCATCACAATGGCATCTTTCGCATTGAAGGGGTTGTGGATCGGGGTGGCGGCGATGGCTATCGCATTGGCAGGGCTTGTGCTTCGTGCTCCTCAAGAAAGAGATCGCTCTTTGTGGGCATGGGGATGGGCATGGCTTCGGCAGAGGGGGGAGTCAGTGTGGGGGCGGGGGAAGGCCGTCGCACTGCATAGTCAACGCGCACTATTCCTCATAGCCGTCGCGATTGTGCTGATGGCGAATATGGGGTTGAGCGGGTATGGTCTCAACGACAGCCAATACAGCCTCGTCCTGATGCTCTACAATCACTATGCAGAGAACTATGTCACCTTTGGCTACCTCGAAACCAAGCTCGGGCTGGTGCAAGACTTGGGCGAGAGTCTGCCCTCCGCCGCCCACGAAGTGACCCGTCCGTGGCTTGGCAGTGGCACTGACCCCAATGAGTTCCGCTACCGGCTGACCCACGGCAATGTTACCCCGCTCCTGATTTCGCTTTCCTACCACCTCTTTGGCATGCATGGGTGGAGTCTCCGACTACCTGCCTTGCTTCTTGCCACGGGGACAGTTGGCGTGGTGATGCTCCTTGCCCGAGATCTCTTCCAAAATCGGTGGAGTGCGGTGATGGCGGGGGTTTTTGCCGCACTTGCGCCTATCCAGACCTTCCGTGGCAACGAACCAATGACCGAAAATCTGGCCATATTCTTCTGCATACTGGCTTTCTATTGCTATTGGCGGTGGTTTGCGACGCGGCGGCGGGGGTGGCTCTATGGCTTTTTTCTTACCCTCATTGTTGGCGCATATACTGATTGGAATGCGTATTTTGTTGTTCCACCGCTCCTGCTGCACTATCTCGCCTTTGAGCAGGGACGGCGGGATTGGCGTTTTGTGGTGGCGCTTGCTGCCATGCCGGTTCTCCTGGCAACCTCCTACATTGCCTGGACGTCGTGGCTACTTGGCAGTTCGTCGTTTGGGCCACTATTGGAACAATTCTTCTACCGCCGAGACTCTGGAGGACGATTTATCGAAGCATTTACCACGCTCGAGTATTGGGGGACGTTCTACCCCATGTTCAAGCATTGGATGACGCTCCCGCTCCTCCTCGCAGCGATAGTGTGGCTTGGGGTGTTTGTGGCCAAGGTCGCGAAGCGGAGATGTTCGCCGGAGCAGGGCATTATTGCGGGATTATTCCTCTTCGCTGCCAGCCGCTACTATGTTTTCAAGAACCACACCATGGTGCATGAGCAGGTCAGCTACTATGCCGTGGCTTTTTTTGCGCTCGCAGCGGCAGCATTGCTCACGTGGGTGGTTGTGCGATGGTATCGTGTAGCCCCCGTATGGGTGATAGTGGGAGGGGTGGTGTTCGGCGGGCTGTTTGCAGAGCAAGCCATCGATGTCTTCCGCTATGAAACAGATAAACTCAAGTCTATCCTGCTCTGCAATCTTGACCACCCCACTATGCAAATGATGCAGGTGACGCAAGCCATACGGGAAGAGGTGCCGGGCGAGGTGGGGTTTCTCTCCACCACCACGCTCTACCCCCACGATATGATTGCCAACCGGCGCTATGTCATCATCAGCTCGCTTGACGAGTTCCACGAGAAGGTGGCCCGCGATCCATCGTTGCAGGCGGTGGTGCTGCCCAATCACGACCCTCCTGGCACTGAGACCGACCCTGCTCTGCGGGCCTACTTAGTGGCCAACCACCCCCGTATGGAGGTGGCAGGCTATTCGCTGTTTGACCTTACCCGCAACACGTCAACTGTCCTGCCCGCATCGCCGCACCTCTCCCAAATTCCGGCATCAAGGCGGGCGGTCTTTGATGGCACGATTGAGTTATTGGGCACAAAAGTACAAGAGATTGTTACTCCGTCGCACGAACCAATATCATTCCTTGATCGCTATCTCTACCGCTGTCCAGAGGTGAATGCCGCCGATCCACAGACCGTCCGCGTGGTGAATTATTGGCGCAAGGTGGCGGAAAGCGACACAATCTACGATCTCCATACCCAACTCCGGTCGCATCTTAGTGGGTATATCCTTCAGCCGCGCTATGCTGGCCTAGATGACCTCTACCCCACCTCGCTGTGGGAAGTCGGGGCGGTGGTGCGAGATGAGTTTGAGATTACCATTCCCCGCGATGCGCCTTATGAGCGGTACACCATGGCGGTGGAGGTGCGGCGCAAGGGGGAACCAACCCCCGTCCCCGCAACGACCCTGCCCTTTGCATTGCCATTTCAGCAGCAGGCCGCGGTGGCAGAGGTAGATATCCGCCCGCCGGAACTCAACCAACCTGCTCTCTTTGCATACCGCACTGTAGAGCCACCAGAATGGCTGTCACGGCCCCCGTCATCAGTGTCATCGCCCACCGTGATCATTGACGACACCTTTGCCCTTACCCACTACATATCTCCCACTACAGAGAGCGGTATCGAGGTGTCAACGCGGTGGGAGGTGGCCGACGACGCTCCAAATCACATCCATCGCCCCGATTATGAGCTGGGGTTGCAGGTCGATCACCCACTCTTACATGCCACCATCCCCTTTGCAATGACGCCGCCCCGGCTCTGGCAAGCAGGTGACCCGTACTATGGCACAGTGCGCCTCTCGCCCTACCTGCCAAATGGCACCTACGACCTCTCGATTGCGGCCCGTGATGAGAAGGGCAATACGCGCTCTTTCCCGCTGACCACGGTCGATTGGAGCCACTACCCGATGGGCGATGTTGCGCCGATTATGCAGTTGGGCGTTCCCGATGGCTCGGCGGATGATCTCTTCCGCCTCTCGCCTGATGCCCCTCAGACCATAGAAATACCGCTGAATGGCCCGCAAGCAGTCGATATCATCATCGGGTGGACGGGCAAGAGCGAATTTCAGCAGACGCGCGTTGAAATCTATGCACATCATCCTGAGTGGCGGTTGGGCACAACAAAGTACTTGGGAGAGGAGACCATCGAGGCGGGAAGGCAACAAGCCACACATATACACCTGCCGCGCCGTTTGACATTTGGCGGCTCAAATAGGATCATGCTAGCAATCTCGTCGGATGCATTGGCGGGGTGGCGGCACATAGCGGCCACTATCATTCCAGATATGGCTCCATTGCTCCGCACCGATCAGCTAAGATCGGGGTGGGTTGAGGTAGATTTTATTCAAGTCGTGCCATCCGTGCCATCCATCTCGTCAGTTCCATAAATCCCTTCGCGCCGCTAGCCTCAGAAAGGGCCGTTATTTCATGAGCAAACGGTTGTTGTCGGTCTATATTCACGACATCGAAAGCGATACCCGCGCTGTTATCCCCCCTATTTTGGGCGTTGGCGTGGCGTTGTTGGCATATTTACTGGTCTTTATGATGGATCTCCCCAACTATGTGGGAGTAGCCATCACCACGGGGTTGCCAATTTCGTTTTTGGGTGTTGCGCTATTGCTCTATGGCGGCTTTCGGCTTCCGGGCTGGCTTGGCTCAATCTCAACCCTCTTCCTGACGCTGGTGATGTTTGGCCTTGCGATGGTGAGCCGATGGAGTGTGGGCGTCACCACCCCTGATGTCTTGGCAGGGATACTGCCGTGGCAGGAGGCGGGCCACTTCTATATCGGGGCGCAAACATTGCTGGATGGCGGGATGTTGGGTGGAATGGGCGGTGGAACGGCAGGAGGAACGGCGGGCGAAACTGCACTCCGCTACCCGCTCTTCACCGGCTTTCTCGCCACGCTCTTGCAAATCGCCGGCGGCAACCTCCGTTGGATGCTTGCATTGGTCGTGCTCATCACCGCGCTGGCAAGCCTCTTTCTCTGCCGCGAGATACGTCGTAGCCACGGCCCAGGTGCAGCGACGTTAGTGTGGTTCATTATCTTCCTCTGGTACCGCTACTATGCAGGCACAACAGCCGCGGTTAACCTTGCTTTGGCGCTTGGCGCGGTGGGAATGGCGGTGATATGGCGGGGCGCGGCACGAGAGCATTTCAAGACGATGTTTTTGGGCATATTGCTGCTCACGATGGCATTGCACGCCCAATATGGGGCGTTTCTTCTCCTCCCCACGCTGCTGGCATGGGGAGCCTGGGCGTTCCGCGGCGAGAAGCGCGTCTCGTGGCGGTTTTTGCGCGGGGGAGTATTGGCAATTGCGGGGGGGATTGCTATCCACGTCGGGGTGATGGCGGCTGTCGGCAACCTATCGCAAACCCAGCCCTTCTTCTCCTCCCCCTACCTCTCGCAGTTCCTCTTCCAGCACGAAACGCTCTCGCACCTTGCGCAGGACATTCTTATCTCGCTCCACACCTACATCCACCCAACCGGCGGGGCATTTCTCTTCGTTGGCGAGAGCGCGTGGCAGTTGGTTGATATCCTGCTGCGGGCGGCACTGACCATCGCGCTGATATGGGGGTTTCTGCGCTGCTACTGCTACCGCAAAGACCTGCAACACACCCTGATGTTTGCCGCAACGGCGGGGATGTTCTTATCCATCCCCTTCCTGCAACCCGACCCCTACTCTCGCAATGAGGCGGCGACAATCCCCATCGTGGCGACGCTGACCATGTTGGGGGCTACGCAAGCACTCAGCTTATTCACTGGCAAAACCAAATGGCAACAACCCGCCACAGAGCCTATCCACACCTCAAAGCCGTTATTTGTCTTTGCAATCGCCCTGGCCGCGGTGATTACGATTGGCCCGCTCGCATTGAAACTGCTCAATGAGCCACCGCAGTTTGCGGAGGGGGCGGTCTGCCCCACGACAGAGCAGCAGATCTATGTCCGGCTCACCCCCGGCTCACTGATGCACGTGGTAGATTATGATGGCACCACACACCCGCCCAACGTCCGCGTCGGTGATTTACACCAGAACATTGGCCCACGTACGCCTCCGTGGGCGGCGGAAGAAATCCAGCAAATCGACAGCCAAATGACCATCGTCGCTGCGCCTGATCTGCAGAGTGGCGAGGCGATGTGGTTGGTCGCTGACAGTGCGATGTTGCCGGAGGAAGAAGGCATTGTGAAAGCGTGTGGTACACTTGCTTCGTCGCCGGGAATGTTCTCTTCGGAGCCGGGCGCAATCACGTTTTTCTACGCAACCTCGATAGAGTATGTCCCTGAATATGTTTCCTACTGAAGAAGGTTCAACGATGGCATACGATTCTCGCCTCCCCAAGGTACTTATCATCAGCCACGATAAGGTTGGCACATATATGGCCGGCCCGGGCATCCGTGCGTGGGAGATGGCTCGTGCGCTTTCCCGCCACCAATCGGTCACGCTTATCTCCCCCCACCGCATTGATACCGTCATGGTAGACTCGCCGGAGGATGCAGAGACGGGGCCAACGCGGTGGTTCGAGACAGGGTCTTACACATGGGGAGATAGTGCATCTTTGGGGATGTGGGTGCGCGATGCGGATGTGGTGGTGGCAAATGCGTTCGTGTTGCAGGCCCATCAAGAGCTTCGCACCATCACGCAGCCGCTTGCGCTCGACCTCTACGACCCCACCCTGCTCGAAAACCTTGAACTCTTCCGCAAAACGCCATATGAGCGGCGGGAGAAGCAATATCAGCAGGATATGGCGCTTCTGCAGCAACAGCTTGCCGCGGGAGACTTTTTTCTCTGCGCGACTGAGCGGCAACGCGACCTCTACATCGGCGCGCTGATGGTTCAGGGGCGTCTGACGCCGTCGTTGACCGATCAAGACCACTCTCTCCACCGCCTCATCGCGGTTGTGCCCTTTGGCTTGCCATCGGAGCCGCCGAAGAAGCAATTACCGCTGTTCCGCGGCATACTCCCGAATGTTGGCGATGATGACCCCATTTTGCTGTGGACAGGGGGATTGTGGGATTGGATGGATCCCGTGACGTTGGTCAACGCAATGCCGACGATTGTTGAGCACCATCCGACAGCGCGGCTCATCTTCCTGGCGGGCAAACACCCGGGAAGTGACCACCCCATGCGGGCACCGCAAGAGGCCAAAGCCCGTGCCGAAGCGATTGGGCTGCTTGATACCAATATCTTCTTCCACGAGGAATGGCTTGCCTACCACCGCCGCGGCGATGCGTTGCTTGAGGCGACTATCGCCATCTCTCTCCACCGCAACCACCTTGAAACACATTATGCTGCAGTCCGCTCCCGCATTCTCGATCACCTGTGGGCTGGCCTGCCAAGTGTGGTCAGTGGCGGCGACCCGGCATCATTGCTCTTGCAAGGGGAAGGGCCAGGGAGTGGGAAAGAGGCGGGGGTTGTCGTCCCACCAGAGGCGGTTGAGAGCGTCGCCGAAGCGGTTGTGAGCCTGCTCTCGGATGAGGAGCGGCGACAATCGTGTTCTGCCGCCGCACGTGAGCTTGCCACCTCAATGACGTGGGAGCACGTGCTTGAGCCATTGGCCACCTTTTGCCATTCCCCGTGGCAAACACGGCCATCTCTCACATCCCTCATGGAGCAATCCGAAGAGCAAGAAGCAGAACTTGATGAAGACACCTCAGATGAGGTCAGCATGGGCGGCGCGGATGACCCACTGCCGCTGGATGAGGAGCAGGCGCTGGAGGAGTGTCGGAACGCGGCGATTGCTGTCCAGGAGCAGACGTGGCGGCTGCAAGAGCCTCAACCCGCGGGCCGTTTCGCCCGCATCCGGCAGTTTTTGATCGACCAGATTGTCCGGCCCTTCGTGGTGCCCCTCATTGAGCAGCAGCAGAGCTATAACACTGCCGTACTGCGCTCTCTCTACGCCATCAACCAAATGGGCGATCAACGCTATACCGCAACCAATAAACGCCATCAAGCCCTGTCAGATACGCTGCTAGAAGAGATACTTAATCGTATTCAGCTTCTGGAACGGGTGAAACGGCTGTCCGGGCGCGTTGACCAGCTTCGGGAGAATAGCCGGATGACCCAAGAACAGCTTGCCGACTTTGCCGAGCAGCTTGCGGGGCTGGAGGAGGCCGATAGCCAACTGCTCCAACTTCTCTACGAGCGCGCCGCCGACCTCCCCACCACCGAAGCCAATGCCAAGACTGGGGCCGAAGTATCCAACCGCAAGCCATCTGACGAACAGGGGACATAGTACCATGAACGTTGCCATTCTTATTCTCTCCTGGAATGCGCCACAAGCTGCGCTGTCGTGCGTGCACCATGTCACTCAGCAACGCCGCGCGCCTGACCACGTTCTGGTGGTAGACAATGGGTCGGAAGATGATACGATTGAGCGGGTAGCGCGCCACTTCTCCGATATTGAGATTATCCGCAACTCACGGAATCTTGGCTTTGGGAGCGGGATGAATGTTGGTATTCGCGCATTGCAGGCGAAATCTTCCCCGCCAGACATCGTCGTGCTACTCAACCAAGACACAGAAGTCGATCCCGATTGGCTAGAGGCTATCATCGCCCCCTTTGAAGACCCAAAGGTGGGGGCGGTCGGCAGCAAGATACGCTATCCCAATGGCGCATTGCAGCACGCCGGTGTGACGATTGAATGGCCGCGAGCGGTTGTACACCATGTTGGGGGGCAGGGGCAAGAGCAGGGTGATGGCGATGATGATGGCGATGGCAACTATGATGAGCAGCGCACGTATGATGCTGTCACCGGCGCGGCGATAGCCCTTCGGCTGTCAACGCTAGAGGAGGTTGGGCTGTTCGATCCGGAGTACAGTCCGGCCTACTACGAAGATATCGACCTCTGTTGGCGCATCCGGCAGGCAAATTACCAGATCATCTACGCCCCCAATGCAACGCTCATCCACCACGAGTCGCTGTCGATACGGGAGTCGCACATTCGGAGTAGCTACTACAATCGCGGACGGCTGCGGTTTGTGCTGAAGAGCTACCCATTTGATGTGCTCTTGGGGTCGTTCTTTGAGGCAGAACTGCAATTTATTCGTCGCCATGGGCACAAGGCCGAAGAACGAGCATTACGGTGGGCATATATCGATACTATGGGGCATTTGCCAGATATCTTGCGGGCACGGGAGGCATTTCACCAGCCGCTCTCGCGGGCTGACGCCGACCGGCTACACGCGATGCTCCTCTCGTTCAAGCACGCCGTCGCGCAGTCGAGCTACCGCCGCGCCCATTCACTTATTGGGGCATTCTATCCAGCATGAAACAACCACCACTCTATCGCGCACACTTTTACCTGTTGGAGCCGCTGCCGGAGCGGGTGTGGCACGGTGAGCCACTCCTCGCCTCCATCGTCTTCTCAAACACCGGTGCTATTCCCTGGCTGACATTTGGCAATCACCCCGTTCGCCTCTCCTACCGATGGCTCGACCTCAATGGCAAGAAGGTCATCGCAGAGGGCACGCGCACTCCCCTCCCCTCGCCCATCCCTCCCAACCGGAAGTTGGCGATTGATATGCGCATCGACCCGCCTCCTGAGCCGGGCGAATATCTCTTGCTCATCGACTTGGTGGAGGAGGGGATTGGGTGGTTTTCGGAGAAGGGCGTCACGCCTATCACGCAGCCGGTGCGCTGTGAGGTCGATACGGCTCCGCGGGCGACCATCGTCAATGGCAACTGTGTGCTCAACGATGCAGTGGGGAACCACGTCGTGCGCCAACTGCAGACCTTGCGTGAGGCGGGCTATAATACGCTGCTTGTCACTGAACACATTGATGAGCGGCTGCCTCCTGATATCCGACGGTCGTCTGTGGCGATTAAGCTGCACAATATCAATCACCCGGATGAGCGCACGCAGTGGGTGGTTGATCACCTCCACTCGTCAGATATCGTCATCGTGAACTACTCAACCTACTACGAGCTGTGCGAAGTGATTACGCAGGTGCGCAATGCGCCGATCCTCTTTGATTACCACGGTGTTACTCCTCCCTCTCTCTGGGATCCCAATGCGCCCGGCTATCAAGATCTGGTGTTGGGGCAGGAAAACCTCTCATTGGTCGCCTATGCAGACTATGGGTTTGGCCATAGCGACTTTACGACGGGCGAATTGCGTCAGACGGGGGTTGTGCCAGCTTCCCGCCTCTCCGTGATGCCTTACGCGGTCATTGATCCCACGACTCGCTGCGCAAAGCATGATGAAGAATCGGACGATGAAGAGCAAATAGCGACCTTGATTGAGCAGTATGGGCTGCGGGGGAAGCATGTGCTGCTCTACATTGGGCGGATGGCGCGGAATAAGCGCATCATTGATTTGGTGGAGGCATTGCCCCTCATCCGCGAACACGAACCTGATACGGTGTTGCTGCTGGTTGGCGAGAACACCTTTGGCCCCTACCGCGATTATGCCAACGAAGTGGTGCAGCGCGCCAAGGAGGTAGGGTGCGCAGAGCATGTTATTTTCACTGGCCAAGTGCCCGATCTGCACCCCTTCTACTGCCTGTGCGACATCTTCGTGACCGCAAGCGTGCATGAAGGCTTCTGTATGCCGGTCGTGGAGGCGATGATGCATCGCAAACCCGTCGTCGCGGCGCGTACTACCGCCTTGCCGCAGACGGTGGGCGAGGGGGGGTTGCTCTTTGAGCCGGAAGACCCCGCCGATCTTGCCAACAAGGTCGTCTACCTCTTGGGAGAGAAGCAGCACGACGAGATTGATCTTCCAACATCAGTCCCCAAAGACCGCCCAATCATCTTTGTGACACCCCGCTATGGGCTTGAGATTGTCGGTGGGGCAGAACGGCTGATCCGCGGGTGGGCGGAACAGCTTGCCAAACGCGGGTATACCATCGAAGTGCTCACAACGTGCGTATCGAGTATGGGCGATTGGTCTGACCACTACCGTCCGGGCGTCGAGCACATCAACGGGGTGACGGTACGGCGCTTTCCGGTGGATAAGGTCGATGTCAGTGTGTTCCACGATGTCCAGGGCCGGGCTATCGATGGCAGAGGCGTGCGATATTCAGATGAATGTGCCTTCCTTGACCAAAACCTCCGCAGCCGCAGCCTGAACGACTATCTGCAGGAGCAGGCAGAGGAGATGGTCTGTGCGATTTTTGCCCCCTACCTCTTCGGGACGACCTTCCATGGTATCCAGGCGGTGCGGGATAAGGCGATTGTGGTGCCGTGCCTCCACGATGAACCAGTCGCCTATTTCTCGGTCTTCCGCGAGATGCTTGAAACGGTCGCTGGGATGTTCTTCAATGCGCAGGCAGAAGCAACCTTTGCCCGTGAGACGCTCCACGTCATCAACCCGTCGTATGGCGTAGTCGGCTTTGGGTTTGATATTGACAATATTGACGCTTCACCCGGCAATGCGGACGCCTTCCGAAGGGCCTACCACCTGCCAGAGGACATCATTCTCTACAGTGGCCGCTTGGAAGAGGGCAAGAACGTCCCGCTCCTCCTCAACTACTTTGTGCGCTACAAGACAGAGAACCCTGGCCCGCTGACGCTCGTCCTGACGGGGAAGGGCGCGGGCGAGCTAGATATGCCCAGACGGCCCGATATCATTGCGCTTGGCATCATCCCCGAAGAACAGATGCCCAACGCTTTTGCGGCAGCGCGGCTCTTGTGTCAGCCATCGGTCAACGAGAGCTTCTCTATCGTGCTAATGGAGTCGTGGTTGCAAGGGCGGCCAGTGCTCGTACACCGCCATTGCGCCGTGACCCGCGACCACGTTGAGGCGAGCGGCGGCGGAGAGACCTTCACTGGCTATGAGTCGTTCCGGGGGGCATTGCGTCGCATTCTCTCAGACCCGTCGTACGGCGACGAATTGGGGCGGAAAGGGCGCGTATATGTACGGGAACGCTACAATTGGAATACCATCACCGACGCCATTCTGGCGGGCATTACCCGCTTCACCATGGCCCCCAACAATTACCAACGCTGTGCGCAACGCGGGGTGCGGCGGGCACTTGACTTTACCTCCGCCCGCTTCCAAGACGCCCTGCTCTCGATGGTTGAGCGGGCGCGGGCTGAAGGCTCTGGCGGGCTGACCCCCCAATATATGCGGCAACTGCAGCGGACAGCGAGTGTGGGGATGAGAGGGTATACTATTTCGTCGTCATTGCCAGTTGTGGGGAATATGGTATCATGGATGCGCAGGAATGTGACCTCTCACCTGAAGGAACCATACCTGGATCCGATTGTTGACCGGCAAGAGCAGTTCAATCATGAGTTGTTACAAACCCTCTTCCCCTTACTAGAACAAAATACCTATGAGCTTCGCCGCCTGAGACGCGAAATCGCCCTCTTGAGAGAAGAGCTTAGTCAACGTAGCCCCGAACCGGGAGAGTAGGGTACCCGACAAAATTACGTATGAAGAGGAGGATAGAAATGGGACGCAGGTTATTCCCATTGATGGCAGTAGTATTCATGAGTCTACTGGTTGGTTCGGTTATCGTGGCGAAAGAGCAAGGCTGGATTCTCTTTGGATACAAAGATAACCCACCCCCGCTCTCTGGATGGACACATGACCCATTAGGCGCGGGAACAGACGACTCGCTTCAGCGCCACGGTATTCAATTGGAGGGAGGCGATGTTGTGCGAAGCTCTCCCACCATTGCCGATATAGACGGCAATCCTGCCAATGGCTATGAAGTTGCAGTTGGCGGCTCGGATGGCAAGCTATACGTCTACCGAAGCGATGGATCGCGGTTGTGGGCAGCAAACACTCCTCCATTCAACTGTGATGGTGGGAAGTATAAACTCAACAGCGCTCCCGCGGTGGGCGACCTCTATGGAGATGGTACCCCATATGTTGTGATAACTTACGGCACAATGTATCCATCTGTATGTGATGGCGGGGTTATTGTCTACAATGGCCAGAATGGCCAGGAGAAGTGGCGGTTTAGCCTGCGCACGTGGCAGAAAAAGGAAGGCTATCCCGCTGAGGCAATGTATGGCACTGTATCCTCCCCCGCTATTGCCGACACCGATGGCGATGGGAAGATGGAGATAGGGTTTGGCGGCTTGGATCGCAATGTCTACCTCCTCAACCACGATGCGTCGGTGCGATGGTATTATCATGCGGCCGATACGAGTTGGTCAACACCTGCATTCTACGATATCAATGGCGATTCTCAGTTGGAGATGATTATCGGCACTGATATTTCGAAGAACCCCAGGATGATGCCGCCAGTGAGTGATGGTGGCTTCGTATATGCGTTCAAGACGACTGCTCAATCGCCCACTCGCATTAAATTCCGCGATCCTGACAATCGCATCACCCTGTGGAAATTTGAATCCGACCAGGTGATCTACTCGTCTCCCGCAATTGGCGATGTGTGGCCAGATAATCCAGGCGAGGAGATCGTGGTCGGAAGTGGGTGTCATTTTCCCACTGATGGTTCGCTCAAGACGGGAAGGTGGGTGAAGATTCTGCGCCCAAGCGATGGTACCGTCTTGCAAACACTCAGTTCTCCATTCTGTGTTAGTTCTTCGCCTTCTCTGGGAGACATCGATGATGATGGCAAGCTAGAAATAGTGGTCACTGTCAGTGGTGATACAAAATCGGTAGGGGCAGGGGGCGATGGATTAGGACGAGTGATTGCTTGGGATGCAGAAAACCCAAAAAACAAATGGGAAAAAGCACCCACGACCCCCAATAACAGCCCGAACAATAATGATGGGGCTGGTGGCGATTTGCAATCTCCTATCATCGCTGACGTGGACGGAAATGGCTCATTGGAGGTCATTGTTGCGAACCTCTGGAGTGTCATCATTTTTAATGGCAAAGATGGGACACCCTTGACGTGTCAAAACCCAAGCTGTGGAGAACAAGCGTCGCTATTTGCCTGGAAGACACTCAAATCTACTCCCGCCGTCGGAGATATCGACCGTGATGGCGATCTTGATATTGTCATCGGTGGAGGGCACATTTACAAGCAAACAAATGGGTTCCTCTATTCGTGGACAAACCTAAAAGACTACATCAACAGCCCTGCAGGGACGCAACCTGCCTACAGCGCGCCGTGGCCTATGTTCCGTGGCAATGCCGAAAACACAGGTATTGGGGTAGATGCAGGTGCGAGCCAACCACCCACGCCAATCGCCACCGCGACCAACACTCCTCTACCAACCAACACCCCCACCCCGCTCCCCACGACCAAGCCAGAGGAGCCGACTCGGACAAGTACGCCCACTCCTTCGCCAACAGCTACCCCTGAGCCAATACCAATGCCGGGTAACCCCCGCAACCAACCCAATGCACTCTCTGGATGGACGCACTCCCCACATTATCCCGACGATACAGACCAAGGGCACGGGGTCGCGGTGTCGGGTGCTGATATCACTCGCAGCTCTGTGGTGATTGCCGAGATTGATAATAATACTGCGAATGGGAAAGAGGTTGCGGTCGGGAGCTACGATGGAACACTTCACGTCTACCGTAGCAATGGACAGCTTCTCTGGACGAAGAACGTGCTGACCGACCCCGAATGTTCAGCAAGCCCAAGCCCTCACCGCCTGCTTTCTAGCCCGTCGGTTGGAGAACTCTATGGAGATGGCACGGCTTATGTTGTCATTGGCTATGGAGGGCTGAATAGCTGTGATGGTGGTGTGGTGGCCTATAATGGGGCGACCGGCGATCTTAAGTGGCGACTAAGTCTGCAGGAATGGGGGAGCCAACACGGCAATACCGCAACCATATTTGGTGTCCTCTCAACTCCGGCGCTGGCCGACACCGACGGCGATGGCCAGATGGAGATTGGCTTTGCGGCGTGGGATAACTATATCTACCTACTCAATGCCGATGGTACGGTGCGTTGGTACTATGAGGCGAAAAACCAACCATGGTCATCACCCGCATTCACCAACATTGATGCAGATAGCAACCTGGAGATGATCATTGGCTCTGGTATCTATATCCCCGATGAATCTATCAAGGGCGGGTATGTGTATGCCTTCGATACGACAACCACCCAACCCGGCACACCAGTCGAAATTCCGTTTGGGACGGGGTATATCTGGCGAACTCACTTTGAGCAGGCTATCTTCTCCTCGCCTGTGATTGGCGATGTATTGCCGACAAATGATGGCCCCGAAGTGGTCATTGGCTCCGGTTGTTCTTTCGACACCGAAGGCGAACTCATTGGTGTGGATAAGGTTGGGAAATGGGTAAAGATCCTTCGTCCGAGCGATGGCCAGGTGCTGAAGACACTCGATGCCCCGGCATGTGTTCAATCATCGGTGGCGCTGGGCGACCTCGACGAAGATAGCACCCTTGAGGTTATTGCAACCGTCAACGGAGCCAAGGAGTTTGGCGGGGATGGCTATAGCCGCATTGTGGTGTGGAAGCCAACCGTTAGCACTACTCCAGATTGGTGGGACATCCCCACTGATCCCAACAGCAATGCCAACGACCCCTACGGTGGCGACATTCAATCGCCGATTGTGGCAGATCTTGATGGGAATGGCTCGCTTGAGGTTATCGCCGCCAACTTCTGGAGTGTTACCATCTTGGAAGGAAAGACGGGCAACGAGTTGACCTGCCAAGACTTGATGTGTGGCTCAAAGAAGTCGCTCTTCGCCTGGAAAACGGTAAAATCTACTCCGGCTGTTGGCGATATCAACGGCGATGGAAAGCTTGATCTCGTCATTGGCGGCGGAAACCTGCAACGCGACCATGGGATGATCTATGCGTGGACAGACTTTGCCGATGCCTTTAAGAGTAGCCCTGGGAAGCACGACCCCTACAGTGTGCCGATGGCGATGTTCCGTGGTAATGCGGCTCGTAGTGCGCCAGAGGTTCCCCTCCCAACGTTCACCACTCGTATCTACCTACCGGTGGTAAAGAACCATCCCTGGTACCCCGCGCCGTAACTTCGGTGGAAGCAGAGTATCATTCTTGAAGACCTCACACGCTTTCCTGCCTGGCCCCTTAATACAGAGGTGGGCAGGAAGGCGTGTGTCTTTTTGGTTGGGTGCTGCATAAACTCACAAGCAAAATACCGCCAGCACAACACTGCTCGACAGCGGTTTGATCCCATGTTCTTTCCCCGCCCAGTTGCGTCACGTCTCTTGACCCGCTATAATGAAAAAACGCATGTTATTACGAGACGGCTTGCTATGTGGCCAGGGCATATTGAGATGTAGGCTTGTGGAGGAGTGAAGAGTTTCTTTTCTTCCTGATTACTGTTCAAGCGGGTGAGGTTTAGGGGGCCATTCAACAATCGTGAAATGAATACGATCAAAGAGTCTTCCACTGAACAACGGATGAGCGCCTTGTTGCGCATTGTATCCACGATAGAAACCGCGACAAATCTCGACGAATTGCTACTACTCGTCCTCAACGAGTTTCGCCAGCTTTTGCGGGTTTCTCATGGGGCGGTCATTATGATAGATGGAGATCGGACGACTACTCTGGGGACATACCCACCGAGTGTCAATTTCCCTCCACCTATTCCACTTTCCGAAACCCCTTTGCTCCAACAGATCATTGAAACGCGCCATTCATTACAATTAGCTGATGTCTATGAAGCTTCTCTTTCTTCCTATTATCTTGAGCGGCTCAAAGAACATGATGTTTGTTCTGTTTTGATGATGCCCATCGTGGCTCAAGACCGGGTGATTGGTTTTCTTATCCTGGGAGACCAGCAACCACGTACATTTTCCAACAACGATGTTGATTTGGCGCGTATGCTCACAGGCCAAGTGGGGACAGCCATCAACTCGTTCTGCATCAGTGATTCTGCTCAGCGTCGAGAAGCCGAACTTGCCACGCTCAACAACATTGCGGCGGCGGTCACCTCATTGCTCGACACGCAACAAGTCTACCATCTTGTGGTCGAAAAGCTCAATGAATTCTTTCGGGTTGAGGCCGGTTCCCTGCTGATGCGAGACGAAGAGGCAGGTGATCTCCTTTTCGTGATGACGCTAGAGTATGGGGTGGAAAAACTCGCCGGATTGCGTGTTCCTCGCGGGCAGGGCGTGGCCGGATATGTCGCCGAAACACAAAACTACGCTATCGTTCACAATGCGCAGGACGATCCGCGGTTCTACTCCCGCATCAGCGAAATCACGGGCTACCCAACACACTCGATCCTCTGTGTGCCTATGATTGTCAAGGGACGCACCATCGGGGTGATTGAGCTGCTTAACAAGATAGATGAAGAATTTACCGAAGAAGATGCCCAACGATTGATGCGGATGGCGGCTACTGTTGGCGTGGCGATTGAGAATGCTCGGCTGTTCCAGGAAGTGGCGAATGGGCGCGAGTTGCTTGAGGCGATCATCAACTCAAACAAAGACGGCATTGTGATGGCAAATATGAATGGGGTGGTGAAGACGGTCAACCCCAAAGCAGCGCAAATCTTCCAAATGCCGCGTGAGCAGCTCTATGGCAAAACGCTCCCCGAACTGCTTGAAACCTTTCGCAACAGGGCGAGTGAAATCACGACCCCGCCATGGGCAAACGAAGAAGATCAGCCTTCCGAAGTCATCGAGCTTGAGTTTCAAAGCCCACAACCCTGTTTTATCCGCCAACGTATTCTCCCTGTTCACGACTCCGATGGCGTTGTGATTGGTCGATTAGTCGTTTTTCAAGATATTACCGGCGAGCGCGAAGTGGAACGGTGGCGCGAGGAGTATACGGGGATGATTGTCCACGACCTACGTTCTCCGCTGACCGCCGTGATGAATGGAATTTTGATGGTACGTAAGGGGATGGGCGGGCCGGTGCACGCAGAGCAGGATAAACTGCTTGGCTTTTCGTATGAAAGTAGTCAGAAGATGATGGAAATCGTCAATACGCTCCTTGATATTTCCAAGATGGAAGAGGGGCGAATGACCTTAAACATCGATCTCTTCTCGCCCTACCACGCCATTGACGAAACCTTGAAGCATTTGAAGGTGTCTGCTGAAAACCGACGAGTGTGCTTGTACCAAGAGTTATCGGTCAATCTCCCCATGGTAGAGGGTGATCAGGATAAGTTTGTGCGCATTTTACAGAATCTGGTGGACAATGCGATCAAATTCTCCCCCAACCAGGGTTCTGTGACCATTGGGGCGGCCTGTATTCACCAACGAACAGGCAAAGTAACCATCGATACTCAGTGGGGTACCCCTCTACCCGTGACGTTTCCAGAAGTGCCAGAAGGCGATTGGGTCGTGTTTTGGGTGAAGGATGATGGAGCTGGTATTCCCGCCAATTATCACAAACGTGTCTTTGAAAAATTTACACAAGTTGAGATGGTCAAGCAGCGCAAAGGTGAACGCCAACGCAAAGGGTCGGGCTTAGGGCTTACCTTCTGCAAGCTAGCAGTCGAAGCGCATGGCGGACATATTTGGGTTGAGAGCGAAGAGGGGAAAGGAAGTACCTTCGCATTTATCATCCCAGTGAAGCAACCATCTTCCTAACTACCCCGTTTCAATTCACGCTATCCCTCCCGAAGACACGGTAGATACGGTGTGGTAGGAGGATGGCGTCCTGTGTGTCCGGTGTGTCGCAAAGCACAAAGGCAATCTGGATATATTCCACACAGAACCCGTCCCGCACCCGTAGAAGCAGAACCAGAACGAGTCATTCATAAGCTATGTCACATCAACCAATTGCCCATACCTTTACAACGCCTGAATGGGTAAAGCACAGTGTGTTTTATCAGATTTTCGTGGATCGATTTAGCAATGGCGACGAATTGAACGACCCTGAAAATGTGGTGCCTTGGGGTTCCACTCCGACGCCCTCCAACCTTATGGGGGGGGATCTCCAGGGGATCATCAATCGCCTTGATTATCTGACATCACTTGGGGTCAATGCGCTCTATCTAAACCCTATTTTTCATTCTCCAAGCAACCACAAGTACAATACCTACGACTACTTTCAAATCGATCCCCACTTCGGCGATCTCACCACCTTCCACAAGTTGATTGTCCAGTGCCATCAGCGCGGAATCAAGGTTGTGCTCGACGGAGTGTTCAATCATTGTGGGCGGGGGTTTTTTGCCTTCAACAACATTATTGAGAATGGGGAATGTTCGCCCTACCGTAACTGGTTCCACATTCACACCTTCCCTATCAGCCCCTACGACCCCGATAAGCCAGCAAACTACGATTGTTGGTGGAATTTACCATCTCTTCCCAAATTCAACGTTCGCCATCCACCAACACGGCGTTATATTCTGGACGTGGCGCGCTATTGGATTGAGCAGGGGGCAGATGGATGGCGGCTAGATGTCCCCAATGAGATAGATGACCACGAGTTTTGGCGAGAGTTCCGCCAGGTGGTAAAAGAAGCCAATCCCGATGCGTATATTGTGGGTGAAATCTGGGAAGATGGCACCCCGTGGCTCGATGGTACACAGTTCGATGCGGTGATGAATTATCTATTCCGCGATCTCTGCCGTGACTACTTTGCCCGCGAGACGCTGCGCACCGATCAGTTTGCCAGTGGTATCGAAACGCTGTTGCGGCGCTATCCGCAAGATGTGACCTATGCCCAACTCAATCTCCTTGGCAGCCACGACACTGCTCGGTTCCGCACAGAGGCCGATGGCGATTATCATAAGCTCTATGCCGCTTTTCTCTTCCAAATGACCTTCCCTGGCTCGCCATGTATCTACTACGGCGACGAGATCGGGATGAAAGGCGGGCAAGATCCGCTTTGTCGCGGGGCATTTCCCTGGAATGGGGCTATCTGGAATACCGATTTGCTCAACTGGACAAAACAGTGTGTCGCTATCAGGCATGAGCATAGTGCGCTGCGGACGGGAGAATTCCGCACGTTGCTCGCCAGCACCGAACACCATGTCTATGCGTTTGCCCGGTGGAATGAGGAAGAACGTCTGATTATCGTTATCAACTCAAGTAGCACCAACCAACGCCTTGATATTCCCGTTCGAGTGATGCCCCTCGAAACAACCACATTGCGTAATCTACTTGGGAATCAGGAGTATCACGTGCAAGGGGGCATGATAAAATCGGTCGAGGTGCCGGGGCGGAGTGGGCTTGTGCTGCTCGCTACATAAGCAAAATCGTACGCAAAAACAAATTGGCGACCCTGGAAAAAACTCCAGAGCCGCCTGCTATTGGCTCCCCGACGTGGACTCGAACCACGAACCTACTGATTAACAGTCAGCCGCTCTACCATTGAGCTATCGGGGATCATTTCAACAACGCACGTTCCTAATGCCCCGTGCGTACCTTGAAAAGTATACCAGGTGCGGCGCGGTTTGTCAAGAGGGAAGATATCCATTTATAGGGCAATCGCATCTTAGCATCCCAACACCTGAGCAAGGTAGGCATCATCAAGCGCAGCGCGGAAGCGCTTGGATTTGAGGCTGCC
>CAZGLO010000045.1:0-30216 GCA_964526735.1 uncultured Chloroflexaceae bacterium | reverse complement strand
GACGGGTGGAGGAGCGAGCACAAGCCCAGGTGCTTTAGCTCTGGGTAGCTGACTTCCTGCTCCCTTCCTGTTCTGCAAGAGTGCAGAAGTGTGGTATCCTGACACAAACCACTTTGAGAATTATTCCACACATCTCAGGAAGACACCGATGAACCTTATCATCAGACAAGACCCAACAACCCTCCTTTCCCATCTTGCCCCCGAACTGCGGATGGTTCTCTCGTGTGCGGCATCGGTGGCGCGGCAGATGGACACACGATTATGGCTTGTAGGCGGGGTGGTGCGCGATCTGCTCATTGGAGAGGACATCGCGTATGATATTGATATCGTCGTGAAGGGTAAGGCAGGGACTTTTGCCCACCACATGATCAAGGCGATGGGCGGGGGGAGTGTCGTCGCGACCCACCACCACTTTGGCACGGCCACCATCGAGCTGCCTGCCTTCTCGCTTGGTGCTCATTCGAAAGATACGATTACTCTTGACATTGCGGCTGCCCGCACCGAACACTATGCCCATCCAGCCGCGCTCCCCACCGTCCAGCCTGCGGCGATAGAGCAAGACCTAGGGCGACGTGATTTTACGGTCAATGCGATGGCGCTTGAGATTGGGGGGATAGATATAGATGAGCCAGTGCGCTTCCTAGACCCGCTTGGCGGCATGCAAGACTTGGAGGCGGGGGTATTGCGGGTGCTCCATGAACAGAGCTTCCTTGACGACCCCACCCGTATTGTGCGCGGGTTGCGGCAGGCAGTGCGCTTGGGGATGCATTTTGCCCCCGAAACGGAAGCCCTCCTGCGGCAAAGCTGCCAGAAGAATATGATCGAGGTGACAAGCCCGGATAGAATACGTACTGAGTTGTGCCTCGTGCTAGAGGAACCCCGTCCTGATGAGGTATTGCGCGCGGCGGATGCGCTTGATATCACCCGGCACATGTTCCCGTCGCTGCGGTGGAGTGAGGAGATGACACAGTGGTGTAGCCGGGTCTTGGCAGACGAACACCTCCCTCCTGCGCTCAAGCCCGCCGTGCTGACGGGTCTTCTCACCTACCACCTCAATGAGGAGGAGCGGGAGACCTTTGCGATGCGCTACCGGCTGCCGGGCGATATGGTAAAACTCCTGCGCAATGTGGGCAAGCTCAAGCGGCTTGTCAAGGGGTTGTCATTGTCCGACCTACGCAACAGCCTGCTTGACAAAGTGCTTCACCCCTTTAGCACTGCTGCCCTGCGGGTGATGTGTTATACCGAACCGGTATCGGTCTGCCGCACGATCCGGCGCTATCTCCAAGAAGTACGGCCCATCACCCCGGCATTAGATGGCCACCAATTGCAGCTCTTGGGAGTGGCGCGCGGGCCGGAAATCGGCTATCTCTTGCGGGAGTTGCGAGATGCGCGGTTGGATGGGGTGCTGACGACCCGCGCCGAAGAAGAAGCGTGGGTACGCCAGCACATAGGGTTACCGCCACAAGAGGAGTAGGCCATTCCCCCCTATATGAGCCTTCTTCTCTCCTCCACCAACCCCTGCCCCTTACTCAGCGTTGGACGAGCGGCAAGAATAACTCGGTGTCGGTCGATGAGCCATTGACGGTGCTCAGAGAGAGGGTCGTTTGCTCATCGGGGATGCGCCGCAATGCCACTTGAACCGTCGCCACGTCCTGCTCATAGTGTTTGGCGGTGGATGGGACATCGACTTGCACAGTGACTGTGGCGTGGTCGCCGGGGGTGAGAGGCCCTACAACCGTCTGCGAAAGCGAATTCCCCGCCTCCCCCGTCAGTGAGATGCCGGAAAGTGTCGTCAGCCACCGGCTTTCGACAACATCAACGACAAATTGCTCGTTACTACTGCCCGTATTCGTGATGGTAATGGAATGTTTGGCGACTTCACCAGCGTTGACACGTTGAGCAGGCTCCGATACCGCCACCGTCTCGGGTTCGTCAAGATCAAGGTCAAGCACAGCAATGTGGAATGTTGCCAGGGCCATACTCTCGGTATGCTCCTGCGGCTCCGCCTCCAACGTGGCGAGGTAGCTTGTTCCGGCTTGTGCATAGTCCGGCACGTGCGTGCGAAGCTCTATCTGTTCGCGTTGGCCGGGGAGCATGTTCACCACCGTTGTGTCAGAGTAGACCGACTGCGGGTAGGATTCGACCTGCATAGAGGTAGGCCACGTGGAGTCGTAGAGCCGTAGATTGACGAGCGTCGTGCTTAATGTGCTGGTGTTGATTAGCTCAAGCGTATAGGTCACCGGCTCACCCGCCTCTCTGGCCCACGTGGTTGCCTTCGGGGTGAAGCGCAATATCCCCTGCTCCTGCACATCAACCGCTGTATCAAGCGAACCGCTCAACACCTCGCTGCCATCAACCGCAATATTGCTGGTGGCGGGGGAGAGACGTGTCGTACTGAGCTTGATTTTCGTCCCATCTTTGGCGGCCTTGGTGCGGAAGTGCACTGTCGCGAGGGTTGTGGGTATTTGCGGGAACCCCAATGTCCCGCGAGCAATATGCACCCACCCTTGCTCGTTATCATACGATTCGGCAAGTCGGCGTTCGAGAGCGGTATTGGGGGTGATAGACTCGACCTCAAATATCTGCGGATCGAAGGCCAGGAAGGCCGAACTACTGTCTATCAACTGGAATATGCTGCTTGCGACCAACTTGATGGTCACATCAACCGGCTCCTCAACGCCGACGGTGGTGGCCGATGGCTCAAGCTGCATCTCAACCGACCCTGTTTGTGTTGTGTGCGCTGGTTGATCGGCTGCTACGTGGCTCATTGTCCCCGATATCTCATAATTGCTTGAGATAAGCGAGAAATCGACCAACGACACTTGTAGATCATCATTGACATCCGCATTGACATCATAGTGTTCATCGCCGCTCTTGGTGGCGTAGGAGGCAACAAGGCTCGTGTAGTCAGTGTAAGAGATTTTGCCATCACTATTGACATCCCCCGCAGAGAGTATGCCAAAATCGACCGTATTTTCCCCTTCCTGCAGCGAAATTGACCTCTTTGCCTCAAGGGTATTGGCCGCCTTGACATACACATCGTAATTGCCGGTATCAATCGTCCCAACGCTGAATGTGCCGTTCTCATCTGTGGTAGGGGTGTAGGTATAGAGGGCAAGCGTGGAGTTGGGTTGTGTCACGACCACATTGAGCGGCACGACCCACGACGCATCGGGCTTCTCAGGCCGCCCCTGCAATGTCACCGAACCAATAATCGTTGCCGGTTGAGCACATGAGCCTGTCATAATAGTTTCCGGGCCAGCAAACGCAGACTCACCACCGTCGTTGAAGGCCTGAACACGGTAGTAGTAGAGCGTTTCGCAGGAAAGGATGGTATCTTGGTAGCTGGTCGTGTCGGCGGGGAGGTTAATCTGCTGCCAATTGCCATCGCCAATCGAGCGCTCAACCCGGAACCCCGTCTCATTATCGCTCTGGTCGCTCCACGACACCCCAACACTCCTCTCCGAGAGTGCTGTCAGGGTGAGGTTCGTGGGCGGGTTGGGCGCGCTGGGCGGGAGGATACCACCAATACTCTCTATGAATGCATCGACCTGCACCCGCGCCGTTGTTACCCCATTCTCTGAGTCGGTGACCATCACGCCCGTCTCTTTGAGGCCATTTAGCACATCTTCAACCGATATCGTTGGGTCTTTCTGGTGCGCAAGCGCCCATATCCCTGCAACGTGGGGCGTGGCCATTGATGTGCCTCCCATCGTATCAAACCCGCCACCAGGAATAGAGGAATAGATCTGCTCCCCCGGGGCAAGGAGATCGAGGAAGGAGATCGAGTTGGAGAACCCACTCACCACATCATTATTGCTCGCAGAACCCACGCTGATAATGTTTGATACACAAGCAGGAGAACTCATACTATCCTTCGAATAGTTATTGCCAGAAGCAGCTATCGTAGCGATGCCGCTTTTTTTGAGGTTTTCGGCGATAGGGTAGTATTGAAGGCCTGCAGCTGTGGTATCGCAGACAGAATCATATAGCCCGCCGCCCAAGCTCATATTGGCCGAGGCGATGGTATAGTTGTTTCGTATCCCATAGACGCGCTCCAACCCTTTGAGGATGTCGGACGTGCTTGCGAGAGAACAAGGATCCTCATCTCCGCATAAATCTGCGTTTTCGACACGTGCAAAGACTTGGATAGCGATAATATTTGCTTCTTTGGCGACGCCAGAAAAACTATCGCTCGTGCCCGCGGCGATGCCCGCCACGTGCGTGCCGTGGTTGCACCCTTCGACAGCACATGGCATTCCCGCCCCCGCAGCCGTCGATTCTGTCACCCCTCCCGGACAGACACTTGAGATGCCATAATCGGGGTCATTGCTTGAATAGCACGCTTCTGAGATGATTTTTCCCTTCAGAAAGGGATGTGTTTTATCCACGCCAGTATCAAGAATAGCCACCGCTTGCCCTTTGCCAGTGATACCGCTCTGCCACACCTTGTCCACCCCGATATGGGGGATGCTCTGGCTCAACGTCGGGCGATGGAGTTCATCTTCGCCCACGGCGGCTATATCGGGGTCTTGCAGCAGTAGATCCAGTGCCTCAGTATCAACGCTCAGGGCAAGGCCAGGGATAACCTCATAGCGGGCGTTGAGGCGATAGGACTTGGACTGAAGACCGGCAGATTGGTTCTCCTGGCCCTCCTGATTGAGCTGGTCGAGCTGGTCGAGCTGGTCGAGCCGATGAAGAACGTCTTCCTGCATCTGCTGGATGCGGTCACGCTGCTGGCGCTGTGCGGCGGTGGAGAGCAATGACTCCGGTTGAGTGGGGACATTGAGCAGAACAATCACCCGCGCTTTCCCCCATGTTTCGGCGGCTGCATAGAGAGCACGCTCAGCCTCTGATAGTGCTTCTCGTTCTTCTTCTTGTGCTGGCGATGGTGTTGGTTCTTGTGCTGTTGTTTCCGCTGTGTTTCCCACTGTGAGGCCCGCCACAAGGAGGAGAACCAAGATGGGGAGAACATAAGTGATACGGTTGAGGATTTGGTGCGACATCTCTACGATCCTTTGTTGTGCAAGGGTTGGTGTATCAAGGGGAGACACAAAATTAAGGCCACCCATATGTATCATACCATTGGGTGGCCCAGAATGGGGAACTATTTTCCCCCAACTATGAGGTTATGTTATTGGCTGATGAGCGGTAGATAGAGGTAGATGCTATCTGCCGTCGTGGTGATAGGCAATTCTGCCTGCTTGCCACTTGTGCTATTCTTCACCGCCACGGTCATCGTCACCGTATCGGTGCTGCCAACCGCCGCCGTACTTGGCACATCTACCGCAATGTCGAACGCAGAGCTTTCATCCTTGTTCAGGGTAACATCGTATGGCGTGACATTGGCCAAGGTGGCGGTGGCCGTGGTTGCCGCTGTCACCGAGGTTGGCCATTGGTTGCCATAGCCGCTGACGGTGAAGGTCTCTGCTTGGGTGCCGGTATTCGTGAGCGTCAGGCGGTATTTTGCCTTTGAGCCAATCGGGGTCATCTTGCCGCCGACATCAAGCTTAACCGTATCAGGGTCTTCGCTTGCCAGGTTGTCTTCGATTGGCGATTCGGTGGGCGGCGGCGGGGTTATATCTGTCGCGCTCACCACCGTCGTGATGGTGTAATCAACAAACCTGTCCGGGTTATTCAGCGACGCTGCCCTGATAGTTGCCGTGTCACTCTCACCATCCTTTGCGTCTGCAGGCGGTGTCACGGCAATATTGACAGGGTAGGAGACGGGACGAGTCCACATTGGGAACATGGGCGGGGTCGTGACCTCTTTATCATACACACTGCCCGGGTAGGCCTCGCTCGTAATGGTGGTCGGCCACGTGGCCTCGATAGTAATCTTGGCCTGGTCAATCGTAGAGCCAACATTCCACAGGTAGTTAGCGGCGGCAACACTACTCTTCGCGGTGGCAGTCAAAACTGAGCTGCTTATCCCCCACATAAACGCACGCACTGGCATAAAGGTGGTTTGCACTGTCGCCTTGGCGGTCTTGGTGGGGTCTGTTTTGGAAGCAACCGTCACCGTCGCGGTGTCGCTCTCTCCGTCGCTGATGCCACTTGGCGGGACAAGGACGATCAAGGTGATTTCTGCCGACTGCTGCGGATCAAGGTCTTTCACGCTAAGCGGAATTGAGGTCTTCCACTTATTCCCCGTCAGCTTGAGCGTATACGCATCGCGCACTTCGCCAGTGTTGGTAACTGTCAGTGAGTAGGTGATTGGCTGGGCATAGGTCATGGCCTGTTTGCTACTTGACGCTGGCCCGATAGCAACTTCCTGATCCCCTTGCTTATAGGCGTAGGTCGTGATGGTGGCCTGCGATTCCTTGGTGGTGTCGCTGCTGGGCTGGGCCGTGACCTTGACCGTATCGCTGTGGCCGCTGGTGGCAGTGAGCGGTACAGTCACGGTGATGGTCACCTTCTCTTTGCCATTGGGCGCAAGCGTAACACTCGTATCGTCGCTATAGATGTCTTGGTAGGCGGAGATGGTCATAGAAGTGGGCCAGGTGTAGTCTTGCATCGCCAGCCGGAACGTATCAGACGTAGCATTGCTGTTGTAGAGCGTCAGGGAGTAGGCGATGGTCGCCCCCACCTTTGCAAACTGCTCTTGACTCTTGGGCGTTAACGTTTGGTCAAATTGAGAAAGAGCCTTGTCAAGCTGGATGCGCGGCTTGACGCGGTTGGTGACGGTTCCATCACTCCCCGTACGGTCATCCTTCACCAACGTTCCCGTATTCTTCAATACCGTAAGCATCTCTTGCACCGATGTCTGAGGAGCAGCCTCCAACAGCAGCGCCCACGCACCCGCGACTTGCGGGGCGGCCATCGACGTACCATCCCAGCTCTTGAACTCGCCACCCGGGACAGATGAGTTGATTAGCCCGCCCGGGGCCAGGAGATCGAGAATGTCGGCGGAGTTAGAGAAAGAGCTGACTGTATCATCTTCATCCACCGAGCCAACGCTGATGATGTTGGAGACACAAGCTGGGGAAGAGATGGTATTGAGGTAATGCTCATTCCCCGACGCCGCAATCACGGCAACCTCTTGCCCTCTCAGGTTCTCGACGATCTGGTGGAAGAAAACCCCTGAACCTTCTGTGTCACAGCTCTTCTCGTAAGAACCATTCCCAAGGCTCATGTTGGCAGAGGCGATGGGCATGCTTTGGCTCAATTGGTAGACGTATTCAAGCCCCTTGATGATGTCGGAGTCGTAGGCTGAGATAGCTGAGCTATCGCCCTCACCAAACCGAGTGAAGACCTGCACGGCAACGATATTGGCTTCTTTGGCGACGCCAGAAAAACTGTCGCCCTTGCCCGCGGCAATGCCCGCGACGTGCGTTCCGTGGTCACACCCAGTTACGCTACCACAATCAATCCCAGACCCTGGGGCGGTCGATTCTGAGACACCCTCGGGGCAGACGCTGGTTGTGCCTTGGTTTGCGTCAGTGGTCGAAAAACACCCCTCTGCAATGACTTTGTCCTTCAGGAAGGGGTGGGTTTTGTCTACGCCGGTGTCTAGAATGGCAACTGCTTGCCCTTTGCCGGTAAACCCACTCTCCCATACCTTATCCGCGCCGATAAGCACCGTACTCTTATCGAGCAGCGGCTTGTTGAGCTTGTCCTCCGCCACCCGCTCTACATCCGGGTCGTTGGCAAGCGCTTGCAGCCCCGCCTCGTCAACGGTGAGGCCAAGCGCGGGAATAGTCTCGTAGCGCGCATTGACTGTAGGTTGGTGCGCCAAGAGCCGGTTGAGGAGCGTGTCTTGAGCTTTGGCAATGGTCGCCCGTTGGGCTGTTGCCCGGCTCGGCGTGAGCAACCCCTCTGGTTGGGTAGGGGTGGCCAGGCCGACAATCACCCGAACAGTCCCTCTCTCTTGCGCTTGCCGTTGCAAGGTGGCCAACGAGAGAGGAATGGAAGAGACATCCGACGAGTTGGACGGCATTTGTTGAGCATAGATCGATGTTGAACCCACGACAATCAATCCCAACAACGCCAAAAGAGTGATGGCGAAGCCAGTCCGTGAAAGAATGTGTTTCATACGCTTCTTACGGTGTCCTTTCTCCAAGGGCCAAATAGACAAATCAACGATCGAAGAGCAGGGTGTTATTGCTAACACCCCGTGTGTATGTCTCTGTGCTATGGTTCTGTTTCCTATCGCGAGGCAGGGGGTACATCAAGAATCAGACGGTGTGGATGCTACACGTTCTGCCTTGATAGATGTGCCTATTGAGAGATGAAACGACGATGCAGCGTTTCCGTTACATACCGCAATCTCCAACCGTGGCGTGCTCCCGATAAGCGCAAGCGGTTCGCCCGCCGCGACATCTGCATAGGTCTGGCTGATAGGGAGCGAGGCGGGAGATGTGGAGAGCGTGGGCGATACAACCGAGATAGCAATCTCATTGAGCGGCCCAAGCTGCTTGAGGTGCTCAGCAGTGAGGTTGGTAATGGCATTGCCGAAGTGGTCAATGGCTATCACCTGGCCAACAAGTGTTGTGTTTCCGTGCCACTCAGGCTGAAACGTCGGCATAGTAATAATGGCATCCAGTGGGGTGCCGATGGCCTCAAATGGTACCCCCTGTGCGAGGTGAGCGGCGACGGGCGAGAAGATATCGCGCCCGTGGAAGGTATGGCTTATATGGCCAGCCATTGGCCGCCAAAACCGACGTTCATTCAGCTCTACCACGCGCACCTTATTTGGCGAAAAGCGGGTGCGAGCCGCATTCCACACATCGCCGAAGATGCCATTGTCCGGGCCAATGAATGTTGCTTCGGGGGTTTTGAGGCCAATTGGCCGCCGCGCACTGCCCACTCCCGGGTCAACCACGACCACATGAATGGTACCAGTTGGGAAGTAGGGCAGGAATGTCTCTAGCGTGAAGAGGGTAGCATTGAGGTCTTGCGGCGGGATTTCATGGGTAATATCAATGATGTGGGCGTCGGGGCAAATCGTTGCGATGACCCCTTTCATGACACCCACATAGCTATCACGAGTTCCGAAATCGGTTGTGAGCGTAATGATTGGTCTCATATCACGCCCCTCTCCTTAATACCGCTGGGGAGATATCGGAAATTTCACGTTGTGGCTGCGTGGCCGGTATCTTTCCCCTTCTTAAACCAGTGTTTCCACTCTTGATGCTCCCAAATGACCAAAATTTGGGCGGCGTTGAAGATGGAAGAGTAGGTACCACTCACCAGCCCAATCAGCATAATCAAGATGAAATTGCGGATCGATTGCCCACCAAAGAGCAAAAGCGCTGTGAGGGTGAAGAACGTGGTGAGTTGCGTATTGATGGAGCGCGGGAGCGTCTGCACAATACTATGGTTCACAACCTCATCAAAGGATTCGCTTGTCTTGCGGTGGTGCAGGTTTTCGCGGATACGGTCAAACACGACGATAGTATCGTGGACAGAGAAGCTGATAACCGTCAGGATGGCGGTCAGGAAGAGCGCATCCACCTCCACCCCAAAGAACACACCCAATATCGCGGCAATACCGAGGACGAGAAGCAGGTCGTGGAGCATCGCCAAGATAGCGCATGTCCCATAGCGAATGGGGTTGGGAGCGTCTTTGAAGGCCCACGTCAGGTAGAGCAAGATAGCGACCGATGCGCCAATCACCGCAATGATAGCACTGCGGGTCGATTCGGCGCTCACCGTCGGGCCGACAGTCTCCAGCTGTTCGAGCCGCACGGTGGTGCCAAGCTGATCCTTGAGTCCTGCCTCAACTGCGTCTTGCTCCTCTTTCGTATCGGTGGCACTGAGCGCGCGCGAGCGGACAATTGCCGCCGTGATGGTCTCATCGCCGATGGAGATTTGAGAGATTTGGACGAGCGCGTGCTCAAAGCCGTGTTCTTCAAAGACCCCTTTGATGGTGGTCGTACTCAGGTTGTCCTGTTCAAGCTCTGGAAAGTGAAACTCCCACATCGCGCCGCCGCTAAAGTCGATGCTTGTTCGAAGCCCCAACTGCAGCGAGCCGGTGGTGATGAGCGGATGAAGGAAGAGAAAATAGAGGCCGGGGAGAATAATTATCAGAGAAAGCCCCAACCACCAATATCGGCGACGAACAAGGTTCTCCATAAAAGTGCAATTCCTTGTGACTATTCCCAAAACCCTGAAGGGCTTGGGCTTCTCGGGTTGACACCCAGTCTATATAGCCCCTATAGCTGCGACATGACAGCATATCCAGGTTATGAGCCGTTAGCTCTGCTGTGGTTCGGGAGTGGTGGGCTTGGGCACATCAACATCGAAAAACCACAGATTTTTGGCGAAGTCAAACGTCACGATGATCTGCAATAGCGTGCGAGTGATAACAATCGCCGTAAAGAGGCTGAGCAAGATCCCAAGCCCAAGCGTTAGGGCAAACCCCTTGATGATGCTCACGCCAAAGCTATTGCCAAACATAAAGAGGATGGTGCTGGTGATAAGCGTCGAGACGCTCGAATCGCGGATAGCAGGCCATGCTTCCTTGAACCCCATTTCCACCGCATTCTGCAGGCTGCGCTTCTTGCGCAATTCCTCTCGAAGACGGGCAAAAATCAGCACATTCGCATCCACCGCCAACCCAATCGAGAGCACAAATCCGGCAATCCCTGCCAGTGTAAGGGTAATGGGGATCAGTCGGTAGAGCGCAAAACTGAGGGCGGTGTAGATGAGCAGAGCAACCACCGCAAGGAACCCTGGCAAGCGGTAATAGAAGATCATAAAGAGCGCTACTACGGTCAGACCGACCGTCCCCGCAATCATGCTCGCCTCGACCGAATCTTGGCCGAGCGTGGCCGATACGGTACGTTTCGTCTCGACCTGCAATGGCACCGGCAACGCTCCAAACTTCAGTTGGTTGTAGATGCGGTCGCGGTCTTCAATGCTTCTGGAGGTAATCACCCCGCCACCGTCGGTGAGGGCAGATTGTATGATGGGACAACTCACCACCCGGCTGTCAAGAACGATACACATCGGGTTGCCGACGTTATTAGCAGTAAACGTGGCGAGGTTTTTCGCTGATTCGTTGGTAAAGGAGAAAGAGACTGCAGGCTCGTTTGCCCCCACTCCCGATTGGGAAAAGGTAGGCTGAACCGAGTCGGTGTCTAGATCTTTCCCGTCGGTGATGCTCGGATAGATGGTGCTATTCGTGGTATCGTTTGTAGTATCGCCTGAGGTGGGGGGGGCAAGTGCATCAATGGCAGTCGTTATTCTCTCTTGCTCTCGCAGAGCAGAGGGATTGGGTTGGCCCGTGGTGCGAACAACCTGCCCCTCTATGAGTTGGTCTCCCTGCGGGTCGATAAATTCGAGCCGCCCCGTGCCGCGTATCGTCTCCACGGCCTGATCCGGGTTCTCAACTCCAGGAAGCTCTACGATAATACGGTCGTTGCCCGATAGCTGTACGACCGTTTCGCCCACACCCAAAGCGTTGACACGGCGCTCTATCACGCCTGCAGCGGTGCGCATCTGTTCACGAGAGACTTCGCCCTCTTCACCAGAGCGCAACAAGACTTGTACCCCACCTTGCAGGTCGAGGCCAAGACGAGTGTGGACATCGCGCCCAAAAAACGTGTTGTCGGGAGCAAAAATGACCCACAACGCCACTCCGGTGAGTAGCATAATCAAGGCAAGCGACGTGATTTCTTTGTTTTGCACGGTAGCCCAATGCTCCTTCAGCAAGTCGTTTCAACTCATTTAACTTGTTCTTACAACGTGTGTTCTTTTGTGTGTTCAGAAAAACAGTGGCAACGATAATAGCACAAGGATACCAACAATGCAATTCCACACTCCTTGGGAGATGGTATAATGGCTCGCCACCTTGTGCGATACGCATCGAACCATCCCGCCCATTCCTCCCCACTCTTGCCAAGGGAACCTCCCTCTTCTGGTTGTAACAACCATGCTCTTGTGCTATTATAATCATGTTGCAAAATCCACCATCGCAGACGGGCGATACGAAGACAAACACACTTTGGATGACGCCAGGTTTAAGGAAGAGCCTCATATGTTTCACCGACACAGTATCCCGAATCTGCTCGGGGTCTTTCGTATACTTGCCACACCTTTTTTAATGTGGCTGATCTTGCTGGGGCAACCGCGGATCTACCTTTGGGCGACGCTACTCCTCATCCTCATCATCGTGACTGACATGTTGGATGGTTACCTTGCACGGCGGCTCAACGTCGTATCATCGCTTGGAATCTTTCTTGATACTATCAGTGATAAGGTTGTGGTGACTGGTGTGCTCGTCCCTATGGTGCAGCAAGGGCTGCTTTCCGGGTGGATTGCGCTTATCATCATCGTTCGCGAGTTTATTGTATCTGGGCTACGCTCATTCGCGGCGTCGGAGGGCGAAGTCATTTCGGCGGGCCAGCTTGGCAAGCAAAAACTGGTCATCACGATTGCCGCGCTTGTTTGGCGCTTGCTGGCGGCGAGTACCGAAACTCCCAATAGCCCCTACACCGACCCACTCCTCGTTGGGTTTGTCAACCTGTGGCCCTTTGCGATGGCATTGGCAGTCATTTGGACGATTGCGTCGGGGGTAGACTACATCCGCAAAGCCTGGCCGCTTCTGGCCGATAGCTGGTCGCCTACTCCATCGGCAGCACCATCGCCAGCCGCTTCTCCCTCCAAAACTGACGAAGGACATGGCGACGCGAACGAGACAGAGACCCACCAATAACACCGTTTTGAAGACACACATTTGAGATACACAACCTCATACCCGAAATACCCGAAGGACATGCATGGCACGACCAATTGTAGCGATAGTAGGCCGACCCAACGTCGGCAAATCGACCTTTTTTAACCGCCTCATCGGAGAGCGGCACGCGATTGTAGAAGGCAACCCAGGCACCACCCGCGACCGGCTCTACGGCACCACCGAATGGAATGGACGCGAGTTTACGGTTGTTGATACGGCGGGGATCCTCTCCGAAGAGGGCGACCCCACCATGCCCACCACCGAGATGATGCGCTCAACCATTGAGCATGTTCGCATCGCCATTGCCGAAGCCGATGTCATCCTCTTCCTCGTCGATAGCACCGATGGCGTCACGGCGGCGGATATGGATGTGGCGGGGATGCTGCGCACCACCCACAAGCCCGTCGTCCTCGCCGTCAACAAGTCTGATAACAGAGAGCGACACCTTGACGCGGTTGAGTTTTATGCGCTCAATCTCACAGAACCCATTCCGATGAGCGCCTACCACAGCTTGGGGACGGGCGATGTGCTTGATCGGGTGGTTGAGGCGCTGCCAGAAGCTGAGGAAGAGCCAGAGATCGACGAGACGATACGGGTGGCGATAGTCGGGCGGCCCAACGTCGGCAAATCAAGCCTCCTCAACCGCCTCATCGGCAAAGAGCGCAGCATCGTGAGTACTATTCCCGGCACCACCCGTGACTCAATCGACACCACGATTGTGCGCGATGGTACCGCCTTCACCCTCATAGACACCGCCGGCGTGCGGCGGGCGGGGAAGATCCAGCAAGGGGTTGAGAAATATAGCGTGATGCGGACACTCCGTGCCATTGAGCGCTGCGATGTTGCCTTGCTCCTTATCGACGCTCAGGAAGGCATTACGTCGCAAGATACGCACGTGGCGGGGATGATTATCGACGCCAAGAAGAGCGTTATTCTCTTGGTGAATAAGTGGGACGCGGTGGAGAAGGACACCTATACCTTCGACACGTTCATGCATGAGATGCGCACCGATTTTCACTTCCTGTCCTACGCCCCAATGCTCGCTATTTCCGCGCTGACTGGCCAACGCACTCACAAAATCTTCTCCACCGTCGTTGAAGTATGGGAAGAGCGCAACAAGCGCATATCGACAAGCAAACTCAACGAGATGCTGCGAAGTGCCGTGCTCAAACACCCGCCGACATCAGTCAAGAAGGGGGCGCACCTCCGTATCTACTATGCCACGCAACCACAAGTCAACCCGCCTGTCTTTCTCTTCTTCACCAACGATAAAGATATGGTGCATTGGTCATACGGGCGCTATTTGGAGAACCGTATTCGGGAAGAATACCACTTTGTGGGTACGCCGATCAGTATTGTCTTCCGCAGCCGTGATGAGCAAGACCAGAAAAGAGGCCGACGATGATCGAAGTTGGTATCTACGGGGCGACGGGGTATACCGGATTTGAGCTTATCCGCATCTTGGACAACCACCCCCAAGCCCAGATCATCTTTGCGACTGCCCGCTCTGCCGCGGGCAAAAATATGAGCGATGTCTTTCCGACGCGCATTGATGTGCCGATCATTGATGCCGAAGAGGCCGACCCCTCAATGGTCGATGTGGTGTTTTGCTGCTTGCCGCACGGAGCCTCTGCCGCCATCGCGCAGCAAGTGTTGGATGTCGGGGTGCGGGTGATAGACCTGAGTGCTGATTTCCGCCTCCGCAACCCTGCCGACTACCCGCGTTGGTATGGCCGCGAACATCCGCAACCTGCCCTACTTGAGCAAGCGGTCTACGGCTTGCCAGAGCTGCACCGTGAACAGATCAGCAACGCCCGGCTTGTGGCCAATCCGGGGTGCTTCCCGACGGGTGTTATCTTAGCGCTCCACCCGCTGGTGAAGGCCGGGTTGGTTGCCGATACGACCGTGATTGTTGACAGCAAGACGGGGATATCTGGCGCGGGGCGGTCGCTCTCGCTGCGGACGCACTTCTGCGAGTCGCACGAAAACTTTAGCGCGTATAATATTGGCCGCACGCATCGCCACATCTCCGAGATGGAGCAGGAGACGGGGCTTGATATCATCTTTTCCCCGCATATGCTGCCGGTTATCCGTGGTATCCTCTCAACCATGTATGTAACTCTCCAGCCTGGCACCTCCATGTCAACGATTCGGGAGGCATTCCGCGTTTATGATCACGAGCCATTCGTGCATCTCCTGCCTGATGGCAAGCTGCCCGAACTACGCCATGTGGTCAATACCAACGATTGTGCCATTGGGTTGCAGTTGGTGCAGCAGGACACAGGACGGCTGATTATCGTCTCTGCAGAGGATAATCTGCTCAAAGGCGCGTCGGGGCAGGCGGTGCAGAATATGAACCTCATGTTTGACTTTGACGAGACGTTGGGACTCACGTAGAAACCACGTATCAAACCACATAGCAACATGTTGGAGAGCAGCACCATGACAACAGACGACATGCTTACCGCGGAGACGCTCCGTCGCCGTGACACCACGCTCAGTTACGTCTTAGACTGCTTGTTTGATGGCGTATATATTGTCGATACGCGGCGGCAAATTCTCTACTGGAACAAAGGTGCGGAGGAAATTACCGGCTATAGTGCGGAAGAAGTAGTGGGGACACGGTGTTATGCCAGTGTCCTCAATCATATGAACGAAGAAGGGGTCTTGATGTGCAAGTCGCACTGCCCCCTCGTCCAGACGATCCAGAGTGGCCAACATGTTAGTGAGAAAGTCTACCCCCTCCACAAGTCGGGCAAGCGCTTCCCCGTGATGACGCACGCCGCTCCCATCCGCGACGAGTCGGGTGCGATTATTGCGGCGATTGAGGTCTTCCGCGATATCACCGAGCAAGAAGAGCTTCGGCTCTTGCAAGAGAAGTTCCAGAAGCTGATACGCAAGTATGTCTCAACGCAGACCTTTGAAGAGGTGATGCAGCAGGTTCAGAGCAATAAAGAGGGTCAAGCCCGCATCCGCGACCTAACCATCCTCTACCTCGACATTGTTGGCTTCACGACCTACTCCGAACACCGCCCGCCAGAGAAGATCGCCCAAATGCTCAACCACGTCTTCAGCATTTGCGAGGTGATTAGCCGCGAGTGCCACGGCGATATCGACAAGTTTATTGGCGATGCCGTGATGGCGACGTTCATCGATGCGAACGATGCAATCAGAGCGTCGGAGCGCATTCTTGAGGCGCTTGAGAGCCTCAACATCATTCGGCGGGAGGAGGAGGAAGAAGAGATTAAGATCCGCATTGGTATCAACAGCGGGAACGTGATACAGGGCGATATCGGGACGCTGGAACGGCGCGATTTGACGGTGATTGGCGACGCGGTGAATACGGCCGCCCGCATCCAGACCATCGCCCACCCCAATTCGATTGCCATCTCCGAAGCGACCTACCTGCGGTTGAAAGATCAGAGTGTGTTTCGCTTTGATCAGACCGTCTCTGTCAAGGGCAAAAAGAATCCCCTGTCAATTTTCCAATATGTGCAAGATTTGGCGGCTCCCACTGAATGTCCGACGCAACTGGATGGGAAGAGCAACACCGAAATAGAGGATAAGTATAGTGTTTGAAGAAAGAGGATAGTGTGTGGTTGATTGTTGGCCTGGGCAACCCAGGCGAGAAGTATGATCAGACACGGCATAATATTGGCTTTGCGTGCGTCAAAGCGCTTGCCCAACGCCACGGGCTTGCCTTCGACAAGAAGCGCTCCAAGGCCCGCATCGCAGAGGGAAACATCCGCGGCGAGCGGGTGGTGCTCGCCAAGCCATTTACCTATATGAACTTGAGTGGGCAGGCGGTGGTTGGGCTTGCCAATTGGTACAAAATCGACCCCAAAGATGAATTGCTCGTGATCTATGATGATATGGATGTGTCACTTGGCAAGATACGGCTGCGGCGGCGGGGTAGCCCCGGCACCCACAACGGGATGAAATCGATTGTGCAGCTGCTTGGCACCCAAGCCTTCAACCGGCTGCGCGTCGGCATTGGCGCACCTCCGTCCGGCTGGGATGCGGCGGCCTACGTGTTGAGCCGCTTCACGCAGGAGGAGCAAGAGCACATTCCCGCCCTTGTTGAGCATACCACCGACGCCGTTGACCTCCTCCTGACCGACGGTATCACTGCCGCGATGGATCGGTATAATGCCAAAGACTTGCTGCCACAGCCAGAGTCGGGGTGAGAGTGGAGAGCCACACCTCCATAACCCGGCCTTGCACCTCGACCGCCTTGCCTACGTATCCAATGATTCAATGATACCTTCATTTCCACGCACTCCAATCCACAAAAGGGGGAGATATTCTATGGCTCCAACGGCTCCAACCGTTCAGCATACTCCAACGGCTCCGAATGGGCCTATTCGCGTCCGCACGGCGCAACGGAGAGCACTTCTCACGAGCGTACTCCTGACGACCGTGCTCTTGCTTGGGTTTTGTTGGGTGGCTGCGACGCGGGTGCGGGCGGCTCCCGCCATATCGACCTCTCTATCGACCTCTCTATCCTCCAACCCGCCCCTCAATGCCACCACCTCCACAATTGACTATGCAACTGGCTATGCAACCAAACCCGTGAGTAGTACTGGTACAGGCATATTCACCGATAGCCTTGCATCGATAGGCAGCACGACAACCCATCGTGTGGTGGTTGGCGATCTCGATTTTGATGGCGATGTGGATGCGATTGTCGTCGAAGATAGTGAAAATCGGGTGTGGGTCAGCAAGCGCAACGACATTATGACCACGAGCATGGTGTTTAAGGATAGCGGGAAGTCGTTTGGAGGCTCACAGAGCGATATTGCGCTTGGTGACCTTGATGACGACACTGATTTAGACGTTTTTGCTG
The DNA here is from genome assembly GCA_964526735.1 of uncultured Chloroflexaceae bacterium. GTDB lineage: Bacteria > Chloroflexota > Chloroflexia > Chloroflexales > Chloroflexaceae > JAAUSY01. The sequence goes on along the minus strand of CAZGLO010000045.1, from coordinate 12,688 downwards.
TCCGCGATGGGGCAAATAGCGTGTGGCGTAATGACAGCGTCTATGGTGATATCACCTTCGTTGACACTGCGCAGACATTGGGGGTGACAAGATCGCTTTGTGTGGCGCTAGGAGACCTTGACAACGACCTTGATTTGGATGCGTTTGTGGGTAATGATGACCCAAATATGGTCTACTTCAACGATGGCAGTGGTACATTTACGGTCACTGACCAATCGTTGGGCGTTTCCCGTACGGTGGATGTGGCGCTTGGAGACCTTGATAACGATTTTGATCTCGATGCGGTGACCGTCAATGCGGGCGACCCCGACCTTATATGGCTGAATGACGGCGGATTATTCTCCAACCCAGGCACCCCCCTCCTCAACCAGCATAGTGTTGGCGTGGCGTTGGGCGATTTTGACGGCGATGGCCATCTGGACGCGGTTTTTGCAAATGATGGTGCCATCAACACAATTTACTTTAATAATGGTGCTGGCGGCCTGATAAACAGCACTCCTATCGGCGAAAAGACACCGACCAAAGCCGTCGCGACGGCTGACATCGACACGGATGGCGACCTTGATATCCTCTTCGCCAACGACGGCCAACCTGATGAGGTGTGGCTCAACGACGGGGCGGGGACATTCACCTCTGATGCTTCCTATTGGGGATATCGGCCTGGCACCGCGTCCAGTCTTGACCTGGCGGTGGGCGATATGGACAGCGATGGCGACCTTGATCTCTTCACGGCGCACGGCAACAATGAGCCGGACGCGGTGTGGCTCAATATGAACCCACTTACGGTTATCGCCACCAACCCGCCCCGCAATGACACCGTCGTGGTGCCACTTACGGGTACCGCCACGATATCTGCCACCTTCAACTACGAGATAGAGCCGTCAAGCATCTCTCAGAAGACGCTGACCGTGTTTGGCAAGCAGAGTGGCCAATATACCTACACCGCCGCCGTGACAGGAAACACGATTCTGCTCACCCTGCCGCGCGCCTTCCCCATCGGTGAGGAGGTAGTGGTCAGCATCCACGACGGGCTTGAGGCCACAAATACCATCTCGCAGGGCAACCACGTCTGGCAATTTCGGGCCGCGGTCGAGCGCGGGACGGGGTTTTTCGCCGATAGCGGGCAAGAGCTGGGCTTTTTATTTACCGTAGCGCTGGCAGTGGGCGATCTCGACCACGATGGCGATAGCGATGTGTTCTTTGCCAACTACGATACCGGCGGCTCCCCCAACACGATCTGGCTGAACGATGGGCAAGGTACATACGCCGATAGTGGGCAATCGTTGGGGAAAGACCGCAGTACGGCGGTGGCATTGGGCGATTTCAATGGCGATACCTTCCTTGATGTCTTCGTAACGAACTATAATGAGGCCAACGCCGTCTGGCTGAATAATGGCGATGGCACTTTCCATAGCCCCACCACCTACAGCGATACGATGCCGTCGCAAGGGGTGGATGTGGGCGACCTTGACGGCGATGGGGATGTGGATGCGTTTATCGTCAACAGCTCCAAGCAGCCCAACGTCGTCTGGCTCAATGACGGGACGGGGATCTTTACCGACAGCATGCAGCGATTGGGTTCTTTTGGCCTCTCTGGCGAGACATCGCTCGGCACCGCATTGGGTGACCTTGATGGCGATGGCGACCTTGATGCCTTCGTTGTAAATGGCGACAGTGAGCCAAATACCGTCTGGTTCAACGACGGGCACGGGAACTTTACCGATAGCTGGCAGCGGCTTGGCGGCGAGACGAGCTATTACGTGGCCTTGGGCGATGTAGACCGCGATGGCGACCTTGATGCCTTCGTCGCCAACCACGAAGACCATCCCAACACCGTCTGGCTCAACGATGGCGATGGGCGTTTCATCGATAGCGGCCAGACGATTGGAGCCTTTGGGACGCGGTCGGTGGCATTGGGCGACCTCGACCACGACCATGACCTAGACGCCTTCGACGCAAACTACTCCAGTGTGTCACAGCCGGATACGGTGTGGATCAACCTCAACGACGGCACGGGCACATTTGATGACAGCGGACAGCGGCTTGGTCTGCTCCCCAGCCACAGCGTAGGGCTTGCGGATGCGGATGGCGATGGCGATTTGGATAGCTTTGTTGCGAGTTATGCCTTCACAGAGACAAACAAGCTGTGGCTCAACCAAAACCCGCCTCTTGCCTACGATGACACATATCGGCTAGACGAAGATGCCGAAACGACGATATTGCCCGTCCTGCTCAATGATGTTGACTTTGATGCGAATGATGATATCCACATCATTGCGGTCGATACGACGCACATTAGCGGCACGGTGACGGCTGAGAACTCCCTCCTCAACTACACCCCGTTCCCGCAGTTCTACGGCACGGAAATTGTTACCTACACCATCGAAGACACCTTTGGGATGACCGATACGGCGGTTGTGACAATTACGGTGGAGGCTGTCAACGACGCGCCGGTCGCCATTGGAGACAGCTACGTCATCACGGAAGACACCACGCTGAATGTTGATGCGCCCGGCCTGCTCGCCAACGATACGGATACGGAAGACAGCACGTTGACGGCGAAATTGCATAGTGAAGTCACCACGGGCACGCTCACGCTCCACAACGACGGCTCATTTGCATACGAGCCGCCCACCCACTTCCACGGCAACGCCTCATTTGGCTATATGGTGCAGGATAGCGGCGGGTTGACGGCGACGGCGGAGGTCAGTATCACAGTTACCTCGCTCAACGACGCCCCGTCCACCCTCACGCTTGATGGCAATCACATCGCCGAAAATCAACCGGCGGGGACAGTCATTGGCACGTTTGCAACAGAGGATGCCGATGTGGGCGATACGCATACCTATGACCTGGTGGCGGGCGAGGGCGATGACGATAATGAGCATTTTTGGGTGGTGGAAGACCGGCTCGCGGCAAAGGATATATTCGATTATGAGCAGCAAAACCGCTACCATATCCGCGCCCAGGTTGAAGACCAGGCGGGCGGCACCTTTGAGCAGACATTCGTCATCCACATAGACGATGTGTATGAGCCAGACCCCGCCATCAACATCGTGCCGCAGGAGGTGACGGTAGAGGAGGGCGGTGCAACTGCATCCTATGCCATTGGGATGACCAGAGAGCCAACTGCCACAATCACCATCTCACTGACGACAGACAGCCAAATAACCACTACTCCCCAAGAGCTGGTCTTTACCACCGAAACGTGGTCATTCACGCAGACGGTGGCCGTACAGGCGGTCGATGATGACCGCTATGAGGGGAAGCATACGGGCCATATTACCCACACGTCCATCAGCGATGACCCACGGTATGATGAGATGGCGTTGGCGGCTGTCCGGGTGGAGATTTTTGATAACGACGACCCGCCAGAACCGCCAGAACCACCCAAACTGGATATCACCCTCACCACGACCACAACGACCGTGCGCCAAGGCAGGAATATTGGCGTGGCGATAGAGGCGAAGAACACTGGCAATGGGTTCGCATCGGACGTATTCCTCTCCACCACCGTCCCCTCTGATACCACGTTCGTGTCGGCGCAGAGTAGCGCGGGCTGGCAGAAAAGTGGGTCATCGTCGGATATCTTTACCCACACGATTGGCACGCTTGCCCCCGCCGCAAGCACGACTATCAGCCTGACGGTGGCGGCAGATGATGAAGCCACGTTGGGGAGCCATTCCTTCTGGGCGGCGGTTGAGGGGCGGGGCGAGAGTAGTGAGCAGCCGCACGATGGGCTTATCATCTACCGCGATGAGCAACGGCTCCCGTTTGAGATCGAAGAGAAGCAAGCCGTGGTGAAATCGTATGAAACCTTCCTCCCCATCGTGCAGAAATAGGGGGGAGGCGGCGGAAGGGCAGAGAAAATATCATAAAGCTGTTGTCATGCCTTCCGCTTTCAGGTATACTGATTTTCAAAATCAAGAGGCTGGTTTTGGGGGAGGGATTGCAGTACTCCCCTTCCCGAAGACAATTGGCACTACACGTAGACACCAGCATGCATATAATCGCTCTTGGCTTTCTGCCGGTATACTCGGTATACTGAAGAAAAGCCCGTAGTGGTTCCGATGCTGGTTCTCTCTTTCTCGGTACGAACACCAGCTACGTGTGCGGCAAGGAAGGGTCTATGTGAGGAGTCAGGACGTGAATGTGACGAATGATGCCAATAGCATCAATAGTATCAATAGCATCAGTAGCATCAATAGCGTGAGTGACGTTGCTATCGAAAGAAAACAGTGTTGAAGCCCAGGCATCGTGGGATTTGAAATCAATGGAGATATGTCAAATGGTAAATACAGATGAACGCAGTGACATGCGCTGGGTACGTGCAGATTTACATATTCACACGCCAGCATCTGCCGACTACGCAGAGCCTGGTGTGTCCTATCTTGACATTTTGCGCGAGGCAGAACACCGCGATCTCGAAATTATCGCTTTTACCGACCACAACACCGTTCGCGGGTACGAACAATTTTTGCACGAGATTGAGATTTTAGAGACGCTCGAAGCGCGTGGCCAATTAACCGACGATGATAAGGAAAATCTGGAGGAATACCGCTGGCTCTGCTCAAAAATCACCGTCCTGCCGGGCTTTGAATTTACCTCCCACTACGGAGCGCACGTCCTTGGTATTTTCTCTCCCCACCAGCCCGTGAGCCTCCTTGAAATGGTCTTGTTGCAGCTTGGCGTGCCCCACAATCTGCTCAAACAAGGTATCTGTGGTATTCCCAACACCAGCCACGTGACCGATGCCTATGAGATCATCGCACGGGCAGGCGGGATTGTCATCGCCCCGCACGCCAATGGCCCAAATGGCGTGATTACCGAAACGCTGCGGATGGGAACAAGTGGGCAATCTCGTGTGGCAGCGACACAAAGCCCTCACCTCTCCGCACTTGAGTTCATCAACTTCTACACCGACCACGAGAAATTCACCTCTCCAAGCTTCTACAACGGCAAAACAGACCACTACACTCGTCGGATGTTTTGTATCCAGGGAAGCGACGCCCACCGCCTCCGCCGGGTGTCTGGCAATTCGGCGCAAGAGTTGCACCGCCACGGCATTGGCGACCGCTATATTGAGCTGATGTTGCCTGAGAGAAGCTTTGAATCAATCAAAGCCTTGTTCCAGAGCAACCAATTTGAACGTGTCCGTGTGCCCAAGCGCGACCAAAAGCAGTGGGAGATAGATGTGTTGCGTTTTGGCGGCATTTCCGAGCGGCAAATTCTTCGTGATATCGGGTGTAGCCCTGAGCAGGCCCGCACACTTTGGTGCGATGTCGCCGCGTTGGCAAACCTTGGTGGCGGGGTGCTGTTTATTGAATACCAGACGATGGGCTGCAACGCCAACGCCGTTTGCCCAGAGACCGTCAGTCAGCTTTTGCGGCAAGGGGTCGAGGAAAACCTCGATCAGCAGCCCTACATGTCACAGGAATTGATCAGCTACGAGGGGCGAGACGTGGTGCGAGTCGAGGTAAAAGCCGATGGTTTGCCCCCCTACCTTGGCCACAACGGGGCGATATATATACGGCGCGAAGGCCAAACTGTCCCCGCCAACCGCAGCGAGATCATGCAGCTATGCCGACGGGCGTTGGCGGAGGGTGAGCACTCTCCTCTCGACACGACCAAAGAGGTGGAAGTGCCGCGGAGTGGCGTGCAAATCGTCAGTGAGCAGCAACGTGGTTCCATGTGGTCATACGAAGTGCGCGACCTCCGCACGACAGCAAATGTGACCGAAGATAAGGCGCAAGGGTTGTGGGCCTACGCCATCAGTCGGCATGAAGAGGTTCGTGAGAAGCGTATTGACCTGCATAGCCAAGTGCAGTGGCAAGGGCGCTATGGCGTGTGGCGATCCTATCGCCAGGGCAACCGGATGAAGTATGACTTGGTGGTGCGCGACGCCGATGGTGTGATTACGTCGATCTTCTACGGCGTTTCCGATTGGGGATTGGGGTCGTCGTGGGAAGACCTCCTCCACCGCCATATGGAGGAGATGGTTGAGCATACATCAAATGGGCATGCAGAACTCGTCTCTGCCGAATACCCGACCAATCACCTATCAAGCACCAACCACAACCATATGCAGTATGGCCAACATGGGCAACATGGCCAACATAGCCAAGAACACGCCCATGTTTTATCCGTCTCAATGAACAACCACAATAACCATCATAACTACGATATGCCCTTCATCCAAACGCCCACTGAACAGGGATGGGGAGATCGGTTCCACCGATGGCGAGGGCGGGGGGGGATCTACCGTATCTACTTCGACGAAGAGCAGCACGTGCGCTTTGACTTGGCAATGCGCGAAAAAGATGGCACTGGCCTGAAAGAATACCCTGCTATTCCGCTCAACAAGCTGACCGAACCGTGGCTCAACCTGGTGCGCGTGCCGCGCCCACGCACGGGGATTGAAGTGATTGAGGCGAAGATTGGGGATGATGGCGAATGGCGCTATGTTTTCCGCGACCTGCGCACGGGTGATAGCAGTGGCGCGCCGTGGCGCTTCCAAGATATCAAGCCGGGCACGGTGCGTGAATATGCCGCGCGGATGTATATGCAGGACGTGCCGCTTGATGAGACGACAGTGCGGTGGTGGGGGAATATCGGCTATATGCGCCCCATGCGCAGCCAAGTTGATTTGGTCTACCGCGATGAGAACGGGGTTGACCACATTTTCTACGCCGCCCGCCGCGATGAGCTGCAAGACGAGTGGCACGAACTATTGGAAGCATACCAAGAGAACTTTTAACGTAATGTAGTGATGTGGTATAATGATGGTATCGGTCACAGGATGATCGGTCTCTGATCGATCACAAGGAAAGCGGAGGTACTCACTATAGAGTCCTCCGCTCTTCTTTTTGTTTCATTGGGCCGTATCAAGGGCAATCTACAGTTATGGGCTCCAGGCGGGCATCCCATCAATCGCATCGTTATTCGTGATGCGCACGATGTTTGAGCCATCGCTGTCCATCATATAGATTTCCATGTTTTGGCTATCGCGGTCGGAGACAAACGCAAGTTTGGAGCCATCGGGCGACCACGCAGGCGACCCTTCGGAGCTTGGCGTGTTGGTCAACCGCTTTCTCCCCGTCCCGTCGACGTTCATCACGTAGATATCCCCCAACGGGTCATCGCATTCAGAGACAAAGGCAAGTTTGGAGCCGTCTGGCGACCACGCAGGCCAATCATCAGGGCAATCGTTGTCTGTGAGGCGGGTTTTATTGGAGCCATCCGCATCCATAATGTAAATCTCGCCTTCTTGATTATCCTGCTCAGAGTGGAACCCAATTTGAGAGCCATCAGGCGACCACGTTGGGGCCGTATCAAACCCCTCATCCTCCGTCAGCTGCTGAACGTTCGTCCCATCAGCATTGACTGTGTAGATATCAAAGTTGGGTACTTGATTGGTATCGCAGCTCGTGATCGATTCAAAGGCCAGTTTGGAGCCATCAGGCGACCACACGGGGTTTGCATCGCTCCGTTCGTGCTCTATGATCTGGGAGATATCTGACCCGTCGGCGTTGATGGTGTACATTATCCCCTTCTGCTTGACGCGGTAGGTCGTGAAGGCAAGTTTGGTGCCGTCGGGCGACCAGGAAGGGGCTTTTTGGTCTTCGGAGTCGTGTGTCAGGTTGGTAAGCTTGCCCGCGCGGTCGATCACATAAACGTCCATATTGCCGGTGCCGTTGGAGATATAGGCCAACCGCCACGGCAACTCGCTCACCGCCACGCTTCCGCACGCCGTGGTGAGTAAAAGAGCAAGCGGGATGGCAAACGCGAAGGCACGCATCAGCCGATGCAAAATAATCCTTTGCATAGCACTACGCTTTCTGTTATGAGTGGTTGTTTGGTATGTAAATACGGAGTATTAGGAATGTTCGTGCGGGCATATTGGCCCGTTGGGCGGAGGACTGCGTTCGGGGGCGGGCGGCACGGGGATAGTACGTTGCCGCTCGACATTGCGCGTGAAGAAGAGGTGTATCCAACGGCGTGCTTCGGCGACCGTCCGAGAACGTTGCACACTCGTACGCAAAACAGCGCTGCCGGGCGCGCCAATGCTAAAGTGCCCGATAAACTGCTTCAGCTTGTTGAGGGCAAGCCGTTCGGGAAGGCTCTCCAGAGACATATCGAGGTAGGCAAGCATCAGGTCGTGCTTGTCCTTGAGCGTTGGCGAGAACATCTCCTCCCCCGCGCGTATCTGCGCAATCTGCTGAAAGATCCACGGGTTAGAAAGCGCCGCCCGACCAATCATCACCCCATCCACGCCTGCGCTGTGGAGCCGCTCAAATGCCTGCATTGGTTCACGTATGTCGCCGCTGCCGATCACCGGAATAGAGACGTGCTGCTTGACCTCGGCAATATGCTCCCAATTGGCTTCTCCCGTATAGCGCTGTTCGCGGGTGCGGGGGTGGAGAATCAATGCATCTATCCCTGTCTCCTGGCCAATGCGGGCAGTTTCAAGGTAGTTGATGGATCGATCATCCCAGCCAGAGCGGTATTTCAGCGTGATGGGGATATCGACCGCATTGCGCACGGCCTCCAAGATGACCGCCATCTTGGGCAGGTCGCGCAGGAGTGATGCCCCGTGGCCACCGCCCGTCACCTTGGGAGAGGGGCAGCCACAGTTGATATCAAGGATATCTGCGCCAAGCTGTTCAACCGTCTTGGCGGCGCGCACCATCGGCTCAGGGTCGTGGCCGGTAATTTGCAGGGCGATGGGGCGCTCTTCCGGCAGGTAATCAAGCAATTTGTGCTTCTTCATCGCCTTGGGGATCACGCTGGCGGCATTGGTCATCTCGCTGAACACCAACCCGCACCCGCCCATACCGAGGATCATGCGCCGGAAAACGCTATCTGTCACTCCGGCCATCGGCGCGAGGACAACATTCGGCTCTATGGTGAGATCCCGTACGCGATAACCTGTTGGAAGCTGCTCAATCATCAAATGCTCTCTTTATGCTCTCTTTTTCTCATTCCCAAGCCAACGATTGGTGTTTCAATTCCATCGCCAGCCCTGCCACCACGAGGTAGGTTTTTTCGGAGGCGGCGGCTAACCGTTGATTGAACCACCCCAGCCATTCTCGATAGGTGCGGGTGGTGGTATCGGCGGGGACAATGCCCCACCCCACCTCGTTGGAGATGATAATCAGTTCTGTTGTCGGGTGTTCAGCCTGCTGACAGCACCTATGATACCATGCGACAAGCGCATCAAGTTCAGCCGCGGCGGTTTGCCATGCATCGTCTGCATTGCTCACCCCGATATCCCCCGCCGCAAAGAGCAAATTTGCTACCCACATCGTGACACAATCGATGATCACGACCGGCGCGGGTGGGGTCTGCGCAAGCACGTGGGCAAGCTGCCGCGGCTCCTCAAGCGTACGCCACTGCGAAGGGCGTTCGGCTTGGTGGCGAATAATGCGCTCGGCCATCTCCTCATCACCGGCCTGGCCCGTCGCCACGAACAGGACATCTGTGTGAGAGCGCTGGGCGAGGCGGAGGGCAAAACTGCTCTTGCCGCCCCGCGCCCCGCCAATCACGAACGTCAAGCCCGGCAGCCCATAAGGCTCCATTATGGCGCAACCTTTACTTTCCCCCATACCTCAAACTCCGACAGACACGTATCGTCATATTTCTTGCCCTCATAGACCTGATCTATCGTCAGCTTGATAGAGGTCGTCTCAACCGGCCCGCCCGACACCTGCTCCAACGACACTGCCTGCAGCCCGCGCATATCCTGGAAGCTGATGGGGATGCTGCGGTTGTCAGAAAAGGTGAGCGTCGCCTGCTTGATGCGGTTGTTTGAGAAGAAAATAGACTCTTCGCTGTCATAGCCAATGTCAAAACTCACCTTCTCGACCTCGACCGCGCTTGGGAAGGTCAACAACAACCATTCACCAATGCCCGGCCCAGGAGCGCCTTCGGCCCACCCCGTGTCAAGCTTGCCATCAATCGCGGCATATGCGTCGTAGCTGGCCCACTTATCCACCGCCAGCTTTGACGAGACGGTCGCGGTGGCGAAGCGGGTGAGGTTGCGCGTCTCTTCAGTGCGCGGTGTCTTCTGCTCAATGCGCTGGACGGTGATTTCCGGGCCAGAGGGCGAATTGGGGTTATATTGCCCCCACACCTCTACCAACGCCCCCCGCCACCGATAATCATAGAGCTGTGATTTGAGGTCTTCGTTCGCCCACTGAATCTCGTAGTGATTGCCGTCTTGGGCCTGAAGATGGAACGGGACACGGCTATTAGGCGGGTTATCCACAACAACCCCCGTCCAGCTTTGATCGGTTTCGGTGGTTCCATCGCCTGTCGGCCCACTCTCTGCTGGTTGCTGGCCAGCCTGCGGGTTATCTGCCGTCGTGGGCAAATCGGGATTGGGGAGGGTACCGTCGGCGCTATCGGTTTGTGGCGGCTGGGTGGCTGGTGTGGGTTGTGGCGCGCCGCTGCCTGCCACCTCTGGCGGGGGCGAATCATCCACCTCAAGCCGCTCCACCCGTATCAATGTACCATTGATGTCTGACACGCCCTGGTAGACGGTTCCCCATATATGCACCGCATTGGGGTTGCCCCGCAGCGAGACGAGTTGCTCTTGGATAGCGGCATCAGTCGAGTCAATGCCAAAGTGTGAACCACTTGTCCCTTGGAAATAGTCATCAAAGCCAGAGTTCGGCGGGGCAGGGTGGATCGTACCCGCCCAATCCTCAACCCGCGTCCCTTGTTGCTGCCCTACGTCTATTGGTGGTCTTGACGGTGGCGAGCTTGATGATTCTGTTGACGAACCGGCAGCGGGTTGGACGGGTTGGGCCGGTTGCGCCGGTTGGGCCGGTTGAGAGGGTTGGCTAGCTTGCGTGCTCTGATCACCTGGCTGGATAGGAGTTGGTTGGTTGGCGGCTGCTTCTTCGGACTGCGGTGGCGTTTCACCGTCCATCAGGAACGTGAAACTCTCTAAGATGGCATCAACCTCTGCCTGGAACACTTTTGGCACCACGACGGCATCATAATCGGGGTTGAGGTCTTCCAACCGAATGGAAAAGACTAAATCGCCCGCCTTGATCGGCTCTGTGCCGTTGTAGAGCACTCCCTTATCCAGGCCACGATGCACGAGCACAACCTTGGAGATCTCCTGCCCCAGAAAGGTAATCATCCCGCGATCCTCAAAATCACCCGCAGGAACCTGCCCGCCGTAGGTCAGCATATCATCTTCGTTGGCGCGGCGATAGCGGATGACAAGTGTGAGGCTCTGCTGATTGAGCTTGAGCTGATGAGGCTTTTCGCGTAGCGTCCACAGGGCGGGGTATTTGAAGGAAAAGCCATAGTCAGGGTTGGTATAGGTAGACCATCCTTGCGAGTTGGGCGTTGATACGACCACGTTGCCGTCTTGCTGATCTGCTATCTCTCCCGCCGCCGTGGTTGAAGGTGAGCCGATGTTGGGGGCAGCATTGGTTGTTGTCAAGGGCGACGTTCCCGATGATACTCCTGACGACGTTCCCTCTTGTGAGGCGGAGGGGGATGTTTCCGTGTCGTCATCTCCTTGCAGGAAAGGGATAGAAGGACTACACCCACTGAGAAGGCCGACCACCCCAACCATTCCGCCTACCCCTGCTATCCCTGCTATCCCTATTGTCCCAAGCAGGAGAAGTGAAAGGATTTTTCGTTTCATATGGTTTTCTTTTATGGTTGCTTATAATCTCTCTTATCTCTTGTCGCGTTTGAGGACGTGAAATACATCAAAAAGTGGGCGGAACAACCGACTTCGCCGTATCGCCATCACGACCGAATTTTGCGCCAAGAACGTCAATACCCGATTTCTCCACCCCGGAATGTAGACCACACGGGGATGAGAACGACCGAGCTGATCCAATGACCCCTCAACCACTTCATCCGCGGTCATCCACAACGTTTCTGGTATCTTCGACCGATCAAATGTTGTGGCATACTCCGGCGTGTCGTGAAATTCGGTGTAGGTAAAGCCTGGACACAAGGCCTGAATACGAATGGGGGTATCTGCGAGTTCCATCTGCAACGATTCGGAGAAGCCAATGAGGAATCGTTTGGTTGAGCCGTAGATGACATTCCCTGGCGCAGAAAAAAATGCTGCAACTGAAGCCACATTGATAATACTCCCCCGCCCCCTCTTGATCATACCAGGAAGCGCTGCATAACACAACCGCACGGTCGCATTCACGTGTACGGTAACCATGGCTTCTTGCTTGTCAAGGTCGCTCTCGACAAACCCCCCACCTACCCCAAAACCAGCGTTGTTAATGAGCATTTCAATGGTGTCGTCGTTGGAGAGACGGTGTTCTACCCGTGCTATCTCCTCGTGGCGCGACAAGTCTGCCACCAAGATTTCTGCAATCATATTGTCATCATGCTCGTTGCCATCATGCTCGTTGCTATCATGCTCGGCTTGATGTTTCGTGTGGATGTGTTCTGCCAATGCGAGGAGTTTTTCTTCGCGCCGCGCCACAAGGATAACGTAATAGCCGCGCGCGGCGAGAAAGCGCGCATACGATGCTCCAATGCCACTCGATGCGCCAGTAATAAGAGCGGTTTTTCGTGGTGTTCCGGGCTTTTCTGGCTCTTTTTGCTCTTTCAATTCGTCTTGTATCATCTCTGTAATAGCCTCTTCATAGATGTTTACCCTTCAGGGCGTTCCTCCCACCGCTGAAAGCGGGTGGGA
>CAZGLO010000044.1:0-30432 GCA_964526735.1 uncultured Chloroflexaceae bacterium | reverse complement strand
CCTCCCACCGCTGAAAGCGGGTGGGTTTCCCGCCCTGAAGGGTAAACATCTATGAACGACGGACGATCAAATACGATCAAAAGATCGATGTTAAGATGGCTTTGCGACAAAGACATCATAGCAGAATAATGAGGAACACTCAACTTGCGCCTACATACACGATATCAACCGATCCAAGCCAACCAGGAAATCAACCTGGCCTCTATATGCCTTTCCCATCGTATCTGCCTTCCCAAGATGTTTGCCGTGGGGGGATGGCCTTCCCTACATTTTGCACGCTTTACGTGGGTGGCCGCCTATATGGCGTTCATGGCAGTGGTGCTGCTGCTTGCGGGGTGCGCGACGGCGATCTCGCCCTCATCCACCCCCTCATCCACCCCCTCACCTGCTCTCCCCCCCCGCCCTGACCCATCTCCTACCCATGCTTTGCCTTCCCCTTCGCCTACGAAACCTCTTTCCTCCTCGTCCCTCGTCTCGCCAACACAGGCCATTGGGCCATTCACGGGGAGACTTGTGCGGGTTCTTGTGGAGGAAGATATGCGTGACGCGGTTGAGGCGCAGGCGGGCCGCTTCCAACAGCAGACCGGCGCATGGGTCGCGATCACAAGTGTCTCCTTCTCTTCTCTCCCCACGATGCTAAACACTGTGGTCTTGACAGATACGTTTCGGTATGACGTGGTCGTCCTTCCTGGTGGGTGGGTGCGCGATGTGGCAGCCACCGGCTACGTTGCGAACCTCTCGCAGCTGGTGCAACACGATGCACTTACTCCATCCAACGAACAGCCTTCGGTTTTTCGCGGCATTACGATGGGCGATAATGGCCATTTGTATGCGATATCCCTACGTACGAGCTTGCCGTTGTTGCGCTACCGTGATGATCTTTTGGCGCAGTATCGCATTCCCCCGCCAACGACGTGGGAAGATTACATTGCGGTTACACGGACATTCAATGGGCGCGACCTCAACCGCGATGGCGAGCCAGATTACGGCTCATGCCTGGCCCTCTCCCCCGAAATCCTCCCTTATCACCTCGTATGGGCGATTGCGGGCGGGTATCTGCAGACGCACGGTCATCAGCAAGGGGTGTTCTTCGATCACGAGACCATGCAACCTACCGCGGCGACGGCTGGTTTTCGTGCCGCGTTTGATGTCTTTAAGGCCATAATGAGATATGCCCCGCCTCAGCAGCAGCAGTTCACCCGCGCCGACGCACGGAGGTTGTTTGGCGAGGGGCGGTGTGCGTTGACGATAGAGTGGGATGGCGTGCAACCGACCGGAGGCGCGTATGATGGGGTGATTACCCCGCTCCCCGGCAGCGATATGGTCTTCGACCCGCAGCGCGGCAGCATACAGCCGTGCAGCCAAGATAACCAAGGGAGGTATACTCGTTGCCCGCATGCCATCAACGGTGTGAACTATGCGCTCTACGGCGGCTATGGCGGGTGGGCAGGGAGTATCCACGCACATGCTCCGCCATCAACCCAAGAGGTGGGGTTAGCGTTCCTACTCTCCCTCCGCAACGCGATGAATGAAGGGCAAGCGCAAGAGGCGAGTGATGCTTTGCTAAACGGCGACAATGAGGTGGCGCGCCGTGTGCTCACCACGCCCAACTGGATACACCCGCTTACCATTGCGCACCACTGGTATTATCAGCAGACGATGCAGCGGGTGTTACGTGAAACGCTTCTGTCGCCCGTAGAAGAGGGTAGTGAGGATATGGGAGATAGCACGGGGGGGAGTATAGAAGCAGCACAACGTATCTCCGCCGTGTGGGAGCAGATTACGGAGATGGCCGGTCGGGAGGCACAACGCGAACAATATCGCACTATGCTGGCGGAAGCGCCTTAATACGCGCAATCAGGTCAGAGGTGGAGTGGCCGGGGAGGTAAGGGATAAGCAACACGCGGCCACCGTGAGCACGCGCAATACGCGCTTCCGGCAATCGGTCTTCGTCTATGGCGATGGGAGATTGGGGGGCTTGGCTGGCGGGGGGGAGAGCATAATCCCCGCCCTTGACGTAGTAGGTCGGCTGGATAGCCGCAACGACGTTTTCGGCGGTCGGGGTGGAGAAGACCACCACATAATCAACACAGCGCAGTGCGGCTACCACCGCCACGCGGTCAGCTTCGGGGACGAGGGGGCGCGTTGGCCCCTTGATGGCCCGCGTTGAGCTATCGCTGTTGATGGCCACGATGAGGAGGTCGCCGAGAGCGCGGGCCTGCTCCAAGTAGCGCACGTGGCCACTGTGGAGCAGGTCAAACACTCCGTTCGTCAATATTACTTGCAGCCCTTGGTGGTGCCATTGCCCGCGCAAGGCCGCAAGCTCATCGAGTGTTACGATACCCATTTCTTGGCTGGACGATCTTAGGTATTCCTAGATAATCCTCTAAACGACCCACGTCTCATCGCGCTGTTGTTTGCGCGTTTCGATTTCTTGGCGGCGCTGCTCAAAGCCCCCGCGGCCCAACAAGGCATAGGTATTGACTTTCCCCGCCTCGACGCCGGGCTGGTCAAAGGCGTTGATGTTGTAGAGTTCACCGGCGATGGCCGTCTGCATCTCAAACATCATAAAGAGCTGGCCAAGCGTAAACTCGTTGATTTCCGGGACGGTGTGAGTGATATTTGGTTGACCTGCCTCACTCAGGGCAATGGCCGTTGCCTGCTGCTCGGCCTGTATCAGCTCTTGGAAGCTGTGCCCGCCAAGATAGCCCACGCCTTCAAGGTCGCCGTAGGCGGGCGGGAGCATACCAACTTCGTGGTAGCGCTCAACCGCCAAGAAGTTGATGAGCTTGTCGTACGGGCCTTCTACATAGAGCTGTACTTGCGAGTGCTGATCCGTCGCGCCGAGGGCCTTGACGGGGGTTGTGCCGACGCGCACCTCATTCCCTTCGCGGTCAACCTTCTTGCCAAGGCTCTCTGCCCACAGTTGGACAAACCAATCGGAGACCTCTTTGAGCCGCTGTGCGTAGGGCATCATCACGACGATATTTTTGCCCTTCTGCGCCAAGAGGTAGTTGACCAGGGCACCAAGCGCGGCTGGGTTGCGGAGGGTGTCGGCTTCGCGGCATAGCTCATCACCATAAGCTGCTCCGGCGAGCAACGCCTGGATATCAACGCCAGTCATGGCGGCGGAAAGCAGCCCGACGGTCGTCAATACAGAGAACCGCCCACCTACCTTGGGAGGCAAACTCAACATCGTCCACCCTTCGCGGGAGCCGATTTCGCGCAAAAACCCCTTGGTGGGGTCAGTTGTGAGCACGATGTGGTCTTTGAGGGCCGATTCCCCTCCAAGCCGGTCGGCCAATGCCTGGCGGAAGTAGAGGAATGAGGACATCGTTTCGGCGGTCGTGCCGCTCTTGCTGATGACATTGAAGAGTGTGTGCTTGAGATCGAGGGTTTGGAGCAGCCCAAGGTTGTATTCTGGGTCGCTGTTGTCAAGGACAAAGAGCCGTGGCCCACCGCGTTGGTCACGGGGAAGCGAATTGTAGAAGGGGCCGTTGATGGCCTGCTGCACCGCGATGTTGCCCAACGCAGAGCCGCCAATCCCCAACACGACGAAGTTTTCAACCTGATCGCGCTTGGCAGCGGCATATTCTTCTATCACCGTGACATCTTGCTCATGGAGATCGGGCCAGCCCAACTCCTCACGATTGGCCTGCACGGCTGCGATGGCGGCGTTGGTGCGCTCAACGTTGGCGTGTATCTCGGCAACGTCCACTCCTTCCGCGCCACATCCTGATTTCAAAGCGTTGTTGATATCAATCCGAATGCGTTGCGACGCTCGCCACGTGGCATCGTGATATTGCATGTCCCACCTACTGCTTTCTAATCATTTTTCTTGTATTCAAAGACCAAACCAAAACTCCAAAGAAAACCACCTGCGCCATCTTAGCACGCCCGCCCATTTGCCGCAACTGAATTGCGCCTCATCTGTAGATTCGGGTACAATAGAAGGAGTTATCAAGGAATATCGAGGGTGTGCACTTGGTAGGTTCAGGGGCGCTGATACGCAAGTCACGGAAGCAGAGGTTGTCATGAAGAAACGAATATTCATAGTGGTCGGATTATTGTTGTTGATCGGGGCTGCGATCCCCCAGGTATTGGCTCAAGCATCGCTACAAGAGCAGGCCTTCTATGGACTGTGGGGGCGAACCGATGCACTTGTTGCCGAGGGGATAGTAGAACGGACGTGGTATTGGGGGCCACGTCCCTTTACCACGTTCGACGAGGAGTATCGCCAAGGGATTGTGGGCAAGCGGCGGGTGATGTATTGGGATAAGGGGCGCATGGAGATTACCAGCCCCAATGAAGACCCCGCTAGTTCGTGGTATGTCACCGCGGGGATGCTCAGCATTGAGATGATTAGTGGCAGCATCCGTGTGGGAGATAGTGAGACGGTGGCATTGGGCACGGTACAAATACCCATTGCGGGCGACCCCGATAGAACCAACGCAAGTGCTCCTACCTATGCCAGCTTTGGCCCCGTCACGACGGCAAATATCGATAGTCGGATGCAGATCGCCACTGATGAGCCGCTTGGGCCGACCATGGGCGAGAATACGGCACCACCCCGTCAAGGCGAACTAGTTGATGAAACCCTCAACCGAAATAGCGAGGTCAGTCATCGTCCTGATCTTGCCGCCGCCTACCCCGAAACGCGCCTTGTTTACTACGATAGCGTGCTTGGGCACAATATTCCGCGGGTGTTTTGGGAGTTTCTCCAGAAGGTTGGGAAGGTACAAATCAATGGTGAACAACGGCAGGATCTCTTGATTGATTGGCAGTATGTGATGGGCCACCCCGCCAGTGAGCCATATTGGGTGCGGACGCGGGTCAACCACATAGAGCGCGATGTGTTGGTGCAAGTCTATGAGCGACGCATCTTGACCTACAATCCCAGTAATCCACTTGGGTGGCGCGTGGAAATGGGGAATGTTGGGCAGCACTACTACAAGTGGCGCTATGGTCAGGTAACCCCCTACCCCTACCCAGAACAACGACAACAGTCCACATCCTCATCCTCCAGCTACTTCCCGCCCGATAACTTCACAGCGACGGTTGAGCCGCGAGAAGGCCCGTCTGGCACCGACTACCTCATCACACTGCTTGGCTTCCGCAGAGGGGAACCCGTGAGTATTTGGGTGACATTACCCGATCAAACGGTCATAGAAGCACCAGAGATGGGGATTGGAACAGAAAATGGCGTGGCGATGTTGCAAGGAAAATCGCCGTTTTATGTCACGACGAATGCAGGCGATCCAGAAGGGGTGTGGGCCGTGACCGGCCAGGGGAATGAGAGCGGCCATACATCTATCGCCTACTTTGTCGTCAAGGCACCGTAATCATATGGTCTTCGCCCCCTTGAGGCACGTTAGGGAGAACCCGCCACACACCAATCACCAAAGACTGCGAAAGACTGTGTATGTGACGGGTTTTGCCTTTCCCTGCTACAAAATGTAGCCTTTTTTGCGTGCTATCTCCTCTTTATGCTTTCGGAAGAGAATATCTCGCTCTGTTCCCTTAATCGTTCGGCTGTAGCTGTTGAGGACATCTTCTACCTCTCGGTCAATTTCTTCCTCGCGCAGCAGATCGGCAACGACGAAGTCGTAGATGCGCTTGATTCGGGCTGCGCGTGCTTCTCCTCGTTTCATCTCGGCAGAATCCTTATATGCCAACAGCCCGCGTTCTTCCAGACCATCGTGTATTCGCTCTACAATACGGCGAATCTTGTCTTCTGACAATCGCATACCTATCACCTATGACCCCTTCGGCATTGTGTTGATGTATCCCGTCGTTTCTATGTGGCCTGGTGTGTGGCCTGAAATAAGTATACAAGAAGGACTCTTGTCTGTGCAACTAAACTGGGGAAAAGGCAAGGGCAAGAGGCAAACCGGAAGTCATGACTGTTGCAAAGTCCTTCCCATGCCATGGTAGACAATGATACCTCCTGCTTGTAGGATACCCAGTGTCACATGGATCCGACAAGCAGCGAGGTATCACATGAACTATAGCACACTACCGTTTGACCTGAATCTGCCGAACCACCCGATCTTGCTCGATGTCCAGGCACTCAGTGCCCGCTTTCAGACCGTGACGGACTGCCGTGCCGCCCGCGGCAAACGCTATCCGTTGGCGGTCATCTTGACCATTGCGGTGCTCGCCAAACTGACCGGCACCAATCAGGTGCGCGATGTAGCTGAGTGGGCCATACATCGCCAGCGTGAACTATGTGCGCTGTTCGAGCTGACCCGCCCCACGATGCCCCATCCCACCACTTGGAGCCGCATTCTGGGTAGCGCTGTCGAGCCCGACGCGCTGGCCCGGGCCGCCAAGGAGGTGCTGACCAGCGTTGCATCTGAGATGTCGGCTCGCGGGAGCGTGCAGGTCGTGCTGGGTCGAAGTGGGAGACAAAGAAAACGAAATCGGCGCTGCGCCACGGCTGCTCCAGCAACTCGACCTGCGCGGCATCCTGATCAGCGGGGATGCCATGTTCACGCAGCGCAGCCTGTGTCTGCAGATCGTGCAGCAGGGCTGCATGGGCGGCGGGATGGGAGCTTGCAGGAGGATCGGGCGCTGGTGCGAATGGGGCAGGCGACGCACGTGCAGGCGGTGCTGAACAACACGGTGGTCGGGTTGTTCCTGAAGCATCAGTATGCGAATATGGCAGCAGGACGGCGCGAACTGGATGCCACGATCAATCGGGCGTTGTTTCAGCAGTCCCTGGCTGGCTGACTTTGCAACAGCCACGAAAACTAGGGCTACATCAAAGTTCGGTTCATAGAGTATCATTCCAAAAACATCGCCAGATACGTTTGGAGGAACCCTATGAACCAGACGCAGTATACCACGTTGTTTGAGGCACTCGCCGTGAGCCTCATGCTATTGCTCTTGGCCTGCTCACCGCCAGAGCCTAGGCCTGATACACCGACGCCGACGGAGGAACCCACGCCTATCCCCACTACGCCTGTGCCACCCACACCTATCCCCACTACGCCGCTGCCGCCGCCCACCAACACGCCGCCTGTGGGTCTCACCGTCCCCGACGTCGTCGGGATGGTCTCTAGCTATGCAGAGGAGACACTGCGGAGCGCGGGGTTTAGCCAGGTGCGTATAGAGTTCACGCAGCAGGCTGGGTGCGATCCCTACACCGTCGTGAGCCAATACCCCGCTGGAGGCACACCATACGATGCAAATGGACGTGTGGTGCTTAATATGTGCCAGGGTGTGGTTGTGCCGGACGTGATTGGGATGCACAAGGATGAGGCAAAAGCGATACTGGAGGCGAAGGGGTTCGTTCTTATGAAGGAAATTTTATGTGATGGAAGATATCCAGCTGGCTATGTTCAGGGTACTAGACCCGGCCCTGGTGAGGAGGTAAGCCCCGGCTCTGAAGTAACAGGCATCATCTGGGAGGGGTGTAGCCCGGGTAGCAGTGAAGATGGTGTGAGACTACGGTGGTAAGTTTAAATAATCTCAAAGGCAAGAAAACACCGTTCACTGTTTCCAAAGCAGTGAACGGTTGTTTTTTACCTTATGGTAGCGATTGGACGGTCAAAGACAACCAACCAACGCTGCAATACGACGAGGAACGCACCATCAGCAGCCTGCTGATTATACGGATTGGCTCTATCTGGAACAGGTCTTCCAACTGGCCTATGAGGCAACCGATATGACGACCGGAGAAATCCACGAAAACCACCTATCCCACATGGTCAAAGGGAGTATGTTATACTCTTCAGTGATCACTCTGTCAGCTAAAGCAGACAGCTTCTCAGGACACGCTCCGCCTATTGGCGCACGTTTCGTCCTGAAGGCTCGATCCGAGCCGTAATATGTTTATGATACCGCACTGTTCGATAAATATCAACTGCATAACCTTAGCACAAAAGTGAGGAGGGCGCAGTCCCCTGCGCTTAATTCAATGGGCCGCCAAAGCCGTGCTTTCGTTGCCAGAATTCGCAGAGATGGCGGCGTGCGACCGCCTGCGGGTGGTTGTTACTCAACAGACCATAACATATGTAATCACATAGAGGGAATCCACGACTGATGCCGAAACGGACAGATCTGCACACTATTCTCATCGTTGGATCAGGCCCAATTGTCATTGGGCAGGCATGTGAATTCGACTACTCCGGCGCGCAGGCGTGTAAAGCGCTCCGCGAAGAGCAATATCGCGTAGTATTGGTCAACTCCAACCCGGCAACGATCATGACCGACCCGGAGCTTGCCGACGCCACCTACATAGAGCCGCTGACGGTTGAAAGCCTTGAACGTATCATCGCCAAGGAGTGTCCTGATGCACTTCTTCCCACTGTTGGCGGGCAAACTGGCCTCAATTTGGCCGTTGACCTACATAAAGCAGGCGTCTTAGAGCGCTACAACGTCGAGCTGATTGGAGCGTCCGCGGAGGCGGTCGATATCGCCGAAGATCGCCACCGTTTCAAGGAGAAGATGCTTGAAATTGGGTTATTGGTCGCCCGCAGCGGCATCGCCCACTCAATAGATGAAGCGCTTGAGATTGTCACGGAGACGGGCTTTCCCGCCATCATCCGCCCCTCATTCACGTTAGGCGGCGAAGGCGGCGGCACAGCCTACAACATTGAAGATTTCCGCACGATTGTGCAGAATGCGCTTGATGCATCTCCGACCCACCAAGCCCTGATTGAAGAGAGCATGTTGGGGTGGAAGGAGTTTGAGCTTGAGGTGATGCGCGATTGCGCTGACAATAGCGTGATCATCTGTAGTATCGAAAATATCGACCCCATGGGCGTCCACACGGGCGATAGTGTCACCGTTGCCCCTGCCATGACCCTCACCGACCGCGAATATCAGCAAATGCGTGATATGGGGTTGGCGGTATTGCGGGCGGTTGGCGTGGAGACGGGCGGCAGTAATGTGCAATTTGCCGTCCGCCCGGATGATGGCCGTATTTACGTCATTGAGATGAACCCCCGTGTCAGCCGCAGTAGTGCATTGGCAAGTAAGGCGACCGGCTTCCCCATCGCCAAAATCGCCGCTAAACTTGCCGTGGGCTACACACTTGATGAGCTACCCAACGACATTACCCGTGAGACTCCGGCCAGCTTTGAGCCAACGCTTGATTATGTCGTTGTCAAGATACCGCGCTGGACGTTTGAGAAATTTGCCGAGTCTGACCCCGTCCTGGGCACGCAAATGAAGAGCGTGGGCGAGGTAATGGCGATTGGTCGTACCTTTGCCGAAGCCTTTCAGAAGGCATGGCGGTCGCTTGAGCAGGGGCATACGGGGTGGGGCGCGGATGGTAAAGATGCCATCAACCAAGATCGGCTCCGCGAACGGCTCATCACCCCCACTCCCGAACGCTATTTCTACGTTCGCTATGCACTCCAAAGCGGGATGACGATTGAGCAGGTGGCAAACCTGACCAAGATTGACCCGTGGTTCCTGAGCCAGTTTGAGAGCATGCTCAATTTGGAGGGGCGGCTCCGCGCGTTCAACCTTGATACCGTCCCCCCCGACCTCCTGCGGCAGGCCAAGCGCATGGGCTACAGCGATGTGCAGTTGGCGCATCTGCTCCAAGTCCGCCCTGACATTCCCAACCCGTTCCAGCCGGAAACCACTCAAGCCACTCGCCTCCGTTCGCCCCTCAACGCGGCGGAGATGGCAGTGCGGGCCAAGCGCATAGAGCACCGTATTGCTGCAACGTTCCACTGCGTAGACACGTGTGCGGCTGAATTCCCGGCCTACACGCCCTATTTCTACTCTTCCTACGAGAGCGAAGATGAGACCAACCCCTCCAACCGCAAAAAGGTCTTGATCTTGGGCAGTGGCCCCAATCGCATTGGCCAGGGGATTGAGTTTGACTACTGCTGCTGCCACGCGGTGTTTGGGCTGCGTAAGCTTGGCTATGAGACCATTATGGTCAACTGCAACCCGGAGACGGTCTCAACCGACTACGATACCGCCGACCGGCTCTACTTTGAGCCGCTCACGCTAGAGAATGTCCTCAACATTGTCGAGATTGAGAAGCCCGTGGGTGTGTTTGTGCAATTTGGCGGGCAGACACCGCTCAAACTGGCCCGCGCATTGGAGGCGATGGGCGTGCCGATTTGGGGCACCACTCCTGATGCGATTGACTTAGCGGAGGATCGTGACCGCTTTGGTGCCCTGCTTGACGAGCTGAATATCCCCACTCCCGAGCACGGCAGTGCGACATCGTGGGAAGAGGCGCGAGAGGTGGCACAGCGCATCGGCTACCCCGTCGTCGTGCGCCCTTCATATGTGCTTGGTGGCCGCGCAATGGCGATTGTCTACGACGAGGACAGCCTTGAGCGGTATATGCGTGAGGCGGTTGATGCATCGCCCGAATACCCCGTCCTGATCGACCGTTTCCTTGAAGATGCCTTTGAGATCGATGTTGATGCGGTGAGCGATGGCGAATTGGTCGTCATTTCGGGCATTATGGAGCAGATTGAGCTTGCCGGGGTGCATAGCGGTGATAGCGCATGTGTTATCCCCACCTACATGGTTCCGCCAGAGCACGTCGAGACTATGCGGGAGTATACCATCCGGTTGGCCCGCGCGCTCGGCGTGGTGGGGCTGCTCAATATCCAGTACGCGACCAAAAACGGGGTCGTCTACGTGTTGGAGGTCAACCCGCGCGCCAGCCGAACCGTTCCATTCGTATCGAAGGCGATGCGCGTGCCGTGGGCGCAGATCGCCGCACAGGCGATGGCGGTCAAGTCTGACCCCACGCAGGAAAGCGATGTAACACTCGCCTCGCTGACGGCCAATATCCCCCCGCAAACCACCGACAAACCAACCGAGTATCACGTCAAGGAGGTGGTTTTGCCATGGGCGCGCTTCCCGGGCGTCGACTCGCTGCTTGGGCCAGAGATGCGCTCGACTGGCGAGGCGATGGGCAGTGGCACAACGTTTGGCGAGGCCTTTGCGAAGGCACAGCTTGGGTGTCGGCACCATTTCCCGCTGAAGGGCAATGCGTTTCTGAGTGTCAACGACAATGACAAAGCAATGTTAGTGCCCATTGCGAAGGAACTTGCCGCGCTTGGCTTTACGCTCTACGCCACCGGCGGAACTGCTGCGCTCTTACGCTCAAACGACCTTGAGGTACATACCGTCTACAAGGTAAACGAAGGCCGTCCCAACGTGGTTGACCACATCAAGAATGGGGAAATCTCCTTGATTGTCAATACTCCGCTGGGCAAAGCAAGCTTTTTTGACGAAACAGCCATCCGACGTGCGGCATTAGTCTATGGTATCCCGTGTGTCACCACCCTTTCTGGCGCTGCGGCAGCAGTACAGGCGATTCGCTCTATGAGTGATGGTGGTTGGATGGTGAAAAGTCTTCAGGATTGAGGAAAAACACTCATATGGCCAGTACAAAGGATACAATTCGTCACTTTCTGCGGTGTTTTGATCTCTACGCCGAAGAGATACGCGATACGCTGTTTTCTTCCATCCGGTTGAGCAATACCACCTATGCCTATTTGCCCACCGATCAGCAGCATGCGTTGGTGAGTCGGATAGTCTCCAAGCTGCGGGACTCCATCGTGCGGCAAAATGCAGAACCGCTCACAGACGCGGTACACCACGAACATGTGGGGGAGATCGTGTCGCTTGACGACATCCGCACACTCTTGACCATCACGCGGCGAAGTACATTTGCGGCCCTCACCCCCTGCCTCGTCAAGGACGTGTCAAGCGGGGTGCATGGGCTTGACTTGGTCGCCAATATGCTGGAAGAGGCCGATCTGTACGAAATCCGCAAGCAACTCAAGCAAACACAGGAGGAGGTCTCTGAGCAGGCTTCCTCCTTGCTGCTGTTCCAGTCGCTGGCAGAGTATGCGGTTGATGGCATTATGGTGGTGGATGAGGAGGGGTCTCTCATCTACGCCAACCCCGCCTTCAAAGAGTTGACCGGCTATGGCGAGGAGCTGATAGGTAGCGATGCCCGCAATCTGATGGCAGCAACGCCAGAGCAAGTTGCCGAGGCCGAAGAGCAATTTGATAAGCACGATACCTGGCAGGAGGTCTATACCTACCGCCGCAAAGATGCTACCACGTTTGAGGGCCAGGTATCAGGGTTTAAGATTTACGACCGTGATGGCAATTTCTTTGCGTGGGCGGGGATTATCCGCGACGTGACCGACCAGTTGCAGGCCGCGCGGGAACAGCAAGAAACCAAAGAACAACTGATCGAGGTGCAGCAAGATACGCTGCGCCAGTTGGGGACACCGCTCATGCCCCTCCACGATGATGTCGTGGCCATGCCCCTCATTGGCAAAATCGATGAAAATCGCGCCCGGCAAGTGACAGAGACCTTGCTGGAGGGCGTGGCCGAGCGGCGAGCGACAACAGCCATCATCGATATTACCGGCGTCCCGGTGGTAGATACCTATGTGGCTTCCTCCCTCATCGAAGCAGCCCAAGCGGTCAACCTGTTGGGGGCAGAAGTCATCTTGACCGGCATACGACCCGATGTCGCACAGATGCTGGTCGATCTTGATGTCGATTTGAGCAATATTCGTACCTTCTCCAAATTTCAGCGGGGAGTAATGAAGGCGCTTTCAAAGCGTGTTTCGCGCAATAAAACATCGAAAAAGAATGGTTCATCCCACCGTTCAACAAACGAAGATGCGGGGAATAATTCTTGACAGGGGTTGTACGCTTCGCAAAAATAATGGTATACTAGAACAACAGCAGGCAGAACATCATCAATAGGTAGGTACCTTCTTAAACATTCGGAACACAATGATCCAAGCCATAGACCATAAACTTGGAATGAAATTTGGCAATGTACACAAACGTAGTATATCGCTTTCCAAGGGGGATATCCGAACAATAAGAAAGTATCAACGTCATTTCTTGGTACCACCACGTCCAGCGTAGGGTATCGAACCAGCATGCCACCACACAGCACATCCGGCCAAAAAAGCAACTATTAAGTGGCCAAGCAGCCAGGCAGCGATTGTCTTTTCGATACAAACCCTTATAAAGAAAGAGTCTGTTTATGAGTACGAAACTACGTGTCGAAGGTCTCTCTGTGATCTTCGGGAATAATCCGTACAAAGAGGCACTCCCGCTCTTTGAGCAAGGATACACGAAAGAACAAATCCTGGAACAAACCGGACACGTCGTAGGTGTGGCCAACGCATCGTTTGAGGTACAGCAGGGAGAAATCTGCGTGGTCATGGGGCTTTCCGGCTCTGGCAAATCAACGCTGATTCGCTGCCTCAATCGGCTGATCGAGCCAACGACCGGCCACGTCTACCTCGATGAAGGCGAAGATGTTATTACGGCCAGCCGCGAGCGGCTACGAGAGATCCGCCGCACGAAGATGGCTATGGTCTTCCAGCACTTTGCCCTCTTCCCACACTGGACGGTGGTAGAGAATGTCGCCTACGGCCTCAAAATCTGTGACGTCGACCCGGCAGAGCGCCGTGATATTGCGATTGGCGCGCTGGATATGGTCGGGCTGAAAGAATGGGCCGACAAATATCCGCAAAACCTCAGTGGTGGGATGAAGCAGCGTGTGGGGTTGGCCCGTGCGCTCGCCACCGACCCCGAAATCCTCTTGATGGACGAGGCCTTTAGCGCGCTTGACCCCCTCATCCGCCGTCAGATGCAGAACGAGATGCTTGGGCTGCAAGAGCGGCTGCAAAAGACCATCGTCTTTATTACCCACGACCTGAATGAGGCCTTGCGGGTGGGGAACCATATCGTGGTGATGCGCGACGGCAAAATCGTCCAGATCGGCACGCCGATTGAGATTGTCACCAAGCCCGCCGACGACTACGTTGCTGCCTTTACGCAAGATGTCGATCACGGTCGCGTCCTGACGGCAGAGTTCGTGATGCAACCCGCCGACGTAATGGTGCTTGGCCGCGATGCGGTTGAGACGGCAATCAACCGCATGAATGAATTCGACCACGTCAGCTCGTGGTATGTGGTTGATGGCGAGCAGAAGTTGGAAGGGTTGATCAATAAGCAGCGGTTTATGAAGAAGATGAAGCAGGGCGGGGTGGATAAACTGCACCACGTGATGGAACGCGACATCCCGCGCATCACCAAGTCCACCTCCCTCTCCGACATCTACGCGCTGTGTGCCAATGGGGTGCCGGTTGCGGTGACGGATCGCGCTGGCCGGTTGCAAGGGGTTGTTCGCCCTCGCGACATCTTGGCAAGCCTTGCCCAGCAGTCGGAAAATGGTGAGGCGAGCAGCAATGGGCACGGAAACGGTAGTACGACCCTCCCTGAAAAAGAAATGATAACTGAATAGCGAACGGAGAACCCCATGGATTTTAATGATTTTTTTGAACTCTACCCCCTTGGAAAAGAATTGGGAAGCGTGATTAGTGATTTGGTCGACTGGCTGACCGTCACGGCTGAACCAATATTCACGCTTATCAAGTGGCCCATTGAGGGCGTCTTGGATAGTTCCGAAGCCCTCTTGTTAGCAATTCCGTGGCCTATCATCGTCCTGATTTTTGCGGCAATTGGGTGGTATAAAGGCCGCGCTCCGATGGCAGCGTTGGCGGCGGTTGGCTTTATTATTGTTGGGTTCCTTGGCTATTGGGACTTGACCATGACCACCTTGAGTATGATTCTGACTGCGCTTGTCTTTTGTGTGGTGGTTGGCACCCCCCTTGGCATTCTCGCCGCCCGCAGCGACAAGATTGAGAGTGTGGTTCGCCCTGTCCTCGACGCCATGCAGACCATTCACCCCTTTGTCTACCTGATTCCGGTGGTGATGTTCTTCGGTATTGGCAAAGTCCCCGGTACTATCGCCACGGTCTTCTTTGCCTTGCCGCCGATGGTACGCTTGACCAACTTGGGCATTCGCCAGGTGCCGCATGATGTGGTTGAGGCGGGGCGAGCATTTGGCTCCAACGATATGCAATTGCTCTTCGATGTGCAGCTCCCCTTGGCTCTGCCCACGATTATGGCCGGGCTGAACCAAACGCTGATGTTGGCGCTTTCGATGGTCGTGATCGTCGCCTTGATTGCGGGTGGTGGCCTTGGGCAAGAGATCTACGGGGCTGTGTCGAGTATGAATATTGGCCGTGCAGTCACCTCTGGGTTGGCCGTGTTGGTGCTGGCTATTATGCTCGACCGGCTGTCGCAGGTGAAAGGCAAAGGCACTCACGCGACATAGCCTCTCCTGATCTAATCGATATCCTGGCGATATCCTGATCTTTAGGCAAAAATATGTGGTATCATGCACGCAAGCACGAGGGGTTTGGAGGTTTTCCCACAAAAACCTCCAAAGTGGTATCTCTTGTAAAGAAAGGAGGAAGTGGCGCGTTCCTCCATCCACAGCGATGTGGGTTACGGCGCTGCTGTTATTGATGAAGCAAAAGCTACTCTTGCTTTTCAGTCTGACCATGATCCTCGCCCTGACACTGGGCGCATGCAGCGGTGGTGGTGGTGACGATACCACCAGCGAAGATGGCGACACCACGGGCGGGGGCGCAAGCGGAACCGTACGTCTTGCACGCGCAACGTGGAACACCGGGTTTTTCACAGCGGAAATCTACTCGATCCTCCTCAGCGAGCTTGGCTACAGTGTCGAAGATGTCGAGCCGTTAGCGAACGACGCTTTTTATATTTCTGCTGCTCGTGGCGATGTGGACATGTGGGTCAATGGATGGTTCCCGATCCACAACACCTACCTCGAAGATCCCAAGGTACAAGGGAAGGTTGAGTTGGTTGGGAATGTTGTCAAGGCAGGTGCTATCCAAGGCTACTTGATAGACACAAAGACCTCCCAAGAGCACCAAATCACCAACATCGAAGACCTGAAGAACCCAGAGATTGCGGCGCTCTTCGATAGCGATGGCAATGGCAAAGCCAACCTGATTGGCTGTCCCGAAGGATGGGGTTGTGCCAAGACAATCAACCACCAACTTGAGGCCTATGAGCTTGGGGATACGGTTGAGCACGTGCAGGGTGAGTATGCCCTCCTGATGGGTGAGGTTGTTTCCCGCTACCAACGCGGTGAGCCTATCCTCTTCTACACCTGGACGCCCAATTGGACAGTGCACAAGCTGAAGCCGGGCGAAGACGTGGTGTGGCTTGAGGTGCCGTTCCCAAGCCTGACAGAAGACCAAAAGGCATTTGAGGCGGATGAGTTTATCACCATTCCTGACGTTGAGAGCTGCGCTACCGGCCAAAGCACCTGCAAGATGGGCTGGCCATATGGCGACATCCGCCCCGTCGTGAATACGGAATTCATCAACAACAACCCACAAGTGCGAGCGCTCTTGGAGCAGGCCTCCGTTCCATTTGAAGATATCACCGCTCAGAACGCTCGTATGGAAGACAACGACGAGAAATCTGACGAAGATATCAAGATGCACGCTCAAGAGTGGGTCGATCAACACCGCGAACAAGTTGATGCGTGGTTGGAGCAGGCACGTTCTGCCGGTTCCTAATCACAGCGGTTGAAATTTCACTCGATGGTGAGTATTGCGGGGGAGGGTATGCTCTCTCCCGCATGCTCGCCATCTTGTTACGTGCAAGACACCCAATAACTCTGTACCCACACCCTTCAGGATACCCAACTACCACACGAGACTATTTCTAGACGGTTTCTTTTGATGCTGCCACCAACCATACACCACAAGGTATCCCGCTGTACACCAGTGGGAAGCAAGATCGCTACGCCTCTCACGCCTGCTCCTGATGTGCAGACGGCGTCTGGGGGATGGCGAAAAATGGTATTGATGGCACTGGTGGTCGGTATGGTGCTGTTGCTCGCCGGATGTTCGCTTACCACATCGTCTCTCTTGGCAACAACCACGCCGCGCCCCTCCCCAACGCCGCAATCGACTATCTACCCGCTCCCGTTTGAGCCTGCTCCCACCCCACGGTCAACGATCTATCCGCTGCCGTTTATGCCAGTCGCGGCGAGGCAACCAACGCCTTCCCCTACCGTCACCCCCACCATCGTCAAGGCGGGAGCGGCGATCAGCGCGACGGCGGTGCTCTCACAGACCCACCCATTCACATCGACGGCAGGGGCCGGAACAAGCGAAGACGTTCCGTTGCCAGGAGCGGGCAAAACGGTGCTTATGGGGCGGCCAACGTGGGATACGGGGTGGTTTCAGGTTGAGGTGGTCACGCTGCTGCTTGAAGAGTTGGGATATACGGTGGAAGGCCCATTCACACTTGATAATCCCACATTCTATAGTGCGGTGGCGCGCGGCGATGTGCATCTGTGGGTCAATGGGTGGTTCCCCCTACACAGCCGCTTTGTCAACCAGAACAACCAACGTAATACCATCGTGTTAGTGGGGCATATTGTGAGCGGCGGCTCTATTCAGGGCTATCTTATCGACAAACAGACCGCCGATACCCACCAGATTACCAATCTCCGCGATTTTCTTGACCCCGAAGTCGCCAAGCTGTTTGACCACGATGGCAATCAAAAGGCCGATCTGATTGGCTGCGATGTGGGATGGGGGTGCGAAGAGGTGATTAATTATCATCTCGACAGCTATGGCCTGCATGCGACGGTCGAGCATGTACAGGGCGACTACATCACCCTGATGAGCGAAACGATTAGCCGCTACAACACGGGGCAATCAATCCTGTTCTACACGTGGACACCCAACTGGACAGTCTCCAAGCTGGTGCCCGGCGAAGATGTGATATGGCTTGAGGTGCCCTACCCCGACCTGCCCGCCGACCAAGTAGATCAGCTTGGCCTCACGCGCGTTGATGACGTGATCGGGTGCGGCGAGCAGCCGTGTTTGTTGGGGTGGCCATCGAGCGACATCCGTGCAGTTGCCTACCGCCCGTTTTTAGAGGAGAATCCGGCAGTTTTTCAGCTGTTGAAGTCTCTTTCTATCCCCCTTATTGATGTTGCAGACCAAAATGCACGTATGTTTGAAGGAGAAAATAAACACGAAGATATCCGGGGCTATGCCCACGCATGGATCGAACGCAACCGTGCCCAGGTTGCGGAGTGGTTGACGGAGGCGCAAGAAGCCGGACTGTCTCCCACCGCCAACCCGGATAGTGAGCGGCTTCAGCCGGAGTAGCGCGAAGCTCGTTCATCCACATAAGATGCGAAGATGTATATTGAAGATAAGGTGAGGTTTTTTTCTATGAATGTTTCTCAGAAGAGTCAACGTCCGCCCTACGTGCAAGCCCTCGATGAGCGCGTCCTCGTTTTTGATGGCGCGATGGGAACGCAAATCGACACGTTCCCGCTCACAGCCGAAGATTATGGCGGTGAAGCCACCCACGGCTGCCGCGACTATCTCGTCATCACCCGCCCAGATGTGATTGGCGAGATCCATCGGCGGTTTGCAGATGCGGGCGCTGATGTCATGGAAACATGTACGTTCCAGGCAAGCCGACTGCGCCTTGACGAGTGGGGGCTTGCCGACAAGACCTATGAAATCAATAGCGCGGCGGCCCGCCTCGCACGTCAGCGGGTTGACGAAGTGGCGGCGAAAGATGGCCGCCCCCGCTTTGTTGCCGGTTCGATTGGGCCGACGGGGAAATTGCCCTCCTCCGACGACCCCGAACTGAGCAATATTACCTTTGATGAGCTAGTCGCCCTCTTTGAAGAGCAATCCGCCGCCCTCATCGATGGGGGAGTCGATCTGCTCCTCATTGAGACAAGCCAAGATATCCTTGAGGTCAAGGCCGCGATGGTTGGGTGTAAGCAGGCAATTGCCGCCGCCGACCGCCCCGTCGCGCTGCAGGTGCAGGTGACGCTTGATACCAACGGCCGTATGCTGTTGGGGACGGATATTGCCAGCGCCCTGACCACGATAGAGAGCATGGGCGCGGATGTGATTGGGATGAACTGCTCCACCGGCCCGGAGCATATGCGTGAATCTGCTGCTTATCTCACGGCGCACACCGATATCCCCATCAGCTGCATCCCCAATGCGGGCCTCCCCATCAACGTAGACGGCAATGCGGTCTACCCGCTTGAGCCAGACCCCATGGCCGCCTCGCTGCGCGAGTTTGTGGATCAGGTTGGGGTGCGGGTGGTTGGTGGTTGCTGCGGCTCCACCCCCGACCACATCCGCCAAATTGCGGCGATTATTCACAGCAACCCCTCCAATGGCAAAAAGCCCGCGGATGAAGGAAAAGTCTCCTTTGTCTCGTCGGGGATGCGCGCCACAGCGCTGCAGCAAGACCCGCGCCCGCTCATCATTGGCGAACGGGTGAACAGCTTGGGGAGCCGCAAAATCAAGCGGCTGCTGATCGAGGAAGACTACGATACCATCTTGCAGGTTGCCCGCGACCAAGTCGATTTTGGCGCGCACGTGCTTGACGTGTGTGTGGCGATGACCGAGCGCAGCGATGAGCTTGAGCAGATGGTCGCGTTGGTCAAGAAGCTCGCGATGGGTGTGGAAGCCCCGCTCGTCTTCGATAGCACCGACCCCGCCGTGATTGAGGCGGCGCTGAAGATCTACCCAGGCCGCGCCATCATCAACAGTACGAGCTTGGAGGGTGGCCGCGGCAAGAAGATTGACGAGATTTTGCCCCTCGCCGCCAAGTATGGCGCGGCAGTCGTCTGTATGGCGATTGACGAGGAGGGGATGGCCCACGAGCCTCAAGACAAACTGCGCATCTGCAAGCGTATCTACGATATTGCCACGCAGGAATATGGCCTCCCGCCCGACGCCCTGCTCTTCGACGTGAACACCTTCCCCATCACCACGGGGCAGGATGAGCTGCGTGAGGAGGGCAAGTGGACGATTGAGGGCATCAAGCTGGTCAAGGAGCACCTCCCGGGCGCATTGACGACGCTCGGCGTGAGTAACCTCTCCTTCGGCGTTGACCCCCACGCCCGCGCCACGCTCAACAGCATATTTGTCTACCACGCGGTGCAGGCCGGTCTTGATGCCGCGATGGTCAACCCGCAGCATATCACGCCTTACGCCGATATCCCCGAAGATGCACGGGAAATTTGCGAGGACTTGATCTTCAACCGCCGCGACGATGCCTTGGGCCGCTTCATTGAGCACTTCCAGAAGACGGATGCCACCCAACTGCAAGAGCAAAAAGCTGACCCGACTGAGGGCATGACGGTGGATGAGAAGATCCACTACAAGATTGTCCAGCGCAAGCGGGAGGGCATTGCAGAGCTGATTGATGAGACGTTGGCCAACCGGATGCACCACGGGACGACCGATGATTCTACCCCGCTCTCGCAGGATGACGCCGCGGTGGATATCCTCAATAATGTACTGCTGCCTGCGATGAAAGAGGTGGGCGACCGCTTTGGCAAGGGCGAAATCATCCTGCCGTTCGTCCTGCAGAGCGCCGAAGTGATGAAGCGCGCCGTTGCTCATCTTGAGCAGTATATGGAGAAGAAAGCAGGCTCAACGAAAGGCACGGTCGTCCTGGCGACGGTGTACGGCGATGTGCACGACATTGGCAAGAACCTGGTCAACACCGTGCTGAGCAACAACGGCTATACGGTGCACGACATCGGCAAGCAAGTGCCTGTCAATACGATTATTGAGAAGGCGATTGAGTATAATGCCGATGCGATTGGGTTGTCGGCGCTGTTGGTGAGCACCAGCAAGCAAATGCCGCTCTGTGTGCAGGAGCTTGACCGGCGCGGCCTCAACCTCCCCGTCCTCATCGGCGGCGCGGCCATCAACAAGCAATATGGCCAACGCACGATGTATGTGGACGACCACTTCTATGAAGCGGGTGCGTTCTACTGCAAAGATGCGTTTGAGGGCCTTGAGACGATGGATAAGCTGATCGACCCCGCCAAGCGCACCGCCCTGCTTGAGAGCGTAACGCAGGAAGCAGCCAAAGCGCTTGATAAGCCACTCCGCGGGCATATGGGGATTGCGGGAGCGGCGGATAAGCAGCAAGCCGCCGAACAACCAACCCCCACCCGCAGCGCAAGCGTTTCGCAGGATATGCCTATCCCTGTGCCGCCGTTCTGGGGCGGACGGGTCGAGAAGCGCATCGCGATGGACGATATGTTCAACAACCTCGACCGCAATACGCTCTATCGGCTGCATTGGGGCGCGAAGAATGCCAAGGGCGATGAGTGGAAGAAGCTGCAGGGCGAGTTCGATGAGCGGCTGCGCAAAATGCGACGGCAGGCGGCGGATGAGGGGTGGTTCCAACCGGCCATCGCCTACGGCTACTACCCCGTGCAGAGCGATGGCAACGACCTAATCGTTTACGATCCCACAACCATCGCTGCGAAGGGCAACAAAACGACTCAGCCCAAGGAAATTGCTCGTTTCTCCTTCCCGCGGCAGGCCGAGAAAGATCAAGTTTGCCTCTCTGACTACTTTGCCAGTGTGGAGAGCGACCGCATGGATGTGGCGGCCTTCCAAGTGGTGACTGTCGGTCGGGGCGTGACTGAGCTGTGCGAACGGCTGCAGCAGGCAGGCGATTATAGCGAGAGCTTCTACATCCACGGCTTGGGCGTGGCGCTTGCTGAGGCGCTTGCCGAACACAATCACAAGGTTGTGCGGCGTGGGTTGGGGCTTGGCGAAAACCAGGGCAAACGCTACTCGTGGGGATACCCCGCCTGCCCCGACCTGGCCGACCACCAACACCTCACCCGTATGCTGCCGATGGAGGAGATTGGCGTGGCATTGACCACGGCTCACCAGTTGGTGCCGGAGCAAAGCACCGCCGCCATCGTCGTGCACCATCCGCAAGCCAAATACTTCAGCGTGAAGCCGCTACAAGAAGTATCGTAACCGTGGCATAGTCTCCAACGAGCGTGCCCTGTTCATCCCACACCCGTTGGCGGTTCCCTTTGCGTGGATCGCGTGTCCATGGCCGGTACCACCCCACACGCAGCGCATAGCGGCCAGGGGGGGTATCGGCGGGGAGGGTCAGCGGGTGGGGGTCTTCAATCCAATCGCCCGCCGTCCACCGCCCCATCGGGAATGCGCCATCTTGCGGCTCTCGATTGTCTTCGGCCACAATCTCCCCCGCCTCGTTCACCACGTGCAGAAACACCGTCCACTCCTTTGGGAGCGGCTCAAGCGCATGCCAGAAGAGCGTGGCGGTGAATGGGTCTCCCGCCCGCACGGCGACGGTCATGGGGGTGGTTGAGCCTGTCATTCGTGTCATTGGGTGTGTCGTTGGTGTCGTCGCTCCCGTTGTCAGCGCTGACAGTACATCGTTTTTTGGCTCTATAATCGGATCTATAATCGGATCTATCGTCGACTCTATCGTTGACTCTATCGTCACCCCCCGCAATACCGCTCCCTGCTCCCATTCCTTGGCGAAGCGGGCGTAAGTTGGGATCGCAATGCGTTCTCGTGCCGCCTCTGCAGGCAGCGTATGCCACTCATATGCCGGTGCAATGGTGTAAAAGGGCAACCACCCCGCCAATACCACCATCCCCACAGCTCCTATCCTTACCGCTGTTTTTCCCACTCCAATGCGCAATGACGTAAGACCATAGCCCAGCAGCAGAGCGTAGGCGGGGAGGGCGGGGAAGAATAATCGCCCTTGCCACGCCACAAGCCCCGCCACCACGGCAAAGCTCACAACCCACGCAAACGTGACTACAATCAGCAAAATCACCCCGACCCACGGCGATGAGAGGGAGGCAGAGAGCGATGCCGACTTGGTGAGGAGCGCTTGGTGGCGGGAGCGATGCCAGAGCCGCGTGATGAGGCCCACTACCGCCGCGATTTCGACGATGCTGTAGCACCAGATGACCCATTGAGGCGGGTTGACGGTCAGCCACCCAAACGACCCCCATAACGAACGGTGGAATTGATTGAGCGCGGCTAACCACGCTACCGGATCTCGCCATTGGAAGGGCTGTGTGGCGAATGTTGCGTGGAACGTGGAGAAGCCAAGCGGGTCGCCGTAGAGTAGCCAATTGCGGACATACCACCACCCCGCCACCAGCAGTACCACCGCCATCCACAACAGGCCGTGGCGGATGGCAACTCGCAGGGAGCCGTTTGCCGCCCGCCAACTTGCCCATACCCCCACCGGCAGCAATACGACCGCACTTAGCTTGGTCAACAGTGCAAGCCCTATCAGCCCGCCGAGCGCGATGGCATGTCGTATTGGCGCATTGGAGTGGGGAGGAGTGGCAATGGCAAGCCATAACGTCGCCGCACTGAGGGCCAGAAGCAAGCTATCGTTCGTGACCAGCACCGAGGTGAAGAGCACTTGTGGGTTGAGGGCGACTATCAGCGTTGCAATGGGGATTATCAGTGGAGAAGGATGGGAGGGCGGGGCAAGTAGGGAGACAGTCGTTGGCCTGAGCGCCCCTCGCATCGCCGCCGCCGCCCCATACACACAGACCACGGTAATGCCTCCCAACAGCGTTGAGAAGCCACGGGCGATGTGCCACGACAAGAGCGTTGGCGGCCAGGGGAAATATTCGCCACTCCCGCGCACAAACGCATTCGGCTCATCTCCCCCGCTCCACACAAATGTGGGGTTGGCGCGCATCGGGAGGCGGCAATAGGCATCAGTGGCATTAGTGGCATTGGGAAGCCACAATGTGCTTGGCAGAGCTAGGAGGTAGGCAAGCGGTGGTTGATGGGCCTCTCCAGCGATGGCGCGGTCGGAATGGGTGTCATCCTGCACCGGCAGACGGCCTTCGCACGCCAAATGGAGGACATAGGCGAAATGGCCCGGCTCATCCGGCCCTTCGCCAAGCGGCACGGCATAGTGGTAACCAAGCGAGAGCAGGAAAAACAGCAAGAGAAAAAGCCACAGCGGCCACGTACTGGCAACATGCTGCGGCTTTTGAGAGGGGTGAGCGGGTTGCGGCGACGAGTCGAAATCCACTACCCAAACTGCTCAAGGAAGCGCAATTCGCCCCCGTGATACAAGCGGATATCATCAACCCCATATTTGAGCATTGCGATGCGTTCTGGGCCAAACCCGCCCGCAAAGCCGCTAAACTCTTCAGGGTCATAGCCGCCGTTGCGCAGCACATTCGGGTTGACCATCCCGCACCCGCCGATTTCCAGCCAGCCGGTATGCTTACAGACGCGGCAGCCCTTTGCGCCGCAGAGGAAGCACGACACATCCATCTCGGCGCTTGGCTCGGTGAAGGGGAAATAGCTGGCGCGGAGCCGTACCTGTGTCCCAATGCCAAACATCCGCTCTGCGAAGGTGTTGAGCGTGCCTTTGAGGTCGCCCATCGTGATGGAACGGCCCACCGCCAAAAACTCAAACTGATGGAACATCATCTCGCTGCGTGCGGTGACCTGCTCATTGCGGTAGCACTTGCCGGGCAACAGCACTCGTACCGGCTCTGGCGCATAGCGACGCATCGCGTGTATCTGGCCGGGCGAGGTGTGTGTGCGCATCACGGTATTGGGCGCTTCGGGCGGCATCTCGACATAGAAGGTATCTTGCATATCGCGGGCGGGGTGCTCTGGCGGGAAATTGAGCAGGCCAAAGTTGTAATCATCCGTTTCGACTTCCCGGCTCTCCCACACCTGAAACCCCATCTCGGCAAAGATGGCGAACACTTGGCGGAAGATTTGGTTGGTCACGTGGATGACGCCAACATCTGGCTTACGGCCGGGCAACGTCACATCGATCCGCTCCGTCGCCAGGGAAGCCGCACGAGTAGCGGCCTTGACCCGAGCTTCCGCCTCTTCATAGCCGGTTTGCAGGGCTTGGCGCAACGCATTGACGCGCTGCCCCACTGCTGGACGCTCTTCGGGGGAGAGCGTGCCGAGTCCGCGGCTCAACCGCGTGACCGCGCCGCTCTTGCCGAGGTAGGTGGTCTTCCACTGTGCCAGTGCTTCGAGATCAGCGACACGCGCCAATTCTTCCTGCGCGTGCTGCTCAACCTGGGTGAGTTCTTCTTGTATGGCCATCAGATGTTGTCGCTTCCTCTCGCTGTTCTACGATGTCCTGAGCCGCTTGAGCACACAGACGCGCTTTTTCGACGTGCCGTAGAAATTCCCCACAGATACTTCCCAGCCATCATAGCTGAGTTGCTTTAGATAGGCGTGTAGATAGTGCCGCGGAACGAGTTCTGCATAGCGGTGGTCAGTCACCACGAAATTGGTCTGCGAAGGGGAGGTATCAAGGACTTTGTAGTAGACCTTCTTAAACTCCCATTTGCCAGTTGGCTCCTGCGAGCGCCGGAGGGTCGATGCGGTGTTGGAGATGCCCAAAAACGACCGTATTCGCTGGCCAACTTCGGCAAGATAGCCAAGAAGAGCAGAATCTTTCAGTTGTTTGGAGCGCCACGGCATCGCTTTTTCCCCCATACCCTTCCGCCCTCACTCACCCCGCCTTCACGCTTTGTTTGCAACCGGCAACGACTCTGCATAATGTGCGTTGGTTGCCCGAATCTGCCGCAAGGCCTCAAAGAGGATAACACTGCCCGCGACCGCGGCATTGAGCGAGCCGATATGGCCAACCATTGGGATAGAGATGTTGGTGGTTGCAAGGGCGCGTCCTTCGTCGCCTATCCCTTGCGCCTCATTCCCCACGATAAGCGCGCTGTTCTCTCCCCATTCGACCGCGTCATAGGGCGTGGGTGCCTCTGCGACTGCGGCATATACCGCACTGCGGTCGCCTACCATCGCCGCGATATCTTCCCACGACAGGTCGCCGCAGACGGGAAGGGTGAAATGCGCGCCCATCGCCGACCGAACGACCTTGGGACTGTAGAGGTCGGCTGTGCCGCTGCTACACAACACCGCTCCCGCACCCACAGCCTCTGCAGAACGCAACAGCGTCCCAACATTCCCCGGGTCTTGGATCTCATCCAGGATGAGCCATACGCCGGATGTGGGGGCAAAATCGGGCCACGAAAAAACGCCCACAACCCCCTGCGGCGTGACCGTATCGGTGCTGGCTGCAATGGCGGATGGGGTGGCTTCGTAGCAGTTGGGGAGTGAGGAAAGGCGGTCGAGGAGCTGGCGTCCTGCATCGGTGGTGGCGAGTTGGTCGGGGGCATAGAGGAGGAGATGAGGAAGTATTGCTGCGCTCAATGGTTCCTCGACCAACCGCACACCCTCAAGCACAAAACGCCGTTCGTGGCGGCGCTTGCGGCGCGAGGTGCCTAACGAACGGATATATTTGACGTGGCTATTGGAGCTACTGGTGATCACGTCCACGGATGGGTTTTCACAGAAGCCCACCTACTTGGCGGTGGTGCCAATGTCCTGTATGTGTTCTGTATGTGTTCTTTTGATTAGGCGGTGGCGGCTTGTACCTGCGCAACCACTTGGCTAAACCCGTTGGGGTCGCGCACGGCCAAATCGGCCAACACCTTGCGATCCATATCGATCTGTGCTTGCTTCAAGCCGTTGATAAGGCGGCTGTAGGACATGCCGTGCAGCCGCGCGGCGGCGTTGATGCGCTGTATCCACAATCGGCGCATGTCGCGTTTGCGATTGCGGCGGTCGCGGTAGGCGTAGGCCAATGAGTGCATCACGGCTTCATGCGCAACCTTGTAGTGGCGACTACGGCTGCCACGAAACCCCTTTGCTTGCTTTAAGACTTTATTATGGCGCTTGCGCACCATTACACCACGTTTTACGCGAGTCATCTCTCTACCTTATCTTAGAATAATCTTACACCAATCACAACATGCTGTCTATTCCAGGAGACGCCGCAAAGGGCGACTGTCGGGAATTACTTGACGCCGTAGGGCAGGGCAACCTCAAAATGGCTCTTGTTCGTCGGTGAGCTTGGAAGCATCTTGCCATACATCCGGCGAACGCGCTTGGCGCGGTTGCGCTTGAGGCCGCGACCTTGCTTGGCCTGCATCACTTTGCCACTGCCGGTGATCTTAAAGCGGCGGGCTGCTCCTTTATGGGTCTTCATTTTTGGCATAACGTTCCCTTTTTCTATGCTTTCGGATCTGCAGAATCGTCGTGTGCCTCATCGGAATCGTCGTCGTGATCATCACGATCCTGATCCTGTTCGTCATGATCGTGATCGTCGTGATCGTGATCATCATGATCCTGATCATCATGATCGTGATGGAGATCATCGTCGTGAAGCTCGTTGGAGTCTTCATCAGTTGACGGGGGAGAATCGTGTGTTTCCGCCGAGTCTTCTGATGATTGGGATGATGCAGATGACGATTTTTTCTTGGAGTCTGTCTCAGGCCGACTCGATTGCTTGGATTCTTGTTTTGCCTTGTGTACAGCCTTCAATACCTTGGCATTGGGAGCAAGTACCAACGAAATGGCCCGGCCTTCGAGCGACGGCTTATTCTCAACGATGGAGATATCGTGCAGCCGTTCGGCGAGCTGATCCAAGATTTCGCGTCCAATGTTGGTATGCGCCATCTCGCGTCCACGGAAGCGAACGGTAAATTTGACCTTATCGCCAGCCTCGATAAAGCGGCGGGCTTGGTTGGCCTTCACTTCGAGGTCGTGGGTGTCGGTTTTGGGTCGCAGGCGCACTTCTTTGAGCTCGGTCTGTTTCTGGTGCTTGCGAGCTTCGCGTTCTTTTTTGCTCTGCTCATAGCGAAACTTCCCGTAGTCCATCAACCGACAGACGGGGGGATTGGCGTTGGGAGCGACTTCGACGAGGTCGAGGTTGCGTTCGGCGGCAATACCCATCGCCTCTTGCAATGAGATCACGCCGACCTGCTCGCCATCATCCCCAATGAGCCGCACCTCGCGTGCACGGATGCGGTTATTGAGACGAAATCGGTCTCGGGTAGAAGCATGTCTTCTGGATTTATCAAATGGCACTATATCTCATTCCGCTGTAACTAAGAGGGTATCCCATACTCTCCGGGGAGAGAAGGGCTTCCAGGGGTTGCACCAAGCTGTGTTGGTCTCAGCGCCAACCCAAAGGCTGACTGAATTATAGTTGAGACTACGACGAATTGCAACCACCACAAACGAATCCGGTATTTCTCGCCATGAAAAAATGCCGGGAATCTGGGGGCAGTGCCCGGATGACTCCCAGATCATGCATAGGTCACGCAAGTGGTGGAGAACGTCTCCTCCACCGTCACCCACCTCTACACCTATTATCCAATCACGACACATCGAAGGTAGCAGGACATGGCGTAGGTTCACCACATTATAGCATAGTCGTTTCGCGAGGACAAGTATGGGTATGACGAAAAACGCGATGCAATGAGGCGTGCTCATGACATCGCGTTTCTGTTTTGACTGATCTTTCGGCAGGATTAGTTGCCTTTGGCCATTTTCTTGCGGCGGTTGCGCTCGGCGCGGCGGCGCTTTTCTTTGCGCAGCTCACTCTTGGAGATAAAGTGCATCTTATCTCGGTAGATTTTGGTAATGCGCTCTGACACGACCCCTTTGTTAAAGCGGCGAATGAGTTGATCAACTGTCTCGCCTTCACGTCGCTCTACTTTCATAATGCGTGAGACCATCTGAGGAAGCACAAACATAGTATTAGGTATGGCGCTCAATCGGATGGTAATCCCGTTTCACCTCCTTTCAGGATAGGGTATATCATACCATTGTGGGCCTTTGGCATGGTTTTTTTTGACTGATTGGCAATATCAAGGCGATATCAATGCCCAACAGCCAGCCAAAGAGCCACATCTTTGTATTATAGTGGAGAGTGTGTGGGATTGCAACCAAAACAGAAATGAAGGTGGCAAAAAGAAGCTATTTGCGTTATAATAGGTGTACCAAATTTCACAGATGCTTGCGCGGTGGAAGCCACGCCGTTTGAACGGCAGTGGAGGAAACCACGCTTCTCCTTTCTTTGTTGTAACAATCGGAAATCTGTGTTATCATTCAATTCCAGGGTGGCTGTCATACCGCCTATTGTCTCGGAGACGGAATCCCCGTCGCGCCAGGGACAAGCCGCCACTCTTTAGAGCGTGCGGATATGACAGATGCGTGTCTTCGGCGCGGGACAGTCTTTATCTCTTCTGATAGTTGAGGCATCGTTTCAACAAACACACCACCATTCAGTGGACGGCTACGGAAGCCGGATACGCCACATATGCAGCGCCTCCCAACTCGGAACCGAAACGATCCCCCTCTTCAGAATAGAGACATCCCACGGTGTTCAAGGCAATGATCGATCGCCGCATGCCAGTACGGTCTCTGGTATGCAGGATTCGGAAGAGGTAGTCAGGACAAGAGCGTTTCAAAACATCACGAGGGATCAGCGGAGATCCCGAAAGGAGTAAGTCAATGGTTGACTTTCATGTACACTCATTGCTGGAGCGGGTCATTAACTCTCGGCTCAAGCTCTCCATTGTCGTTATGTTCTACGAAGATCAACGCATGGAGACGACCCCAACCCGTCTTGCGGAACGATGTTGCCATGATATTTGGAGCGTGCGGCAGGCTCTTTATGAGATGGCCCAAGATGGCATCCTGTCTATGGCGCAAAGCGTGGGCGGTGAACCAAACTATCGGTTTGCTCCCCTTCCGCAATACCAAGAGCAAGTGGCGGAGTTGGTGCGCAGCTACGACGACCCGCTGAAACGAGAAACATTGTTCCAATCGCTTCGCGAAATTTCTCTGTATGGAAACACGGGGAGTATGTGGAATATGTCGTTCCAGTACGTTGCTCTCTAAAAATATTCCGTTTGTTGCTTCATAAAGATAAAAGATAGTTTTGAAGAACTGTCGCACGGCCTGCCCGGAACATTATCTGGGCGGGCCTTCCTCTGTTACTCTCCTATCCTCCCCCCTTTCCCCGCAGGGCTGTTGCAAAGTCAGCCGGCCAGGGACTGCTGAAACAACGCCCGATTGAGTGGCATCCAGTTCGCGCCGTCCTGCTGCCATATTCGCATACTGATGCTTCAGGAACAACCCGACCACCGTGTTGTTCAGCACCGCCTGCACGTGCGTCGCCTGCCCCATTCGCACCAGTGCCCGATCCTCCTGCAAGCTCCCGTCCCGCCGTCCATGCAGCCTCGTCTCGATCTGCCAGTGGGTCTGCACCTGCTGCAACAACTGCGCTGGCGATGCCACCTCCGGCGGTTGGCTGGTGAGCCCATAGACCACCTCGGTGGTTTCTTCGCCGCCCGCAACCGCGATGGCCACTGGAGCGAACAGCGTGTCAATATTGGCATACAATGTGGGCTGGTTCTCCTTCCAGCATGACCTGCACGCTCCCACGAGCTGGCATCTCAGATGCAACGCTGGTCAGCATCTCCTTGGCGGCCCGGGTTAGCGGGTCGCGGGATCGACAGCGCTACCCAGAATGCGGCTCCAGGTGGTGGGATGGGGCATCGTGGGGCGGGTCAGCCCGAACCGCGCACATAGTTCACGCTGGCGATGTATGGCCCATTCAGCTACATCGCGCACCTGATTGGCACCGGTCAGTTTGGCGAGCACCGCAATGGTCAAGATGACCGCCAATGGATAGCGTTTGCCGCGGGCGGCACGGCAGTCTGTCACGGTCTGAAAGCGGGCACTGAGTGCCTGGACATCAAGCAAGATCGGGTGGTCCGGCAGATTTAACCTGAGTTCGGGATAGGTGGATACCTCTCCCAAGATGGTGTATCCTTTCAAA
>CAZGLO010000043.1:0-31244 GCA_964526735.1 uncultured Chloroflexaceae bacterium | reverse complement strand
AGAAAGCCCTTATATCCCAGGGCTAAAGCACCTGGGCTTTACGGGCTACTTCTGTGAGATGATTCTTTCGGATCTCTCACGTCGTCCTGATCGCCTTGAACAGTCTCTTGGACGGTCTCTTGGGCAGTCTCTTGGACAGCCTGTTCGCTGCGATCATCTTCTTCTTCGGCTTCTCCGCCTTCTTCGGCTTCTTCGTCCGGCTCATCCTCAAAGAAGAGCGGTTCTAGCTCTCGAGTCTCGTAATTAATCTCTCGCGGCAATGTTACTACAATTGCAGAGATATTATCATCTCCGCCATTGGCGTTTGCGGTGTCGATCAGTTCCCGGCATATCTGGTGGGGGCAGGGGAAATGGTGGATGGAAGAGAGTATTTCCTCCTCCGAGAGACACCCCCACAGCCCATCGCTGCACAAGAGCAGGTGAGACGACTCGCCAACGGGATAATACCCAAAATCGACAGTGATGTTCTGTTGTTGGCCAATCGTGCGGTAAAGCTGATTGCGGAGTGGATTGTCGCGTGCTGCAGAAGGCGGTAGATGGCCCAACTCTATCAGACGACCGACGGCGGAATGATCGGTAGTAAGGAGCCGTATGTGGTCGCCCTCTACCAAATAGATGCGTGTATCTCCAACGTGGGCAA
This sequence comes from uncultured Chloroflexaceae bacterium, assembly GCA_964526735.1. Lineage (GTDB taxonomy): Bacteria > Chloroflexota > Chloroflexia > Chloroflexales > Chloroflexaceae > JAAUSY01. Next base: position 30,604 of record CAZGLO010000043.1, on the reverse strand, counting down.
TAAAGAGGATTTTCTCCATCAAGAGCGCAATTGAGCAGGTTGTACCCATATCGGAGTCGTGTTGGGTGGCATACTCCCAAATGACGCGGTTGGCCTCTTCAAGCGCCGCCCGCATCAGTGATTGGATGTCATCCATCAGGTTATCGTCGAGCGTTGGCAGCAGAAAGTGCGAAAACAGAAAGCGCACCGCGCTCTGTATCGCAAGATAGCTCGCCATTTCGCCGTCGTCGTGCCCACCCATCCCGTCGGCTACTGCGAACAAGCCAACCGACAACCGTTCGCCGTTTCCGCGGGGGAGCACGGTCGTCAGGGTGAAGACATTATCTTGGTTGGAGGTACGAAGCTGGCCAATGTCACGCAATGCCGACGCGGTTAATTCTTGTGTCAACCTAGGAGACATCTTATGCTTTTAGGGCATAGACTCGGTTGTCCATCGAGCCGATGAATATCATGCCATTGGCAATAGCGGCGGATGAAATAACAGGAGCCTCCGTTTGGTGCTTCCAGATCATCCGGCCCGACCGTACATCAAGACAGTAAATGAACCCATCGGTCGCCCCAATGTAGATACGCCCTTCATGATGACGAGGTGAACCGCCAACTTGGCTCTTGGTCTCGAATGTCCACGCCACATTACCATTCTTCTTCTCAAGCGCATACACATTCCCGTCGGCGCTGCCAACCACAACGAAATCATTGGTGACAATGGGCGAAGAGTTGACGTAGTGGCCTGCTTTGAACTTCCACACTGGCACGCCTGCCTGCTGATCAAGCGCATAGAGATGATGATCGGTTGAGCCGACAAAAACCATCCCGTTGCTACAGCAGGGAGACGAAAGAACACTACTTTGCAGCCGTTGCCGCCATTTTACATTGGCATTGCGCATTTCCAAGCAGTAGACGTTGCCATCATCGCATCCAATATAGATATCCTCTTTGCCTATGCAGGGGGAGGAGCGGAACGGTGCCCAAGCACGGTACTTCCAGATGGGAACCCCGCGAAGCCCGTCAAGAGCGTAGACGTTTTGGTCGTCGGAACCAACAAATACGAGCCGTTCTTGCACCCGCGGCGACGACCGGACAGCTTTCTCCGTACGGAACCTCCACCGCCGCATGCCGGTGCGGTAGTCTATGCCGTGGACAGAGCCATCTTCAGAGCCGACAATCACGATTTCCTGCCAGACGGTGGGGGAGGAGCTAATGCCGCCTTCTGTCGCATACTTCCAACGGAACGTACCCGTCGCAGCGTCAAGGGCATAGAGGTTAGTGTCATAGCTCCCAACGTATAGGAGACCGTTGTGATGACAAGGCGAAGAACGAACCTCATCCTCACACGTAAACGTCCACACCAGCTCGGTCACGCTGCTCGAACGGGGGGCTTTGGGGGCTTCGGTTTGTTGCTGTGGCCGCGCAACATCGCGCATCCCCGGGATCCCAAAGAGCGCCTTTTTAAACGTCTCTGCCGTCTCCCACCGTTCATCCGCATTATATTTCAGGGCGCGGGAGATGATGTGATCCATCTCTTCGGAGATGGCAGGGTTGAGCTTTCGCAGCGGACGTTGGTCGAAGGTAAAAGGAGTTTCGAGCCGTGGGTCGCTGCCACTGAGAAGGTGGTGCAATGTAGCCCCAAGCGCATAGATATCGCCTTGCGGCTCTACCTCGCCACGATATTGCTCTGGTGGTGCATAGCCCTCTGTCCCGATCATCGTCCCTTTGCGTTCCATGGGGTCGAGAAGGCGGGCAATACCGAAATCTATCAAGACGATACGCTCTTCTGGGGTGAGCAGTACGTTTGAGGGCTTCATATCGCGAAACACGATAGGTTCTGGCTCGTGGTGATGGAGGTAGCTGAGCACATCGCAGATCTGGATGGCCCACCCGCCTACCCGCTGCTCCTCGAAGGGATTTCCCTCTTCCTCCAAAACCGTCTCAAGGTCTTTGCCAGGCACCAGCTCTTGAACCAGGTAGACACGGCTGTTCTCTTCAAAGAAGTCGTAGACCTTGGGAATGGCCGGGTGGTTGAGCGTTGCCAAAAGCCCGGCTTCGCGCTCGAAGTGTCGGAGGTTGAGCGTGCGCGTATGAGAGTCGGCAGCGCGCTGGTACATCTCTTTGATAGCACATTGGCGAACGACATCTTTAAACCGCAGGTCGCGCCCGCGGTAGACTACGCTCATCCCGCCAACCCCAAGAATGCCTTCTATGACATAGCGTCCCTGAAGGACGGTTCCCTCGCCAAGTGTTTGTACTTCGCGAGTTTCATATTGCTCTTCTTGTTGCTCTTCCTGGGCGGTATCATCCTGTTTGATGGTTTGCGTTTTATCGCGCAACCCTCCTCGTGTGCCTCCGCCTTTCTTTATCAGCGCCATACGCTCACCCCCATTGTGATCTCTTGATTTCTCTGTAGCAAATGCCCCACCGACCCGAAGGTGTGGGTGTGTTGGAGAGAGTAGACGAAATCACGCTTGTCGTCTATGATGTGGCTTTTATGTACCCTGTGTAGGTGGGGACATGCCTCTTCATCCGTGCGAAACCATTTTCGCTTGCCAATCAAGTGTACCACGTTGTGTTCTAGATATCAACTGAGGAACGAAATGACTTTTTTCTTGCTTCTTGTTCATGAACGGTTATACGTGACGGTTCTGCTCTTCATGATTGTGATGGGAGGGTGGGGGTTGGTCGATTTCTTCCGAAAGCAGCCCATCTCAGACCACTACACCGGAGCGTTGATCATTGGCGAGGTATTGATACTCATTGAAGCGCTGCTAGGGGTTATTCTCTATATGAAGGGGTTCCGCCCGGTTCGGAGCAACATCCACATCTTATATGGCATCACTGCAGTGATAGCGCTTCCGGGGGCTTTTGCCTATACGCGAGGGCGCGACAGCCGGTGGGAAGCGCTGATTTATGCCTGTGTGTGTCTCTTCTTGGCCGGGCTTTCCATCCGATTACAGCAAGTTGCAACGCTTCAGTTTTGAAGGTTGAGTAGTGGGCAACGTGTGGAGCACAAGGGCAATTGTGTCATAGGTGCAATGTGGCTCCACAGAAGCATGCTGTCGGGCACACCGCACGTGTGCCCATAAGGGCCTATCGTTATCGTTCGCTTCGTTCGCTATCGTTCGCTTCGTTCATTGCTCCGTCGCGGGCGCGGGCGATTGCGTTCTAGCCCACGATCGCCACGATCACGATCTGAGCGGTCGCGGTCGCCACGATCGCCACGATCACGATCTGAGCGGTCACGATCACGATCACGGTCGCCACGGTCGCGATCACGATCTGAGCGGTCACGATCACGGTCGCCACGGTCGCCACGATCACGGTCTGGCCGTCCGCTTCCTCGGCGATTGCGGTCGTTGTTGCGTGAGGCGGAGTTTCGCATCACGGCGCGGCGTTCTTCTGCCGACTCGCCGGTCAGAATAGCGCGGCGGCTGAGGCTGACCTTGCCAGTCGCTGGCTCAACATCGATGACCATCACATTGATCTCATCGCCAACCTGGATTTCATCCTCCACGCTGCGGACACGGCCTTCGGCCAGTTCACTGATGTGTACCACGCCGTCTTTGCCGGGCAGGATGTTGACAAATGCACCGTGGGGGATGATCCGCACGACCTTGCCCAGGAAGACATCGCCGACTTTGGCCTCACGGGTGAGGTTTTCAATCATCTGGACGGCTTGCTGCGCAGAATCCATATTTGATGTTGAGATGTAGATACGGCCATCATTCTCGACATCAATCGTTGCGCCGGTCTGCTCAATGATGCTGCGGATGGTCTTCCCACCCGGGCCAATCACCGCACCGATCTTATCGACCGAAATCTGCATACTGATGATGCGCGGGGCATATGGCGACAGGTCTTCACGTGGGGACGGCAATGCTGTGTTCATCTTGTCCAAGATTTCGAGGCGGGCCTCGCGGGCTTGGGCAAAAGCTTCACGCATAATGTCGAACGTGATGACGCTGCTCTTGATATCCATTTGCAGGCCGGTGATACCGTTCTTAGTACCCGCCACCTTGAAGTCCATGTCGCCCAACATGTCCTCAATGCCTTGGATATCGGTCAACACCTTCCAATTGCCTTGTTCATCGGTCACCAACCCCATGGCAATACCGGCAACGTGCTCTCGGAGTGGCACACCGGCGTCCATCAAGCTGAGGCTGCTGCCGCAGACGCTGGCCATCGAGCTACTGCCGTTGGAGCTAAGAATTTCGCTCACCAACCGCATGGTGTAGGGGAAATCTTCTTCTTTGGGGATGACGGCGTAGAGCGAGCGCTCTGCCAACGCCCCGTGGCCAATGTCGCGGCGGCGTGGCGAGCCAAGGCGACGTGCTTCCCCCGTGCTGAAGGGCGGGAAGTTGTAGTGGTGAATGTAGCGCTTGGTTGTCTCTATACCGAGGTCGTCAAGGCGTTGTTCTTCGCCCGGCGAGCCAAGCGTGGTAATCGTCAGGGCTTGGGTTTGCCCGCGGGTAAAGAGGCCACTCCCGTGCACACGCGGCACAACGCCCGTATTGATGCTGATGGGGCGAATTTCCTTCATCTCGCGGCCATCGACCCGTATCTCGTGCTCCAGAATCGCCGTGCGCACTTCTTCCTTGAGGATCGATTCAAAGACCTTCTTCACCTCTTTGGTTCGCTGCTCAAGCTCTTCTTCGGGTTCATCCACCGTGAAGTGCTCAACAACCTGCTGCAACAGCTCTTGGGTTGCCGTTTCGCGAGAGAGCTTGTCCGAATTGTTGATGGCTTCCTTCAGCCGCGTGCCAATAAACTTGGTGACGCTCTCTTCGAGAGAGGTATCGGCCTCTGGCGGCTCAAACGGCCGTTTTTCCTTGCCACAGAGCGCGACGAGTTCTTTTTGCAGCTCAACAATGCTCTTGCAGACCTCATGGCCATCTTGAATGGCTTTGAGCATCTCGTCTTCGCCCAGCTCATACGCCCCTGCCTCCACCATCAGGACGGCGTCTTGTGAGCCAGCGACACAGAGGTCAAGGCGACTGCGCTCCATGTCGTTCATTGACGGGTTGATGACAAGCTCGCCATCAATGTGGCCTATCTGTACTGCGCCGACTGGGCCATCAAAGGGGATATCGCTGATGGACAACGCCGCCGATGCGCCAATAATGGCAAGCGACGCGGGGTCGTTCTCCATGTCAATGCAGAAGGTCGTGATGATGACCTGCACTTCGTTCTTGTACCCTTTGGGGAAAAGCGGGCGGAGTGGGCGGTCGGTGAGGCGAGCCGTTAACACAGCGGTCGTGGTTGGCTTACCTTCGCGTTTGAAGTAGTTGCCGGGGATTTTGCCAGCGGCATACATTTTCTCTTCGTAGTCGATAGTGAGCGGGAAAAAGTCGATCCCCTCACGTGATTCTTTTGAACCGACCACGGTTGCGAGGAGCATCGTATCTCCATAGCGTACCGTGACGGCTCCATCTGCTTGCTGAGCCAACTGCCCTGCTTCGAGGGTAAGTGTACGGCCAGCAATTTCCGTCTGAACGGAATAAACCTGGTTCTCTGACATAAGTCCACGTTCCTTACATATACTATCTTGTTACGTTCTGAACGAGAGGAAAAAGAAGAAGTGGATTTCCGTTTCTCTCTTGCTATCTCGCTCCAATCCGCCGGGGATCGAGCGGGGAAGACCACCCCTCCCAGCGGGAACATGGGGTGGAAGCCGGTGCCCCTGCTCATACAAACGACGGGAAAGGCCTATTTTGGTCTTGTTGCCAAGCGACGTTGTGCGCGCGTGGCCAGCGCGATAAGGAGCCGCCACGTGTTGCTAGGCACCGGAGGATGATATCGATATGTCTTTGTGGCCGTGCTTCTGGCCGCATCGTGGGCCGCCTACATGTATACATTTACGAACGTCTCTGGTTCATACCCGTTGATGCACGTGGGGAGAGGCACCTATCGCCTCCATTCTAAGGAGATGGCGAAAGGAGCCGTGCAGTTTTGGCACACCTGGCGGGCGAGATCCGGTTGTCTCATTGGGAAAGTCACGGCGTACGGGCGACCGCTGACGATGCGCACACGCACGTCCGCTTAATGACGGAGCCCCAACCGCTCAACCACGGAGCGATAGCGGTGGGTATCTTTTTTGTGTAGATAGGCAAGTAGGCGGCGTCGGCGACCAACCAATTTGAGCAATCCGCGTCGCGAATGGTAGTCGTGAATATGAAATCGCAAATGCTGCGTCAGTTGATTAATACGCTCTGTCAAAATAGCTACTTGCACTTCTGGCGAGCCGGTATCCGTTTGATGAACCTTGTACTCGCCAATGATAGCAGTCTTTTCCTCTTTATCCAATCCCACGAAACAATCCTACTACTTTCTAGTTTCAATCGCGTGTTTGTTTGCTACTCTCTGCGCGGTAAAGCGGTGTTATTATAGCACACCTATCACGGCTATGCCAGATAGTTTTCTCTCCGACGGTGAGCGTTTTGCCTCCCGTTGCTGCTCATTTCCTGTTGGGTGGTGGGGTGGGGTGGGCAAGAGAAGAGCAATCTCGTTCACCGCACGTGCTCATGATATGGCACAATAGGGGCGGACGCGACTCGTCGAAATGGGCATCATCAGCTATCATGTCAGCTACCATGTTATGAGTATCGTCGGAGTCGGCCTGCGGCGCGATCCTCCACCAGTGCCGGGAGGGGATGTTGCCATGGGCGGTGAACATCACGCGCGATGGCTATCATGCTATCGCTGTATCGGGCATTAGGAAGGCACTTTTTGACAAAATTGGTACGTCGTGATAAATTTATCACGCGGTAGATTTAGATAGGTTTGAGTAATTTTACTGTGAATTAGCAGCGAGGGGGCATAAGTTATGAAACTGCTGATGGTCGGCCTTGACCATACATCCGCGTCTGTTGCGGTTCGTGAAAGTCTTGCATTTAGTCCAACGGATCTTCCCAACGCCCTATCGCAATTGACCACTCGGAACAACGGCACCCCGCCGGTTTTGCTCGAATCCGTCATCCTCTCAACATGCAACCGGGTGGAAATGTATGGCGTGACGAATAATCCGATTGGCGTGGAACAACGCATCATCGAGTTCCTTGCGAGGTTTCACGAGATTTCCGAAGAGCAGTTTCGTGATTCGCTCTTCTTCTATTCTGGCGAAGCCGTCGTAACGCACCTCTTTGAGACCTCAGCCGGCTTGCGCTCGCTCGTCCTGGGCGAAGCTCAGATCCAAGGGCAAGTGCGCAATGCCTACGACACCGCTCAACGTGTCCGCAGCGCTGGGCAAGTCTTGACACGACTATTCCGCAGTGCGATCACCACGGGCAAGCGTGTCCGCCACGAAACCACGCTCGGCTCGGGTGCGGCGAGTGTCTCTCAGGCGGGGGTGGAGCTTGCTCGGCAGCGGCTCGGCAGCCTTGAAGATGTGCGCGTCGTCTTGGTCGGAAGTGGAGCAGTCAGTGAATTGGCGGCACAAAACTTGCTCGCGAATGGCGCGGGTGAGCTTTTTGTAGTCAATCGAACGTTTGAGCGCGCGGAAGAACTTGCCTCGCGGTATGGGGCCAAGGCCCTTCCGTTTGATGAGCTTATCGAAGCCATGTCGATGGCTGATATCGTCATTAGTTCAACCGCCGCACCCACGACGGTCATCAATTATGAGCACGTGGAAGAGGCCATGCGGCGCAAGATGTCGCGCAATGGCACGCACCAACCCAACATGCTCTTGATCGACCTGGCCGTGCCGCGGGATATTGCCGAAAACGTCGTCGATGTGGAGGGGGCTGTTCTCTACACCGTTGACGACCTCCACGAAGTGGTAAACCAGACCTTGGTTCAACGCGGTCAGGCGATTGCCGCTGCACAAGGCATCGTCAACCAAGAGGTGCAAGCATTTGGCGCGTGGCTGCGCAGCTACGACGCGTTGCCTGTCCTCACGACGTGGCGGCAGCAGGCCGAAGAACTGCGCGACGCCGAAGTCCAACGTACGTTACGGAAGCTCAACAGCCTCTCTCCCGAAGAACAAGGCATTATTGAGGCATTTAGTCGGAGTCTGGTCAACAAGATTTTGCACGACCCAACCCTCCGCACTAAACACGCCGCCGCTCAGGGCGATGGCCAGCGCTATGCCGCTATGCTACGGGATCTGTGGGGGCTATAACGGGAGAGGGAGGGGATAGAGGGAAGGGATTGGAATGCAGACGGGCACGGGTATCGATAATCGGTATAGGGGGGGGTGATACGCTCCCGCACTGCCCAATACAAAACCAACGAATTGCCGCGAAGCCACCTCTCCGCTGAGAGAGCCAGAAAACGTGGACAAGAAGATCATCCCCGTTGCGTCAAGCCGTTTCTTCTTGCTGTTTATGGAGGCGACCCTAATCACAACAGGCATCAGGCGTATTATAAGGGCCGCTTATTCTCCCTCTTTCTGTTTTGTGGCAGAAATCACTCCGGTCATGCACATACATCAATGCAAACAAGAAGAGCAAACAAGAAGAGCAAACAAGAAGAGCAAACAAGATAGGTAAAGATGTGACGGTCGTTTGGAGCACGATTGAAAAAAGATGGTACTATTGCACAGATGCTCGCAATCAACACATAAGGAGTAGAAAAAGCGTTTTATGGAAGTCAAACAACTCGTAATCGGTACTCGTGGGAGTAATCTCGCGCTCGCGCAGGCTGAACAAGTCGCGGCGATGTTACGCGAATGTCACCCTGGCCTCGCCGTCGAGCTGAATATTATCAAGACGAAGGGAGATCATATCCTTGATGTCGCACTCTCCGCCGTCGGCGACAAAGGATTGTTTGTAAAGGAGATCGAGGTGGCGCTGCTGAATGGAGAAGTTGATCTCGCCGTTCACAGTGGCAAAGACCTCCCTTCCGTTATCCCCGACGGCTTAATCTTAACCGCTTTCCCCAAACGGGTTGACCCCCGTGATGTGATTATCCTCCCGCAGCAGGGCATTTCACCGTCTTCTTCTGGCTCTTCTGAAACCCCATCTGTGCTTCCGGTTTTGCCAATGGGCGCACGTGTGGGGACGAGTAGTTTGCGTCGCTCCTGCCAGATCCGTGCATTGCGCCCCGACCTAGAGCTTCTCGATGTGCGAGGCAACGTCAATACGCGGTTGAGCAAGCTTGACGGGGGCGAGTATGATGCCTTATTGTTGGCATCGGCTGGTCTGGAGCGGCTTGGCTTGGGTGACCGCCGTAGCGAGATGCTCCCGATTGAGATGTTCTTGCCTGCGGTCTCGCAGGGCGCGTTGATTATCGAAGCCCGTGAGCACGATACGCAAACCTTGCAATTGCTCTCTGCCCTCAACGATGAAGAGACGCGCATTACTGTGCAGGCAGAACGGGCTTTCCTCCACCGCCTTGAGGGTGGTTGCCAAGTGCCTATCGCCGCCTATGCGCAGCTTCAGGGCGAAAACGTCTTCTTGCGGGGGCTTGTTGGCTCTCTCGATGGCAAGACGATCATTCGGGGAGAGCGCACCGGCCCCGCTAATGACCCCAAAGCCGTCGGCGTTGACCTTGCCGAAGAGCTGATCGGTCGTGGTGCAGATACCATCTTGGCCGACCTTCGTACCTCGTGCTAACTCGTGTGAAGAAGTGCGAACAACCGTTGAGACCCCTAGAAAGAGCAGGGTAGTGTATGAGTGAGCACGCGGTGGATATTCCTCCTTCCCGCAGCCAGCCCGATCTACCGTTGCAGGGGTGGCGTGTGGTGGTGACTCGCTCCGAAGAACAGGCCGATAGTTTGATGGAACGTCTCCGAGCGCTTGGCGCGGAGCCTATCTTCTACCCAACCATCACCTTTGCCCTGCCAGAGGATACCTCTCCCCTGGATGAGAGTTTGCGGCGGCTGCTCACAGGTGGATACGACTGGTTGGTGTTGACGAGTGTCAATGCGGTGAAGACGGTTGAGGAGCGGATGCACGCGCTCAATGAGCCACCCACGGCTATCGCTTCCTGCTGTAAGGTGGCGGCAGTTGGCCCAACAACCGCCGATGCCTGCAAAGAGCTGCTTGGTGCCGACATCGCCGTGATGCCGGGCAAATTTGTGGCCGAAGCGTTGGCAGAGGCGATGGGCGATATGCATGGCCAACGGGTACTGCTTGCCAATGCCGATATTGCCCGCCCTACCTTGCAAGAGCATCTGGAGGCGGCAGGAGCCGACCTTGACCGTGTGGTTGCCTATTGCACGGTGCCAGCGCAGGGCGGCGATGATGTGCCCACGATGCTGGCAAACAACCAAATCCACGCTATCACCTTCACGAGCGGGTCAACCATCCGCTACTTTCTGAAGCGAGTGGGGGAAGATGCAATAGAGAGCATCCGCCGCGCCGCAATCGTGTGTATTGGCCCCATCGCCGCGAAAACCGCCCATGACGTTGGCCTTCCCCCGACCGTGGTCGCCGACACGTACACGGAAGAGGGGATGATAGATGCGTTCGTTGCATATGCACTGCAGTCTGTATAGGAAAGCTAGGAAAGTAGGATAGCTAGGATAGCTAGGATAGCTAGGAAAACTAGGAAAACTAGGATAGATATGAGTACATTTCCTGCATTGCGCCCGCGCCGCCTTCGCCGCACGCCCACGCTGCGCCGAATGGTGCGAGAGACCACCCTCAGCGCCGACAACCTGATTGCCGGTATGTTTATCCGCCATGGGGAAGGGGTGTCGAAGCCGATCCCCTCAATGCCGGGCCACTTCCAATATTCAATCGACAACGCCGTCCGCGAAGCAGAAACGCTGGCGGAGATGGGGATACCGGCGGTGCTCCTGTTTGGCATCCCCGCCAAAAAAGACCCCCAAGGAACCGAAAATTACGACCCAGAAGGCATCATCCCCAAGGCGATCCACGCCATCAAGGCGGCGGTGCCAGAGTTGGTCGTTATTTCCGATATGTGCTTCTGCGAGTATACGAACCACGGACATTGTGGTATCATCAACTCGCCCGACGCGCCGTGCTACAACCCGCGGATGTCAGAAGGATACCTGCTCAACGATGATACGCTTGAGTTACTTGGCAAGGCATCGGTGGTGCACGCACAAGCGGGGGCAGATATCATCGCCCCGTCGGGGATGATCGACGGGATGGTTGGAACGATACGGGCTGCGCTTGATAAGGCGCATCTTGATAATATTCCGATTATGAGCTATGCGGCGAAGTTTTCGAGCGCCTTCTACGGCCCCTTCCGCGATGCCGCCGAAAGCCCGCCCAGCTTTGGGGATCGGGGCGAGTACCAGATGGATCCTGCCAATGCCCGTGAAGCGATCAAGGAAGTGGAGCTTGACGTGGCAGAGGGCGCTGATATGCTGATGGTCAAGCCCGCCTTGCCCTACCTGGATATTATCAAGGATGTGCGCGAAACCTTTGATCTGCCTCTCGCCGCCTATCAGGTGAGCGGGGAGTTTAGCATGATCAAGGCTGCCGCCGCCCAAGGATGGATCGATGAGCGCCGCGTGGCGTTGGAGAGCTTGTACTCCATTCGGCGCGCCGGTGCGGATATGATTATCACCTATTTTGCCAAAGATGTTGTTCGTTGGTTGAGCGAATAAGGATGTATGTATGAATGATCGATTTCTCCGAGCCTGCCGCCGCGAGCCGGTTGATTGTACGCCTGTCTGGTTGATGCGCCAAGCTGGCCGCTATATGTCTGAGTATCGTGCTGTCCGTGAGCGGTATGGGTTTTTGGAGATGGTCAAAACGCCAGAGGTGGCCGCCGAAGTGACCATGCAGCCCATCAACGCATTCAATCTGGATGCGGCGATTATCTTTGCCGATATCCTCCCGCCGCTTGAGGGCATGGGCATCCACTTGACCTTTGAGAAGGGCGAAGGGCCGGTCTTGCACAACCCGATCCGCACCGCCTCCGACGTGGAAGCGGTCAAGACCCCTGACCCGCGCCAAAGCGTCGCATTTACCATCGAGGCCGTGAGTATCGTGCGCAAGATGCTGGAAGGCAAGATCCCGCTGATCGGCTTTAGCGGCGCACCCTTCACCCTCGCCAGCTATGCGATTGAGGGCGGCTCATCGCGCGATTACCGCCGCACTAAGGGGATGATGTACAACGACCCCGCTTCGTGGAAGACGTTGATGGAGAAGCTCGTCTACACGGTCAGCGAATATCTGCTTGGGCAGATTGAGGTGGGGGCGCAGGCGGTACAGATCTTCGATAGTTGGGCGGGTGCGCTTTCCCCCTTCGACTACCGCGAATATGTGTTGCCCTACGTCCAGGAGTGTGTCGCAAACGTCAAAGAGAAGAGCGATGTGCCGGTTATTTACTTTGGCACCGATATGAACGGTATGCTGCCGGTTCTCCGCGAGTCGGGGGCCGATGTGTTGGGGGCCGACTGGCGCATCAACCTTGACGAGGCGTGGGAGCAGATGGGCCACGATAAAGGCATCCAGGGCAACCTCGACCCCACGACACTCTTTGCCCCCTGGCACGAGGTGGAGCGGCGCGCGGCGGATATCCTCCAGCGGGCAGGCGGACGCCCTGGGCACATCTTCAACCTGGGCCATGGCATCTTGACCGAAACGCCGGTTGAGAATGTGGCGAAGCTGGTAGATTTCGTGCATTCGTACCGTCCCGCATAGCGTTCAGCATCAAAAGCCAGTCTAAAAGCTAGTCTAAAAGCTAGCCAAAAGCCAACCCAAAGGCCAGATTCACGTTAACGTGCGGGTGTACCATGCCCGCACACCACCCTATCTCCGTTCTTTAACTGATTATTGATACACCGAGAGGAAGGAATGTCTAAGACATACCCACACTCACAGGAACTCTTCAACGCGGCCCAACAAGTGTTGCCGGGCGGTGTCAATTCCCCTGTCCGCGCGTTTCGCAGCGTAGGCGGCACGCCATTGTTCGTTGAGCGGGCGGCTGGGCCTCACTTCTGGGACGTTGACGGCAACCGCTATATCGACTATGTGCTTTCGTGGGGGCCGCTTATCATTGGCCACTCGCACCCTGCCGTCGTCGAGGGCCTCAAGAAGCAGCTTGAGCTTGGGACGAGCTACGGTGCCCCCACCCGCGTCGAGACGCAACTTGCCCAGCAGGTCATCACCATGATGCCTAGTATTGAGCAGGTGCGCTTTGTCAACAGCGGGACGGAGGCGACGATGAGCGCCTTGCGCCTTGCCCGCGCCTACACTGGCCGCAAGACGATTGTCAAGTTCAGCGGCTGCTACCACGGCCACGCCGATATGCTGCTCGTCCAGGCGGGGAGCGGGGTCGCGACGTTGGGGTTGCCCGACAGCCCAGGCGTGCCAGAGAGCACCACCTCGCACACGCTTGTCGGCCAATATAACAACCTCGACTCCGTCAAGTCGTTGTTTGAGGAGCACGGCAGCGACATTGCCGCGGTCATCGTTGAGCCATACGCTGGCAATATGGGCTTTATCCCGCCCGCAGACGGCTTCCTCAAGGGGTTGCGCGACATTACCCGCGACGCCGGGGCGCTGCTCATCTTCGACGAAGTGATGACCGGCTTTCGCATCTCCACCGGCGGCGCTCAGCAAGTCGCAGGCGTGATGCCTGACCTCACCTGCATGGGCAAAGTCATCGGTGGTGGCTTACCGGTCGGCGCGTATGGCGGCAAGAAGGAGATTATGCAGACCGTGGCTCCGGCTGGGCCGATGTACCAAGCTGGCACGCTCTCCGGCAACCCCCTCGCGATGATCGCCGGTCTGGTCACGCTGCAAGAGATCAACAAGCCCGGCGCGTTTGAGGCGATTGCGCAAAATGCTGCGACGCTCGTCAATGGGCTGAAAGGCATCGCCGCCGAGAATAATATCCCCGTTCAGGCCGCGCAAGAAGGCAGCATGTTTGGCGTCTACTTCCTCAAGGAGGAAGGGCAAGTGATCGATAGCTATGAGGCCGCCCGTGAGTATGCGCACACCGAGCGGTTCGCCAAGTTCTTCTGGAGCATGGCGGAACATGGCGTCTACTTCGCCCCCTCGCAGTTTGAAGTCGGCTTTATGAGTTCGGCGCACGGCAATGAGGAAATCGACCATACCCTCAGCGCCGCCCGCGAGGTCTTCAAGAGCCTCTAAAACCACATCCTAACCTGTACTCGCTCTGTGCCCTCTCTTGCGATACCGCGGCAAGAGGGGGCATTGTGTTGTTGTTTCTGCTATACTGTTGAGAAGGTGAAGAAACATATTGAGAAGAAGAAACAACCTATGCCCTCTGGATTGCCAATGCCACCCCACCTCCCTCCTTCCTTCGCAAGGGATCTCTTGGCCATCCTCAGGAATATTCCTGCCCTGGAGGAATATGATAATCGCACCATCCTCTTGAGCGGCATGCCAAAGGGAGCCATCGGAAATGTCCACCGCAGCATGGCCCCCTATCTCGACCTCTCCAACATTGTGGAAGCTGCACAACGGTGGGGTCGGGTCAAGCACATGGAAGAAGATGAGTGGGTATGGGCACTGCTCTTGATTGCGCACAATGCGCTTGAGTTCATCCGCGACACTAGTTTGGGGATGCAGCTTGAAGACCTCATCACCTCCACCAGCATCCATACCATCCCGACGGTTGTTCTCACCCCCAAGATAGAAAAACGCCGCAACCTCAAAAGCACCCTTCCCTGGTGGAAACGAGAGTGGCAGCATCGAAAGGACACGGAAATCTACCGACGGTGGCTGCGCAATAAATATGGGTATATTCGTCCTATTGGTAGCACCAAACCGATGGGGTTGCACAACGTCTTTACAGATATCTATGTGCTCGACAAACTGACTGCTTTTCAGCGGTTCGACATCTCGCAAATCGAAGCCAAGCCCGATCTCCTTGAATCACGGCCACGCACCAATGGAATGACGTTTCTTGAACAGTCGCGAGCAAACAAACAACTGTTTATTCTTGGCAAGCCAGGGTCTGGCAAAACCACCTTCCTAAAATATGTTCTGCTACAGACCGTTGAACACCAAAAAGACCATATTCCATTTTTTGTGTCGCTCAAAGAGTGGGCCGACTCCGACATCCCGGCACTGTTTGACTACTTGGTCAATGCGCTGGAGGAGATTGATTTTGTTGATGCGGAGTTTTTCCTCGCAAAGACCCTCAAACAAGGCAATGCCATCATCCTACTTGATGGGCTTGATGAGGTAATGCAGGAAAACTACCAACGCGCGCAGATTATTGCCCAAATGAAGTCTTTCAGCGAGCACTACTACCGCTGTCAATATTGTATCACCTGCCGTGTCGCTGCCGCTGACTATTCCTTCACTAAATTCGTCTATGTCGAAGTCGCAGACTTTACCGACGAACAGATTCAGATGTTCGTACAGAAGTGGTTCCACGATAATCCTGAAATACAGCGCGATTTTCTTAAAGAATTTACGAAGGATGACCACCGCGGATTGCGAGAACTTGCCCGCACACCGATCTTGCTCTCGTTGCTGTGTTTGAGCTTTGAGCATAGCCCATCGCGGAGATTTCCCCCCAAGCGAACGAACCTCTATGAAGAGGGAATTACGATTTTGCTGGAGCACTGGGATAAGGAACGTAAGGTAGAGCGCGACCAGACATATCAAACGTTGTCGGTGGACGCCAAACGGTCGTTGCTGGCGCGCATCGCGTCGGACACGTTTGAGCGCAATGAATATTTCTTCAAACAGCAAGACCTAGAAGCGTTTATCACCGACTTCCTCTCGCTCAACCAGGAAGAAGCCTTTTATGTACTAAAGGCCATCGAAGCGCAGCACGGCTTGCTGGTTGAGCGTGCCCGGCAAATCTACTCCTTCTCGCACCTCTCCTTCCAGGAGTTTTTTGCCGCCCGATACATCATCCGTCACTGCTCAAAATTTACCATTCAAAAGCTGCTCACCGCTGCGAATATTACCGATAGCCGGTGGCAGGAGGTGATTCTCAACGTCGCCAGCTTGATGGATAATGCTGACTATTTTTTCTACGTTTTCC
The DNA here is from genome assembly GCA_964526735.1 of uncultured Chloroflexaceae bacterium. Lineage (GTDB taxonomy): Bacteria > Chloroflexota > Chloroflexia > Chloroflexales > Chloroflexaceae > JAAUSY01. The sequence goes on along the minus strand of CAZGLO010000043.1, from coordinate 14,722 downwards.
TCAATACGGTCAACAAAATCCTAGCTCACAAGACAACGCTGATCAGGTTAATCAACTGGTCGTGCGAGAAAAGCTCCATCCAGGGGAGTAACGTCTACAAGCCCGCCGCGCTCAGAAGCTATTATCTCTATCTGTCGCTCTCGCACACCAAGAGCCGCGCACTCGCTCGTGACATTGCGTATAATCTCGATTTCGACCGCCCCTTCTCAATTGAGATGAGGTATTCTCGTGTGTTCGACCAGGCATTGGCCAAAGACCTCAATATCGATATCGCACGTACGTTGGCGCAGGTTTCCATTCTCGATTATGTCCTTTCTGTTGACCATGTTGCATCACGCACCGCCCGCCAAACGCTTCTCCTCAAAATTGACACGATCCTCTACTTTATGCTCTCAGTAAGCATCTCCATGAGCGCTCTTTCACAAGACAAGCGCATTGCTCTTGAGGCTCTCCTCAAGCGCGAGCGACTCTCTGTCCCCATGCTCTTTGTTTGTGCTGTCGAGGAATGCCAACCTCTTTCAAAGCTCTACCAGGATCTCAATTTCTTGCAATGCCCGTTGTTGGAACATTCTACTGAAGTGTGGCACGAATTTGCTATCTCTCTGCAATTAATCATCAAAGCACACCGCGATATAGATACACAAGCATGGTATCTGCGGGAAGAACAAGAAGCATTATTGCAGGGCTATTTGGAGGCGGTGAAGCTCCTGCTTGACTGCTTGAAAGTGGCGACGGTTACCAATCGGAAGGCTATCGAAAAACTCCTCCTCCTCCCACCAAAACATCTGTGGGATCGGTGAGCGGGAGAGAGGAAAGAGCAGTAGTGTGGGAATAGAGTACGGGGGCTAAAGAATCGAAAGAGGGCCATCACGCCGTGGTGACAGCCCTCTCCCGCCGAAGGAGTGCTATAGTTTTATTTGGACGAAAGGGAGCGAAGTGCTCGGAGGTCGGGGTAGGCTTCTGAGCCGTGCTCGTGGTAGTCGAGGCCGAGGTCTTCTTCTTCCGCCGTGACGCGCAATCCAATCGTCTTTTTGATCGCGGTGAAGAGGATGAAGGCGGTACCGACTGTCCAGATGCCTGCGGAGGCGACACCAATGGCTTGCGCCCCAAATTGCGAGAGACCGTACCCGTAGAGCGCGCCGGAGGAGGTGGAGAAGATGCCGAGGGCCAAGGTACCCCACGCGCCGCTGAAGAGGTGCACCGGTATCGCGCCGACGGGGTCGTCAATCATAATCTTCTCAAGGAAGATCATCCCGCCTACCACGATGACACCGGCAACCAACCCAATCACAACTGATGACCACGGCAACACCTCTGCACACGGAGCGGTGATGGCAACCAACCCACCCAGCGCGCCGTTGAGGGTGTAGGACAAGTCAGGCTTGCCAACGTGGAACCACGCGATAATCAAGGCAGCGAACGCTCCGGCGGCGGCGGCAATGTTGGTGTTGGCAGCGACCAGGGCCACGGCGTTGGCGTTTTCAATGCCCGAGATGGCCAACTGACTGCCGGGGTTAAACCCAAACCATCCCAGCCACAGGATGAACACCCCAAGCGCTCCAAGTGCAATTGAGTGACCCGGGATAGCCACCGGCTTGCCGTTCTCGTCAAAGCGGCCTTGCCGCGGGCCAAGCATCCAGGCTCCCACCAGCGCGGCCCATCCACCAATGCTGTGGACAATCGTCGAACCGGCAAAGTCACTAAACCCAATATCGCTGAGCCACCCACCGCCCCATGTCCAGTGCCCAAAGATAGGGTAAATAAGAGCGGTAATCCCAATGCTGTAGAAGAAGTAGGCCGAGAAGCGCGTGCGTTCAGACATCGCTCCTGAGACGATAGTCGCCGCAGTGGCCGCAAAGACTAGCTGGAAGAACCAACTTGCATAGAGAGGAACATCTCCGTCGGAGAGACCTATCAGGAAGAAGCCATCAAGGCCGATGAAGGGAGAGCCGCTCCCATACATAAAGGCATAACCAACAGCCCAGAACGACAGCGTCCCCATCGAAAAGTCCATCACGTTCTTCATCAAGATGTTGGTGGTGTTTTTCGAGCGGGTGAACCCTGCCTCAACGAGGGCAAAACCAGCTTGCATAAAGAAGACAAGGAAGGCCGCGAGCAGTATCCACAAGGTGTCTAGGCCGTAGATCAATCCTGCAATTTGCCCTTCCATACCAGCAATTTGCTCTTCCATACCGTGAGTGTTCCTTTCTTAATTGTGTGAGACCATCCGTTGTACTTACCATGCGCTGAGTGGCAAGATGGTGGTCATATGAGGAGTGTTCCGCGTGTTGTTTTGGGTGAAAACCCACTTCAGTTATGAATACAACAAAAACGACGCAAGCATCAGTTCATTGCTGCGTCGCGTATATAACCATTCTTTGTGAAAGCTATGATAAAAACGTTGTGTCTATAAAGAACGTACCGGAAAAGATGAACCATACGACGATGTATCACTCATCTTTGATGGTTCTTATGGTAGCATAGCCGCTCCTTCCATTCCTACGTTGCTTCTCCACGAAAGAATTTTGATTTTGTTTGTATATCTTATACAAGGAAACCGTCATTGCTCCAAAACGCTGGTTATTTTATACAAACAGAGCAGTATGTCGTTTGTAAAAAAACACGTTCCCCCCACTTCGCACCGCTATCCTCCCCTGCCCCGCGTCCCCAAACGACGGCACACTTCCCCCTCCCACAAGATCTGCCAAGATTTCTCAAGAGGGGCATCCCCCATTCGCTTGTTTGACGCATTGCGATCAATAAATAGCCATTTGTAGTCATTCATAGCTGCATACGGATGAGGCCACATTGCATCTTCGGAATGATCGTGCTACCATATAGTCGTTGCAAGAGCGGTTTTCGTGTATGTTCCCAACTCTTCTTGGCCAACTCCGTCATCTCTAGCGGGTATCGGGTCTGGCTGTCGCTCTATGCGAACACATCTGTGTGCTCTCAAATGGGGAATATCATCGACGCAATCGTATGTGGAGTCTTTAGAACATGAAAGGAGCAATGGTGCGGTATGCCAACAACCCGCTTCGGCGGGTAGTTTCTTGGGGCCGCGCCCATTGTCTATGGAAACAGCAGTGTTTCTGCTGACAATTGTTTGCTATGGGATAGCAATCTATCTGTGGTGGCTACGCGATACCCCCATCTTTCTCTTGACACTACTCGCGGGGCACCTTGGAGCATTCGCATCACCGCTCCGCCCACTCCTCTACGGGGTCTCCTACGCTCCCGACCTAGATGTCTTGTACTCCATTCAGGGCATTTCATTGCTGTGGCCGGTTCTTATCGCGTCGGCCTGGTTTTATGCCATACCCGTCCTGGTGGTGCTCTCTCTCCATCTCTCGCAAGTTCGGGTGACTAGCTATGCTTTGGGGGTTGTCACCTACATCGTCTTTTTCGGATATCACTTCCTCCTCGAACGAATCGGCGTTTCGTGGCACCTGTGGAGTTATCATACTGATGTTGGGCTGCCATTTGGCCTAAGCCACACCATCGTCTCAGCATTGATGTCGGCGGCCATCTCGTTTGGGTTGCTCTACATCCTGCTCTCAATTTCACATCATTCGCGCATCAGTATGCTCTTCGAGGTGTTGCCCTCCATTATTGGGCTAAACTTCTTTGTCCGTGGCTTGATAGGCGCACCCTTCTGGATCGCCATGAAGCTTGATGTACATTCCCAGGAATGGATCGTGGCTGTTGGACTCGTTAGCGCCCTTGCCTTGCTCCTCTATGGGGTTCATACGGTCGCGGCGGGGATGTCGCGCGTCCATCAAGAGATTATGGTGTGAGTATGACGTTTGGATTTCCACCTTCGGCAGATGCATTGGGCGATGTGCTTCCCCACACCCCGCTCCCGCCTCTCTACCGGGTGCGGCAGCAGTGGGGAGACCATTTTTCCATCGATATCCCTCCTACCATCCGCGCCCAACTGGACGGGATTGGGGTGCGAGAGCAGGTGGCGGGCAAACGTATCGCCATCACAGCAGGAAGCCGCGGTATTCACAATATCGTGGCTATCCTCACCAGTTGCGTTGCCTACTTGCACGAGGCAGGGGCATCACCATTTCTCGTTCCGGCAATGGGCAGTCATGGCGGGGCGACGGCTGAAGGCCAGGTGCAGCTTCTTGCCAGTCTTGGTATCACGGAGGCGGCGGTTGGGTGCCCAATCCACTCCTCCATGGACGTGGTGACGCTTGGCCACCTAGAAGATGGTACCCCCGTCTGTATGGATCGGCTTGCATATGAGGCTGACGGCGTCTTGGTCGTCAACCGTATCAAGCCACACACCAGCTTTGAAGCTCCCATTGAGAGCGGCTTGGCAAAGATGTGCGCGGTGGGGCTTGGTAAGCGGGTCGGCGCGGAACTCGTGCATTGTCGCGGGGTTTACGGCCTGCGGACGCAACTTGTCCCCATGGCCCGGATGGTCGTTGAGCGTGGCGGGGTGGTAGCCGGACTCGGCATTCTTGAGGATGCACGGAAGCAGACGGTTGATCTTGTCGCACTGCCGCCGCACGATATCGGCGCGCAGGGAGAAGCAACCCTTCTTGAGCGGAGCCGCACGTTGATGGCCCGATTGCCCTTTGACCATCTCGATGTGCTCGTGGTCGAAGAGATAGGCAAGAATATCAGCGGCACGGGTATGGATACGAACGTGATCGGACGGCTGCGCATATCGGGAGAGACTGAGCCTGCTACTCCTGATATCCGGGTGATTGTTGCGCTTGATTTGACGGATGAGAGTAAGGGGAATGCAGTGGGTGTGGGGTTGGCAGACTTAATACCTGCACAGATGGCGCACAAAATAGACTTTGCAGCAACCTATGTGAATAATTTAACCGCGGGGCTTATTGGGTTACAGCGGGGGGCGCTGCCTATTACCTTGCCGACTCCTGAAGATGCGGTAACGACTGCGATTCGCGTCTGTGGCGAGCCTGATCCGGCAATGGTACGGCTCGTCCGTATTCGCAATACCTCGCAGCTTGATGAATTGCTCGTCACGGCTCCTCTCTTAGAGGAGGTGGCACATCACCCGCGGCTCATCTCCCTTGGGCAGGATGAGGGCGGGGTATTGAAGCAGTGGTGATAATTTGGTGCTTCGTAGCCGGGGCGCTCTGTCTGCGTGATAATGCATCCGCGCTTGCGCGCCCGCACGAGTGCTTCAACGCAATCGGGGTCGAGAGCGCTCCCTCCCCACGTACGCAGCAGCGTAATGACCTCATCTGCCGACATGGCTGGCCGGTAGGGCCGGTCGCTGGCCATCGCGTCAAATGCGTCTGCGACGGCGACAATGCGCCCAATGATTGAGATCGCTCCTTTATTTTTGCCTGCCTGCTCCTCCTCCTCGGTACGTATGCCTTGAAGCCCATACGGATAGCCTTTGCCATCAAGGCGTTCGTGGTGCTCCTCAATCGCCAAGCACTCCCGCGACAACAGCCACCGCAAATCTGACTCTTCAAGTAGGTTGATGCCGTGGACGGGGTGGCGTTTCATCTGTTCCATCTCTTCATCCGTCAATTGGCCGGGCTTCTTGAGCACCTCATCCGGCACAGCTATCTTGCCAACATCGTGTAGCATCCCCCCGATCCGAATGCGTAAAATCGTTTCTTCCGAGAGATCTAATTCTTGGGCAATCGCCACGGAAAACTCTGAAACCCGTTGGCTATGGCCGCAGGTGTATGGGTCTTTGCGGTCGATAAAGCTGGTAATCCCCTTGATGATGCCCCAAAACATCTTGTCGGTCTCTTTGTAGAGGCGGGAGAGCTGCAGGACGGTGGCCGATTGGCTGGCAAGCATCTCAAAGAGAACGATATCCTCCTGGCCAAACGGCGCGCCATTCATCTTATTGAGCGCTTGCGCCCCGCCAATGATCGTCTCTTTCAGCTCTCCCCGCTCGCCGCCAAGCTGGATGCGAGGGGCGCGGAGGGGGACACATAAGACCGAGCGGGTGGTAAAGCCGGTTTGTTCGTCCACCGTGCGGTAAAAGTGTGTGCTTTCTTCCACATTGTTGACGATCACCTTTTTGCCCGTGTTAATCACATAGCCGATGATGCCCTGATCGGCCTTGACCCGCACATCGTAGAGCTGCGCACTGCGTTTGCCAGTTGCGGCGTGCAGGATAAGCTCCCCCGTCTGCTCATCCTTAATCCAGATGGAGGTGGCCTCTACCTCAAGCAGCTCTTGCGCATAGGACATGATGTCTTCCAACAGCCGGTCGCGTTCAAGCGTGGTCGTCATACACGACATGATGTCTATTAAGTCTTTGAGGCGATTTTCACGGCGGTTGGCCTCTGCGATTTGGCGGGTTTTGTCCAGATAGGGGGTAAGAAGAAGGGAAATATGGTGGAGCGTCGTAAGAATCTCTTGCTGATCATTTGGCGAGGAAGGGTGAAATAGATAGATCACCCCAATCGGGGTTTCGTTTAGCAAGAGCGGTAAACAGTAGAGTTCGTGGTAGCAAGAAGGGATTTCTCCCGGCACCACGTGATGGCGCGGAGGAGTGGCGGCATCAGTGAGCAAGACTGGATAGCCGTGGCGGAGGGTGTATCCCCCTATCCCGCGCTTGGCCGAGAAGCGGGGGCAGGTGGGCGAGGAGGAGGCAGGAAGCCCAAGCGAGGTCTTGACTACAAGCTCATTGCTTGTGCGGTCGTAGAACGAGAGCATAGCCGCTTCGGCGTGTGTTATGTCCATCAGCAGCTCAAGACTCTGCGAAATCATCTCCTGCAGATCGTCTAAGGCCGCTATTTGGTGGATGTATTGGAGGAATCTGGTTTGTTGCTGTACCGATATACGATCCTCTATCATGGCGAATACCTCTCAATCAGTGTGGAAGGGGTACCCTAAGGGGTTTGCGATAGGGCATGGATAGTGTCAAAAAGCTCCTCTGCCCCGTCGGCAAGCGAAACAAGACAATGACACATTTCCGCGATGTGGGCGGGGCTATAGTCGTCGAGCGTGGCAACGCCGCGGTGTTCAAACATCGCCCGCGGCAGCAGAACGTGATCAGCGTTGACCGGTTCGTTGGCCGGTTCGTTGGCCGGTTCGTTGACCGGTTCGTTGACAGACTGAAGGTGTGCGATCACATCTTGCCCCGTCAGCAGGCCACTGACCGTCACCGTCTCCCCGAAAAAGCGATTGACGACAGGAACGACATCCACATGAAGACCCATTATCTGGTTGAGCCGTTCAGCGATAGCCGTGAGAAGCGGCGCAATCAGCGTTCCGCATACCAGCACAAGCCGTTGGGGAGTGGCGAGATGGCGAGGGAGATCAGGGATCAGGGCCTCCCACGTATCCAGCAAGTCGCGCGCCATCCCAACGCCGTTGAAATACTGCGGGAAGTCGTCGTAGAAGGAGGCTTCTGGGATATCTCCCCCGCCCACCAGGAAAAACTCATCACTCGGGTAGACCAACGATATCCCTCTCTGGCGGGCAAAACGGTCGGCATACCCTCGCACCATCTCCAGCAGCGCACGGACTTCGCTCGGCTCAAAGCTGCGGAGGGGTGTGTTGGGCGACGGGATGGAGCGATCTGTGTGGCCCGTATGTCCCGTTGTACGTCCAGCGCGATCAGCACGCTCAGAGCGGTAGCGTGTGATGCCAAGCGGCACGACGGCAATAGAACCCACCGTCGGCATGAGGCTCAGCTCCTCTATCGTCTGCTTGAGCACCTCCCCATCATTGATGCCCGGGCAGGTGACTATCTGCGTATGCACCTCAATCCCCATCTCCCCCAGCCGCCGGATTTGCTCACGGATGTCGGGGGCGGCGGGGTTGCCAAGTAAATGTGACCGCAGTTGAGGATCGGTCGCGTGGACGCTCACATAGAGCGGCGAGAGATGTTGCTCTTCTATGCGTTGCCAATCGTCTTCTGTCAGGTTGGTCAGGGTAATAAAGTTGCCGTAGAGGAAGGAAAGCCGAAAATCATCATCCTTGACGTAGAGGGTCTTGCGCATGCCGCGGGGCATCTGCGTGACAAAGCAGAACGGACATTGGTTTTTGCAGCGGGAAATAGGCGTAAACAACGGCTCCGTGAAGTCTATCCCCAAGCTATCGTCAATATCCTTCTCGATCTCGTAGAGGATAGGCTCACCATGCTGCTCAACCAGCAGCTCAATCGTCTCATCAGCGATGGCAAAGCGATAATCGATGACATCGCGCAGCCGACTCCCATTAACCGCAATCACCCTATCGCCCGTGCATAGCCCGATCTCCTCGGCGATGCTTCCGGGCGCGACGGTATCAATAACTCCTCCCACCATAGGGGGCGCGGGGGCTGTGTGGGCGGGAGAGAGTGAAGATGTGGAAGATTGCGTGTCTTGCTGCATAGGTGGTTCGCTGATTTCTAGTCTTAATCAGAGAATGGAGACATCATCCCATTTTTCCCATTCTTCCAACGAGTGGGGGGATAATGCCTCTCTTTTCCTGATATATGCTGTTTTGGTTGATTTTAGAAGCCCGTCCCCTGTCGGGTAGGGCGTTGTATGGGTTGCTAGATGAGCCGTTCGGGCATTATGGGTAGATGCGGTAGAGCATGCGCGGGAATGGGATCGTCTCACGGATGTGGCGGGTGCCAGTCAGCCACGCGACGACCCGCTCCATCCCCATCCCAAAGCCACTGTGCGGAACTGTTCCATACCGCCGCAGATCGAGATACCATTCGTAGTGTTCACGGTTGAGGTTTTGTTCGTGCAGCCGCTCTTCAAGCAGGTGAACGTCGTGGATGCGTTCGGAGCCGCCGATAATCTCTCCATACCCCTCTGGAGCCAAGAGATCGGCACAAAGCGCGACTTCTGGGTGTTGGGGGTCGGGCTGCATGTAGAAGGGCTTGATGGTGGTTGGGAAGCGCTCAACAAAGACCGGCTTATCAAACTGCATCGCCAAGAGCGTCTCATGGGGCGCGCCCAAATCCTCTCCCCACGAGATGGTCTGGCACCCTTCAACTTCGTGGTGGTGCTCTTGAATGAGGTCTATCGCCTCATCGTAGGTGATGCGCGGGAAGGGGGGCGTAATGCGCTCAAGGTGGGTGGTATCGCGCTCCAAGGTCTGTAGTTCGGCGTGGCACCGCTCCAGCACCCGCTGCACGACCGCACTAATAAACCGCTCTTGCAACACGAGGTTGTCATCGTGCGTGGCGAAGGCGACTTCCGGCTCTATCATCCAAAATTCGGTCAGATGGCGACGGGTTTTGCTCTTCTCAGCACGGAAGGTTGGCCCAAAGCAGTAGACCTTGCCAAAGCTCATCATCCCCGCCTCCACATAGAGTTGGCCGGTCTGCGCAAGGTAGGCCGTGCCAAGGTCGAAGTAGGGCGTGGGGAAAAGCGTTGTGGTGCCTTCTGTCGAGACGGGGGTCAGGATAGGCGTGTCGAACCGCACAAACCCCTCCGCATTGAGCCATTCTTGGGCGGCGGCGAAGATCTCTGCCCGCACCCGGAGGATGGCATGCTGGCGGGAGGAGCGCACCCACAGATGGCGGTGCTCCATCAGGAATTCGGTGCCATGCTCCTTGGGGGTGATAGGGTAGTCGTGGGTGAGGTGGACGACTTCAATCGCCTCCACCTGCAGCTCATATCCGCCCACCGCCCGCTCATCTGCGCGCACCCGCCCCCGGACGCGACAGGACGACTCGTGAGTAAGCTGCTGCGCCACGGTGAAGACCTCTTCCGACACCTCCTTCTTGAAGACGACACATTGGAGATAGCCCGTGCCGTCGCGGAGGGTCAGGAAGATGAGTTTTCCCTTTTCGGTTTTGTGCGAGACCCATCCTGCTACCGTGATCGTCTGATCGACGTGCGCAGCTATAGAATTAATTGTAGTGGTTGTGTATTGTTCCATTCTCTCTCCTAAATCCTACACACATCTACGGCGCTCCCACACCTTCTGCACTGTTATACGCCTATGCACCTTATGCACCAACGTCATTGGCCAGGTTGAGCGCGCCAATGTGTGTGATTGCTTCGTGAACATCATTACATATGCTCAATCCGTTGGTTTCAATACCTAATTGTACCATTGCACTGGTAAGCCCAGAGCCAGAATCAGTCAAGACCGGCTGTATGCCATTGTGCTGTAGTTCGTGCACGACTTCAACGAGACGATAGATGATGGCATCTTGGACTATCGTCACGTCGCTCATATCTAAGATGACATATTGGGTATGCCGCTCTCCTGTGCGTTGCCACACTTCACGTACCATCTTTCGGCGTGTTTCGGTTTCGGTATGGGTGAGAAGGGAGAGGATGATGGCTCCATCCCACACCGGCACCGCCGGCGAGGTGAGATGAAGAATCGTGCGCACCAGGCGGCGTTGTTCTTGGAGCGCGTTTTGCAGGGCGAGGTTTTGGCGGTAGACCTTGCGTTGTGCCTCTGCTAATTCAGACGTTAGTTCACTCATCGCCTGTTGCATTTTGTCGACGGTCTCGGCTTGCACATTTCCCACGATGTAGAGGCTATCTTCCTCACGGTAGCCTCGGAAAGCAGCAACCGCATAGTGGTGTTTCTTGCCGATGATCAGCTCCCAAGGCGGGGTAGGGTTTTCCCAGTAGGTCATCTGCACGGCATCCAAAAAGCGTTGGCCCTTTTCTTTAGAGTCCTCCAAGAGCAGGTCGACAAAGGAATTGCCCTGCAACTCTCGGCTCGACCAACATTGGGCGGCGGGGTTGGCATAGATAATCTCCCCCGCGCTGTCGCAATTGACGACAAGGTCGTTTACTAAGTTACAGATATGTTTATTTACAGGCATACGGGTCATTTCTAGAACGTTATCTAGTGGTCGGTTGTATTGGTCGAAGCAGAGATGCCACAATGCGTGAATGCTTGGGTGATGATTTCGTGGGCTTCCTCCAATATGGCTATGCAACCCATTGTAGCACGATGCCCCGCGGTTGTAGAGAAGTAAGGACAAATCATTGGCAGGCATGCGCGGAAGATGGCTCTCTTTGGTGCAATGTCGTCCCCCCACATCTTGCACCGTCATCCGCACTCCAACACAGAGCGGGAAAGATATGCTACAATGCAATCATGATGATGGAGCAAGAGCGACAACAGATGATAGAGACGCAACTGGTGAAACGGGGTATCAGTGATGAGGCGGTGTTGTCTGCGATGGCAACGGTACCTCGCCACCTTTTTGTGCCAGAACGTATGCGAATGCACGCCTATGAAGATCGCGCTCTTCCGCTCGACAATGGCCAAACCATCTCACAGCCCTTTATTGTGGCGCTGATGGCTGAGCTACTCAAACTCAAAAGCACCGACCGCGTGCTCGAAATCGGCGTGGGATCAGGCTATTCCGCCGCCGTATTGAGTACCATTGCGACCGAGGTGTATAGTATTGAGCGTATCGAACCGCTCGCCAGCACCGCCCGCGATCGTTTGCATGAGTTGGGCTACGAAAACGTCTACGTGTTTGTTGGGGATGGCACCTATGGCCTAGTAGAATATGCCCCTTTCGACGCGATTACCGTTGCGGCGGCATCACCGTGGGTTCCGCACCCGCTCCGCGAACAGCTTGCCGAACATGGCCGACTCGTCATACCGGTTGGGGGGCATCAAGAGCAGCTACTCTTACGCCTCATCAAACGGGATAATACAATCAAGACCGAACGACTTGGTGGAGTACGGTTTGTGCCCTTGTTGGGCGAACATTCCTGGGAAGAGTAATGAACTATCAATCTGGGCAATCTGGGCAATCTGGGCCGTTTGGGCAATCTGGGCCGTTTGGGAAGAAAAACGAGACCCAAGAACTTGTCAAAGCATGGGCTGGCACCTCGCTCGCCTTTGCCATCGCGATGACTGGCGGCGCTATCTTCCAACTTCCGTGGGAGTTTGCTGAGTTGCTACTCATTTCAGCCCTAACGTGCGGGGTTGGCTTTGTGTTGCACGAGCTTGCCCACCGCGTGGTGGCCCGCAACTACGGTGCCGAAGCCCACTTCGCTGCTGATGACACGTGGCTCCTTCTCTCTATCCTTATCGCCTTCGCCGGATGGTTTGTGGCTGCGCCGGGTGCCGTCTGGCACAGCGGCTACATCACCAAGCGCCAGAGCGGGATGATTGCCTTGGCAGGGCCTGCAACCAACCTCGTCCTCGCCGCCATCTTCCTGCTGTTGATGAATACCCTTGGGAAGATATGGTGGGAAGGGGAGATTGCAGATTTTGTGCTGACACTCTGCTTTGTCGGCTACCAGATCAACGCCTGGCTTGGGCTGTTCAACCTTATCCCGTTTGGGCCATTCGACGGTGCAAAAGTCTTAAAATGGAACCAGGCCGTGTTTGGAGTTGCGGTCGCCATTGGTGCTTTTATGGTCTTCTTTGTGTAGAGGTTCTTACCGTCTTATTGGTAACATCATATTGAAAGGATAGACATGCGCATTCCACTTCTCGCCGGAAACTGGAAAATGAACAAGACCGTTGGGGAAGCAGTTGAGCTGGTCGAAGCCTTGATCGCCGGTTTGGGCGATGTATCAGATCGTGAAGTCCTCGTATGCCCGCCCTACACCGCGCTCTACCCGCTCTGCCCGCTCCTGTCGGAGACTCCTATCGCCTTGGGCGCGCAGGATATGTTCTACGAAGAGAGTGGAGCCTACACCGGCGCAATCTCTGCTTCGATGCTCAAGGATGCCGGATGCAGCTATGTCATCGTTGGTCACAGTGAGCGACGCCATGTCTTCGGCGAGGACGACGCCACTGTCAATCGCAAGCTCCACGCTGTTTTGGCGAACGGCTTGCGGCCCATTATGTGCGTTGGCGAGACCAAACCCCAACGTGACGCAGGCAAGGCAGAAGAGATCGTCGTTGGGCAAGTACGGGCGGGGTTGAGCAACGTCACCGCTGAGCAGATGAAGGACGTCGTCGTTGCCTATGAGCCGGTTTGGGCGATTGGCACGGGCGATACCGCCACGCCCCAGGACGCCCAAGATATGCATGCGGCCATCCGCGCCACCTTGGCCGAACTCTACTCCAACGACATTGCGCAGGCCACTCGTATCCAGTATGGCGGCAGCGTCAAGCCCGACAACGTCGATGAGCTCATGTCACAGACCGATATTGACGGGGCGTTGGTTGGCGGGGCGGCGCTGAAGCCCGACTCCTTCCTCCGCATTGTGAAGTTTCAAAAGTAGCGCCACGTTCCCCGCTGTTGTCCCACTGTCAGGGGGGAGAGCGTTGGTGCATAAGCGAACATTGTTGCCCCCCCTTGCAAAGGGGGAACCACAACCAGTGCAGCGGCTCGAAGGGGGACGAGAACGCTGTGGATAGAAAGGAGATCGGTGGCAATTCCCCGCACCCGCTCTCAGGCGGGTGATTCTCTTGCCACCCCTATCCTATGGCAGGCGAAGTCAACCTCAAAGCCACTCTAGCCCGCCCATACCTCGCTGCAACGTCGACCCCGCAGGTTGCCTACCTCTTGCTAGAGCTGCAACCTACCCAAATCATTGCTCATGTGCGGATGCCCGTCAACGTGAGCTTTGTGCTCGACCGCAGCGGCTCAATGAAGGGGCAAAAGATAGACCGCGTCCGCCGCGCGACGGCTCTCGCGGTTGATATGCTTGACGAGCGGGATACGTTCTCCGTGGTGACCTTTGACCACCGCAGTGAACTCCTCATCCCCGCGCAATCCGTGCGAAAACCAAGCGAATTGAAAGAAACCATTAACGGTATCCGCGACGCAGGTGGCACAAAAATTGCTCCTGCTGTAGAGCGTGCACTAAATGAAATTCAAAAGGACGGGGAGAGAAAAATCCGGCGGTTGGTGCTCTTGACCGACGGCCAAACCGAGCAGGAGCACGAGTGTCTGCTGCGGGCAGAAGACGCCAGTAGTCTCGGAGTACCTATTACCGCGCTTGGCGTTGGCAATGACTGGAATGAAGATCTCTTGATTGAGATGGCCAACCGCTCCGGCGGCACGGCAGATTTCATCGATAAGGCCGACAAGATTGCCGAGTTCTTCCAAAACACCGTCCAGCGCGCTCAGGACGCGGTGGTACAAAACACCACGATGACCTTGCGGCTGGTGCAGGGGGTCACCCCGCGCGCGCTCTGGCAGGTCATTCCGCTTATCAACAACCTTGGCTATAAGCACATTGGCGACCGCGATGTGAATATACCGCTTGGCGAGCTTGAGAAGGGCCAAGGACAAGCATTGCTCGTGGAACTCTTGATCGACCCGCGCCCCGAAGGGCAATATCGCGTCGGGCAGTTGGAGGTCTCCTACGATATCCCTGCGCTCAACTTGACGCAGGAGCGGCTACGGGAGGATATTCTGCTAACCTTCACCTCCGATCGCCAAGAGATCAACCAAGTCCACGCTCCGGTGATGAACATTGTCGAGAAGGTGAGCGCCTTCAAGCTGCAAACCCGCGCCCTGCAAGATATTGAGGCGGGCGATGTGGGGTCTGCCACACAGAAGCTCAAGAGCGCCGTCACGCGGCTGCTGAGCCAGGGCGAGACAGAGCTTGCCGAGACGATGCAGCAAGAGGTCTTGAACCTTGAAAAGGGCGGCCATCTCAGCACCGAAGGCCAAAAAACGATGAAATTTGGAACGCGCAAAACGGTGCGTTTAAGCGACTTAGGCGATTAGGGAGGTCTTTCTTTGGCTATAGATTGGCGAGTTGGCCAGCTTGGCAGAGGAAGACGCCCATGTCGGTACCAGAAAGGTTCCCCGATATGTCAGCTACCCAGAGCTAAAGCACCTGGGCTTGTGCTCGCTCCTCCACCCGTC
>CAZGLO010000042.1:0-31778 GCA_964526735.1 uncultured Chloroflexaceae bacterium | reverse complement strand
TTAGCTGCTTCAATTATCCTGGGAGGAGATTATACCATTTTTGGGACTACTTCATCAAAATCCTAGAACCCTCAAGATTATAGAACACTAAAGGATCGGATATCCTTACAAAGTAACTACGAAACAACAATAGTAATTTAAACATCAAACGACTGAACTTAGATTGGAGAGTAATATTTGTAATCATATCGAGTGTTTTTTGAGCAAAGTAAGACATTAATCCCCCCATAAACTATATTCAGTTAAAATGTTTTTCAACTTTCCCAGAATCCTCTTTAAAACGCTTTTCCTTATGATATTCCTGAAATAAAACAAGTCTCTATCGATATCACAAATCATGGTCGAAGGATGAGTTAAAGGAAACATCATAGGGTTTCTAGGCCCCACAAGCGGAGAACTGCCAGATATTGTGTGGGTACCATCTGGTCCGAATCCAATATTTGTTATGAGATTAACATTTGGAAGAACACTCAAACCATTTTGCATCCAACAGGATAGTGTCCATATGTAATCCCAACTGTCTATTTTTCTCTCGTATGTAGATTGCAAGACTCTTTTTCTTTCTCTTGCAATTCCTCCATCGGAGAGGACATAGTCTAGAAGACTAGAATCACACACCTCTGGCCATTTTTCCATGTTGTGATCATAAAAATCCCACGCTCTCCTCCATGTGGCCCAACCCCAGCAGTGACAGCGTCGAGAATAATAATAGCTTGTCTTTGTTACTGGATGTTTCCATTGAAAATCATTGCCTGCTATATGCATCACCCGCTCATCCTCCCGATACCGCTCCAACAGCTCCTCGCAAAATCGGAAAAACGTTGGGTGAGGCAAGCAGTCATCCTCCAGGATGATTGCCTCTTCGACCTGCTCAAACGCCCAATCTAGCCCGCTCGACACACGGTTTCGCAGCCCCATATTCGTCTCGGCATAGTTTGTGAGCACCTCGCAAGGCCAATCTACCTGCTCGATGACAGCACGGGCTGCTGCGCATTTCTCCGCCTCCTCGGGGTGGCCAGGACGTGGGCCATCGGCGACCACCAACAGCTTTGGCGGTTTGGCCCTGGCTATCTCGGCAAAAACACGAGCCGTGGTGTCTGGCCGCCTGAAGATGAGGAACACGACGGGTGTGGTGAGTTGCCAGTCAGTCATATATTGAAATCCTTAGGTCAACCCCTTGCTTTATGGCTACAATGTTTTGGTAAGCAAATATTTCACAATATAACGGACTGTAGTTTATGAGTGGAGCAAGACCATATGGAAGCAATCTATAGAAAGAGTAATTTGGTAGAAGATCAAAAATATCCTTAAAGAAAACTCTACTTACAATATTCATCTCATTGAACTCGAATTGTATAACATCAATTTTGTCTTCTTTGATACTCTTTTTTGCCCCTAGCAAAACTTTATACTCATTTCCTTCCGTATCAATTTTTAGCAAATCAATCCTCGATATACCATATTCTTCAACAAAATCATCTATAGTAGTGACTTGAACAGACCAAGAATTTGAACCGGTTGATTTGTGGATATCTTGTATCACACCAGCGAAGAGAGATGCATGAGAAGATCCCTGAGAAACAGAAGCCTCTTTCTCTTGGTAATCATATAGATCAAACTTTCCCTTCACATCACTACAACCTAAGTTGAGCGCAGTGTAGCCTTGAGTATCTGCTTTATCTCGAAGTTTTTGGAAAGTCACAGGGTGAGGTTCAAAAGCATAGACCTTTGCAGAAGGACAAATCTCCTTAATCTTCTTCGAATACAATCCGACATGAGCACCTACATCAAGTATTAGGTAATCGTTTGCATCCTTAAGCATTGAACAAAGGAAATTGTCTTCCCCACTGAGAAAATCGTTCTCGTAATTTAACACACCGATACCTCTTAAACTTAAATTAAACAAAAATTTGTTTAGCTTAAAGAAGTACTTTCTGGTGAAAAAGGTTCCATAAATCCTGAAAACCCTTCTTTTTATTGACATGATATTCACCTTCTACGAAGAAAGACAAAAAGTGATTTTATTTGCATAACAAAAATCCGTCTTGTTTTCCTCTGAGTCGAGTTTAATATAATTGCAGCAGAAGCTTGAGAAACTACCGTCGCAACTGCAGCCCCGACACCAGTATATGTTGGTATTAGGATGATATTGAGCAGGACATTAACAATAGCACCACTGAAAGTACGAGTGAAGGCCAACACTAACAAACCCTCTGTCACATTCCAGGAACTTTGTGCACTCCCCATAAACACAAACACAAACGCCCAAATATGAATACTGAGTATCACTCCAGAACGCTGATACTCTTCCCCGAGCAACAAGGCCACAATATGGCCGGAAAGCAAAGCAACGGGGATAGTTATTGCGTACGAGAGTAGTGCCCCAATATCGAAAAACTTCTGCAATCGCTGGTAGTATAGCTCCTCACTTTTCTTCTTTGCCTCGACAATCGAGGGAAGCGCAGAGTGAGACAACGCGATCGGGATAAAGTACCACAGCTCCGATATCCTTGCCGCTGCTGCATACAGACCTGTTTCCTGATCCCCTACCATCTGGCGCAGCATTACCAAGTCTATTTTCATATAGATGATAACGGCAAAGCCAGAAAGAATCAATGGCCAGCTATCTTTGAGAAGCGCACCCACCCATGTTAGGCGCACCCGCCAAGCCCGCAGTGACCCTTGCTTTATGCTATATACAACCACCATACCGGCCGCACTGAGAATAAATTCGGAGGCAAGCGCCCACACAAAGAGTGGTAATGGTGCTTCCAGGAGGATGAAGGTAATTCTCAGGCCGGTCACGATAAGAAAGGCAACAGCTTTTGCCCAAACAACGTACTTGGACTGTGTCTGTGAGCGAAACCAGAAATCGATTACGTCGAAGGAACGAAACAGATTTCCTATAGAGGCAAGAGCGACTAACAATCGTGCTTCTGTATCACCTGGGCGAAGAAAAGAGACGATCCCGATGGCCAAACTAAATGCCATCACCCCGCCAACAAACCGTAGCGCCAGGCTGGTACCCAGGACGTCCCGAGCTTGATCAGAATCTTCAACAATATTTCGTACGACGATTTGGTCTAATCCCAGCGTGGCCAGGGGAAATACAATTACGGTCAAAGCCAGAGCATAATTCATCACACCAAATCGCTCTGGGCCAAGATACCGTGCTACCCACACGCTGACGAAGAGTCCCACTGCCATACGCAGGACATATTCGGCAGACAACCAACTCGCGTTACCAGCAACCTTGAGGAGTGTTGTACGACCTTCCAACTTAGCTCTTAGAGAAGCAGGAACAAGGTTGAGGAGGGGGGAGGGAATCATGTAATGGTGTTACTTGTCCCCTGCCGAATGGCGATATTGGTTCTGCTCATACCACGCTATTGTCCGGCGCAGCCCCTCTTCAAAGGAGGTCTGTGCTCGGAAGCCAAACAACGTCTCTGCGCGGCTGGTGTCGAGACAGCGACGTGGCTGCCCATCAGGTTTTGAGCTATTAAAGATAAGCTTGCCATCAAAGCCTGTCAAGCGGGCAATCAGCTGCACCAACTCACGGATACTGATCTCCATCCCTGAGCCGAGGTTCACCGGCTCATCGCCATCATAGCGCTCGGCGGCCAGTAAAATGCCTTCTGCGGCATCTTCAACATAGAGAAACTCTCGAGTGGGCCGCCCTGTGCCCCACACTTCTATGGAGTCGTCACCGCGCTGTTTCGCCTCGAGACATTTTCGTATCAAGGCAGGAATGACGTGTGAAGATTCGAGGTCAAAGTTGTCGCGCGGGCCGTAGAGATTGACGGGTAGGAGATAGACAGCATCAAACCCATATTGTTGTCGATAGGCTTGCGCCTGCACAAGAAGCATTTTCTTGGCGAGACCGTATGGTGCATTCGTCTCTTCAGGATATCCATTCCACAGCTCATCTTCGTGGAAAGGAATAGGGGTATGTTTGGGGTAGGCACACACGGTACCAATTGCGACGAATTTTTCTACCCCTCTTTGCCACGCCTCGTGCATTAGCGGTACACCCATCATCAGGTTGTCGTAGAAGAATTCTGCCGGGTGTGTACGGTTGGCACCAATACCACCAACATGCGCCGCAAGATGGATGATAACGTTGGGACGCGCATCGTGCAGCATACGCCGCACCGCCTCGATATCACGCAGGTCATAGTCCTTGCTACGGGGGACAAAGACCTCAGCCGCACCGCGCTGGTGGAGAGCTTCGACGACAAAGGAACCGAGGAAGCCAGAGCCACCCGTGACGACAACACGCCGATCCTTCCAAAAATCACCTGTTTCAACCATAACACCATCCATGCCTTATGAGGCATAAAACCAATAACCAAAACCGACATCCAAGCCATTTCCAAGCCGCACACGGCTCAGACAAGTACTACGGAGAGTGTAGCACGATCGACCGTTTTTGACAAGTGTTCAGATGCTTTCGCCATCCCCCCGCATTGACGCTTTACGGTTAGGATATGCTGTTTTGCTTTCTCTTGCCAACGCCCCCTGCTCATGCTACCATACTTTCTACTTTCCGCCACCCCACTGAAGGCGACAACGTCGCGGTACGTGTGGTTGTTGGGAAGCGTTTTCAAAAGGGCTAATAAAGAGGTAGGCAACAGGTACAAGGGAGGGCGGCATATATCTTCAGTCCCGTAAGAGAACAGGCGGGATGGAGGATGTATGCTCGCCGTATGAGTGTTTTATGAATGTGTTTCTTCTTGGTGGGGCTTCAGGCATTGGGGCAAGCTGTGTCGCGATTGAGGTAGGGGCGAAGTGGATTATCGTCGACGCGGGCATTCGGATGGATCCCAACGTCGACCGGCTTCCTGATATCGCCTTTCTACAGCAGAAAGATGTCGCTGCTATCTTCGTGACGCACGCACACGCTGATCACATTGGTGCGATCCCACTTGTCCACCAAGCCTTCCCCCTCGCTCCAATCTACACATCGCGTGCCACCATGCACCTGATGGAGGTGATGTTGGCGGATGCCCTCAACGTGATGCAAAAGCGGGCGACGGATGTATTTGAAGTACCGCTCTACAACCAAGAGATGGTCACGGCTGCGCTCCACAGCCTCTACCCCATCCCGATGAATGGAGCCATGTCACTACCTGACCTGCCGGACGTGACCGTCCACACCGCACGGGCAGGCCACGTCGCGGGTGCAATCACCATCGGCTTTGAGACCAAAGAGGGACGCATTTTGGTGAGCGGCGATGTCAGCATGACGCCCCAACGCTCAATATTGGGCGCAGAGGTACCATCGCTGCATCACCCCGACCTCCTTATCCTCGAAAGCACCTACGGTTCACGGCTGCACCCCAACCGCCAGGCAGAAGAAGACCGCCTCTCGCAAGCCGTCGCCAAGGGCATTGAGCGTGGTCACGTCTTGATACCAGCCTTCGCATTGGGGCGGGCACAAGAAGTGTTGCTCATCTTGAATGAGGCACAACGGCAAGGGCGTATCCCAGAGTTCCCGATTTGGGTGGATGGGCTGGTGCGGACAGTCTGCACCACCTACACCGCCATCCCCGAAGCCCTCACCCCCCGCCTCCAACGGCAGATACACAAAGGCTTTGCGCCCTTCTTCACGGGAATGGTGCGCTCTGTCACCAATCACAAGCAGCGCGAGAAGCTCTTGGAGGGCAGTCCGGCCTGTGTCGTCACGAGCAGTGGTATGTTGACCGGCGGGCCAAGCGCCTACTACGCAAGCCACCTCGCTGGCCGCGAAGATGCCTCTATCCTCATCACCGGCTACCAGGATGAGGAGGCCCCTGGTCGCAAGCTGCTTAATTTGGCCGACAAGAAAGAGAAGACGATTGAGCTGAACGGCCAAACAATCACCGTAAACTGCCAATTTGACCGCTATAGCCTCAGTGCCCACGCCGATGGCAGTGAATTGACCGCCTTCGTCAGCCATCTCAAGCCACGTCAGGTTGCATTGGTGCATGGCGACCAGGAAGCCCGCGCCTCGCTTGGCCAACAGATGCACACCCTCTCGGAGATTATCATGCCAGAGGACGGCAATCTCCTAACCATCGAAAAAGCATCGACCAAGCGCACCCGCAAACGCGGCGACTATAGCCCAAAGAAGTTGGGAGAAGGCATTGGCCATAAGGCTGAGCTAAAAGAGGTAGATCTCCCGCAATTGTGGCAAGCCGTCTCCGACCGAACCGGCTCACAGATGTTGAGCATCCGGGAGTTGGCAATCACCTGGCACGGCAGCAAGGCGGGGGAACAGGAAGAAGAAAACCTCCGGCAGCTTTTGAGCCGTAATCAGCAGTATTTTGTCCCCTCAATGGAAATCATGGGCATGGTGCGTGTCCGGGCGGCGGAAGAGGTTGCCGAAGAAGGCGGAACCGCAACCCCTCGCCAGAAAATCGTACAGCCGGGCAGTTTACTTCTCCTCAATGACGCCCGCACTGAACGGTCATTGCCTGCGCTTTGCTTCGATATGCGAGCGAGTGCCGTATGGGCCTATCTCCCAGCGGGGGCCGGGGGCCGCAAACGTTTCCCCACCTCTGCCATCATTGATGTGATTGGGAAATGGCCTTCATACCCCTTCTCAACAGATGTGGAGGAAGTACGTAGCCAGCTTGAGATATGTGTGCGGGGCGCAAAGGCATGGCAGCGAAACCACCCAATGAAAGATATCGTGCACGCGATGCAACCTGCCCGTTCCTACCCATTCGAGGAGATTGCAGCCATGCTTGGGGTGGCAGAGGAAGATATGGAGGGGCGTATCGGGCTTGGGCTGCTGCTCAACACCAGCCCGGAGCTTATCACTCGCCACTCAACCGACACCCTGCTCAACCACACGGTCTCCTACCATCTCAGCGAACAATGGCAGCACGCGCTTGCGGAGGGCAAGGGCGAAGTGCAAATTCTCCCCGACCAAAACTGGATTTTGACATCGGTGAAGGAGGTGCTTGGTGAGCCTTCCAGCCTCTACCGCACCAGCATCAACCCCATGACCGGCGATGTCAACCTCTACTTTTACTTTCCGAGCGTGGCGAAAGAGCAGTATGCAGAGAAGATCGCCGAAGCGGCCACCAAAACCGGCGTGAAGGTAACCATCTCTCCCAAGCCTCACCAAGGCGCTTTGAAAGAAGCGGCCCAAAAGCTGCTCCCCGACGGGACAGAAGTGCTCAAAATATCGGTGCTGCACGACCAACATGTTATACGGATCCGCTGTGCCACCGCCATCGACCAACCTACCATCGAACATGCCGCACAAACCTTCCACAAGCACACCGGATGGCAATTGGAGATACAATGTGAAGGGAAGACAAGTGGGAAACCAGGTGGCAATCAACCTAGCCAATCTGGCCAGACTAGCCAATCTGGCCAGACTAGCCAACCTAGCCAGACCGGCCAACATAGCCAATCTGGCCAATCTGATCAGCCTTCTTCCTCGCCACAGAAAGCACTTGACCAAAACAGCGCCGCCTCAGTGGCTCGTGGGCTTTTCGACAGCTCAACTGAGTGTTATAAAGTAGGTATGGATATTGCACGTACGACGCTCGTGTTGAAGTTTTACTTTCCCGATGTCGCCAACGAACGCTACCGTTCGCGTTTGGAGGAGGTGCAAGAGAAAACCGGCTGGCAAGTAGAAGTCTACCCCGAACCACACCACGCAGCACTCCAGAACAAGGCCAAAGATGTGGTACCTGAAGGGGCAACCATCTCTGGGAGACCGTCGTTGTATCTCGATGAGCGCAAGGTGGTGGTACGATATCAGGGCGAGGTGGAGGAGCAGGCATTGGCGGCGGCACAAGAGCAGTTTTGCAAGACGACCGGATGGACGTTGTCGCTACAGAAACGATAAGCCCTACACCATGATATCCATGATATAGGGGCTTTGTATTCTCTATGGTAAGGAGATTGATATTATGTGCGGTATTGTTGGGTATGTTGGGATGAAAAACGCGGCAGATATCGTGTTGGAGGGGCTTCGTCGGCTTGAATACCGCGGCTACGACTCCGCGGGGATGGCGATCTTCTCTCCCGATGCCGGGCTACAAATCCACCGCAGTGTTGGGAAACTCCACGCGCTTGCAGACCTCCTCAGATCTTCCCCCCTCCACGGTAATATCGGTATTGGCCACACACGGTGGGCGACACACGGCGGCGTCACAAGAGCAAACGCTCATCCGCATACAGATCAAAGTGGCGACTTGGTGGTGGTGCAGAACGGCATCGTTGAAAACTACCAAGAGCTTAAAGACCAACTGATTGAGCGCGGGCATACGTTCTCATCACAGACCGACACCGAAGTGATTGCGCACGTGATGGGGGAATACTACGAGATTCATAAATCGCTTGAGCAAGCGCTGCGCCACACGCTCAATGACCTCCGCGGCGGCAATGCGATTGTGGCGATGTCGCCCCGTGAGCCAGGGGTGATTGTCGCGGCCCGCCTTGGCAATGCGGGGGGCGTGGTGATTGGAGTGGGCGAGCAAGAGACGTTCATTGCCTCTGATATGCCTGCTATCCTTGACCACACCCAGCAAATCATCTTTTTGGAAGACCGTGACCTTGCTGTCATCACAAATGAAGGCAGCCACGTCGTCAATGCGATGACCGGCCTCCCCGTCGAGCGCAAACCCACCGCCATGATGTGGGATCCAGTTGCTGCGGCAAAAGGCCCCTACCGCCACTTTATGCAGAAGGAAATCCACGAGCAGCCCCGCGCCCTGACCGACATCCTGCGTGGCCACGTGGATTTCGAGGCGGGTACCGTCAATCTGAGCATCGATGAAGAGATACTCAAGCGCACCAAACGCATCTATGCCGTCGCATGCGGGACGGCGTGGCATGCCGCGCTCGTCAGCAAGTTTATGATAGAGATGTTGGCCGGAGTGCGGGTAGATGTCGATTATGGCAGTGAATTTCGCTACCGCCACCCCATTTTGGGCGAGGATGCCCTGTTGTTGGCCATCACCCAGAGCGGCGAAACGGTCGATACGCTTGCCGCGATGGAAGAAGCCCGCGCCCAACGAACCCCTAGCGTCGCCATCGTGAACGTCGTTGGGAGCCAGGCCGAACGCCTCGCCGACGGTGGGCCAATCCACCTGCATGCCGGGCCAGAGATCGGCGTTGCCTCGACCAAGTGCTTCACGTCGATGTTGGTGGCGGCCTACTTGTTTGCCATTCAGTTGGCCAAAGCCAAAGGAAAGCTTTCCGAAGAACAAGTCCGCGGCCACCTTCAGCCATTGAGCGAACTGCCTAGCAAGGCCGCCTACGTTATAGAGCAGACGTGGCCACTCTGCGAAGAATTGGCCAATCAATACTACCGTAGTGTCAATGCGCTCTACCTTGGCCGACAGATGAACTACCCGATTGCGCTTGAGGGAGCACTGAAGCTCAAAGAACTCAGCTATATCCACGCCGAAGGCTACCCTGCCGGCGAGATGAAGCACGGGCCGATTGCCCTCATTGATGAGGATATGCCGGTGGTTTGCGTTGCCCCGCGCGACGCCATCTACGAAAAGATGTTGAGCAATATCGAGCAGGTGCAGGCGCGCAATGGCAAGGTTATTGCCGTGGTCACAGAGGGGGACACCACCCTTCCCACCAAGGTCAACCACACTATCCCCATCCCAGAGACGTGGCCCTTGCTGACCCCTGTCCTGGCGACTATCCCGCTGCAGATCCTCTCCTACACGATTGCCGTCAAGGCGGGGCGAGATGTGGATCAGCCACGCAACTTGGCAAAAAGCGTGACGGTGGAATAGTCTTGGGATGATCGTAGAGGGACACCATGAACCGCTCAAGTACTATTCTTATAGTGGATGATGACGCCGCAGGCCGCGAAACGCTTGAATATATGCTCGCAAAGCACAACTACCAGCTTGATTTCGCGACCAACGGCAAAGAAGCACTCAAAAAAGCATCTGAAGATCCTCCTGACCTCATCTTGCTCGATGTGATGATGCCAGAAATGGATGGCTTTGAGGTGTGTCAGCGGCTGCGGAATGATCCCCTCCTCTCCGAAGTGCCGATCATCCTGGTCACCGCGCTTGACGACCGCGAATCGCGGTTGCAAGGCATTGAGGCGGGTGCGGATGACTTTATCTCAAAGCCATTCGACCGCACAGAACTGCGGGCGCGGGTGCGCACTATCACGCGGCTCAACCGCTACCGTCGGCTGCTTGCAGAGCGGACACGCTTTGAATGGGTGTCGGATCAGGCGGAGGACGGGTTTGTTATTATCGATGAGATGGACAACATCCGCTACTCCAATCGGCGCGCGCAGTTCTATTTGAACCTTCCCTCGGCCTCTAGCTCAACATTGTCTGTGGTTGATCCATCCAACTATGAGCAAACATTCCTTGGCTATGCGAAGGAACAATATCAATGTCAGCCGCCCGAAGCATGGGAAGGCTGGCCCGAATCCCCCATCCCCCTCATTCCTGATCAACCGACCCCTTTGATGGAGCCTCAGGGCCAAGAAGCTGTCCGTTACCTTGTCCGGCCAGAGACCCCAACTTCGCAAGCAATGTGGCTGCATGTCGATACGCTTGACCTGCCCGGCTCGCAGGATGGCCGCTTGATACGGCTCCATGACGTGAGTTCGCAGATGGCCGGACAGCGCACGATGTGGACGTTCCACTCGCTCATCTCGCACAAGCTCCGCACGCCGCTCTCTGGCCTCATCAACAGCCTCTACCTCTTGATGCAGGATAACAAAGAGCTTTCGCCAGAAGATGTGCAAGAGTTTGCGTCTATTGCTTTTGGCAGCTCTCAACGGCTGCGCGAACAGATAGAAAACATTATGCGCTACCTCAAAACCCCCGATCTGGCCTATCCGGGGCAAGGGTGCCATATGCAGGATTTGCAAGAGATTATCGGGCAGATACGGGAAGAGGTTGAGCTTGGCTCTGTTCACATCAGTGGCCTCGAAGCATCAAAAGACGCGCGGTTTGTGCTGTCGCGGCAGGCGATAGAGCTGATGCTCCGCCAAGTGCTTGAAAATGCGAAGAAATTTCACCCCAATAAGTCGCCCAATGTCTCTATCGTCCTGTCGCCATACACGGCGAGTGTCAAGAGCGTTGGCAAGCTGACAATTATGGATGACGGAACAAGCTTGGCATCAGAACAGATTATGCGTGCGTGGACGCCCTACTACCAAGCCGAACGTGGGTTTAGTGGGGAGGTGCCAGGGATGGGGCTTGGCCTCGCGATGGTCGCGGCATTGTTGTGGGGCGTGGGGGGGAACTATACCATCGCCAACCGCAAACCCGGGCCGGGGATCGTGGTCGATCTCTATATCCCGCTTGAGGTATCGCAGCCGCAATTATAAAGAGAAGTATAGAGAAGTATGTGGAGTGTACTGCCCATTGATCCCATTGATCCTCCCATTGGTATCCCCAAAAGAAACCCGCCTCTCACCTCTGTGGTGGGCGGGTTTTGTCTTCAGGAGATTATCTTTGCGAGAATAAGGAGAGAGGAAGCAGATCACCCCACAATTACGATTACGGTTATTCGGTTCCGACTTGTTCAGCTTGCTGGGTCAGAAATGTTTTGAACCATTTAAACTCTGCATCTAGCTGATCCATCATCGCCTCTGCCTCGGTCAATCGATCCTCCTCTCCCATCGTTTCGAGAGAAGCGCTGAGGCTCGAAAGCGAAGCTCCCCCGACTTGCCCGCTCAACGACTTGAGTGAGTGGGCAGACTCTTTCAGCTCGTGGGCATCTTGTTGTTCCATAGCGTGATGCACCGCTGCGAGCCGTTGGGCCATATCGTCAATAAACATCGTGGTCATTTGCTGGATAACCTGCGGCCCACCTTTTTTTATCGTGCCGAGAAACCGTTGAAGCATATTGTCGTTAACAGCAAATTGCGGTCGCTCCTCTTGGTTCGCCTGTTCTTCCTGTGTCTCTTGGTCGGGGTGGCGAACATGAACGTGGGAGGGTTGTTGGGCTTGCTCATTCTCAGGGGAGCGGTGTTCGGTGTGTGAGACTGATTGTGTGTGTGAAGACATCATCTTTGACTTCGGTTGTTCATCGCTGAATATACGCACGGGTGGTTTCATATGGGTCTGTCTCAATTCCTCTCCAGGGACACAACGGTATAGCTCCGAAGGTGAGGGAAGTGGCGACATGGTAGTATCTCCCGCACCAACTGCCAGGCTACGTGTGGCAGCGGCGGGTGCGCGGGCGAGTACTTCTATAAGCTCTTCAATGAGCACCGGCTTACCGATATAGTCGTTCATTCCCGCTGCAAGGCATCGTTCTCGGTCTCCCTTCATCGCATGCGCCGTCATCGCAATAATCCACGGTTGAGATGGTTCGGGGTAGGAGGAACGGATGTAGCGTGTGGTTTCAAACCCGTCCATCTCTGGCATTTGTACGTCCATGAGTATGATATCATATGGTTGTTCTTCAAACATATCGATAACATCTAACCCATTTGCGGCTACGTCCGCATAGCAGCCAATGTCTTCCAAAATATAGGTCATAATTTTCTGGTTAGCGGGGGTGTCTTCCGCTAGCAGAAGCCGAATACCACGTTCTTGGTAGATGGCCCCCACGCGTGAATAGTACTTTTGTCCTATTTCTTCTACTCTCTCTGCATATCCAAGCTGATCGGCTGCAAAACTCCGTAGCAGTGCTTGATAGAAGTGGGCAGGCTTGATGGGGCGCGTAAGAATTGCATCCACATATGTACCAATTTGATTGAGAAACTCATCGCAGGAGGTGATTGGCAAGAAAACCACGATCGGCACCTTCCCCACACTCGGCTCCGAGCGGAGCGTTGAGACACATGATAACAGATCGAGGTCGTCGGCATAAAAGCTCAGGATGATGGCATCAAAAGTAGTCTCGTGGAGCGCATCATAGCCCTCTTGCATCATTTTGACGGTCGTTGTGGCCATTCCCCAAAAACGGGTGTAGCGCTCGAGGATAAATTGGTTGAGTGGATGGTCGTCGATAATCAGGATGTGCTTGCCCGTCAACAGCGGTTGATGGCTGTCGAGGCAAAGGAGTGCATTGCTTTCCTGCTCAATCGCCTCTGCCTTGATCGTTACGTGAAAAATTGAGCCTTTTCCCACCTCGCTTTCTACCCACATCGTGCCGCCCATCATGGTGGCGAGCCGCTGGCTAATTGTCAATCCTAACCCTGTCCCGCCATACTTCCGCGTGATTGAGGGGTCTACCTGTGTGAATGAGTTGAACAGGTGGTCTATCTTGTCTTGAGGAATGCCAATGCCGGTGTCGCGCACGGCAAAGTGCACATCATAGAGCGGGTTGGTTGTTCTGGTAGTCCGTTTGTCTCCCTTGGCGAGCGGTTCGACTACTGTGCTTTCCACTGAGACCACCACCTCACCGGCTTCAGTAAACTTGACGGCATTGCTCAGCAGATTGACCAATATCTGGCGAATGCGCGTGATATCACCCACGAAAAATGGCGGAGTGCGTGAATGAACGATATAAGCAAGGTCGATTTGTTTCTTTTCGGCCCGCGTCGCGACCAGATCGAGCGCCTCCTCAATACATAACCGCAGATTGAGAGGGCGATATTCAAGTTCAAGCTTGTCGGCCTCTATTTTGGAGAAATCTAAGATGTTGTTGATGAGTGCAAGCAACGTCTCACTGCTGGTGCGCGCTGTCTCAACCGCATCACGCTGGCGTTCAGAGAGGTTTGTGTGCAGGAAGAGGTCTATCATCCCAACGATTGCATTGAGTGGGTTGCGGATTTCGTGGCTCATATCGGCCAGAAAATCTGACTTCACTCGGGTGAGGAGCTGCGCCTGTTCGTATTGTTCTTGATAGCGATGCTCTCGCTCAGTGCGCGTTGTCACGTCGTGGATGGTCAAGCAGAGCGAGGTTGTGAACCGTATCTGGACTGGAAAACAGGTGTATTCGACCACACACGATGTGCCATCAGCATGGTGGATCTCACACTCCATCGGTCGGTAGTTCCACGAAGCATCTTGCTGCTCCAAGCACATTTCAATATTGGCTTTGTACCGTTCATAGATGTCGAAGGTACGCTTGGTTTCCGGCAGCAGCTGATACAAGAGATCCCAGAGGTGTTGCCCCCCCAACCCATCTAGCCGCGAAACGCCAAATATCCGTTCTGCCGCGGGGTTCCAATCGATGATCATCCCTGCGCTATTGGTCAACACAATGCCGTCGGGGTGGGCGTCAATAATACGTTGACATGGCTGCACTTGGCTATAGAATGCGCCACACAGCGTGTTGTGGGATGTCATAGGTACTTCCGAGGGTGTGTGCGAAAGGGCAGCAAGCGAGGCCTGAGAGAGAAAATTGGTCACCTCGCAGGCCAGCGGGAGGCCCGATTCGGGGGTGTCTGCCGTGTAGGCGGCCAGCGCCTCGAATATACCTTGGCGAATGATATCACACTGCCGCAACATGTGCTCAAGCGAAGCATCGCTAAGAACCACCTGTAACAAAGCAGGATAATGGATACGAACACCTTCCTGTAGTACAGCCATGAGCTGCTGGAGAAAGGTCTCTTGCTGCTCCGGCGAAAGGGAAGCATACCTGTCGTCTTTTTGGAGGAGGGCAGTATGGAGAGATTTGCATATGTGGGTCTGATACTCATTCAAGAAGTGGAGTATCCCCCCTGAGTCACCGTATATTGCGCTCATGAAACCTATCCTTTTTTGATTAAGAGCGTATAAACCCTACTCGCATCGCATCAATCACATACAGACATATTGCCGTCAATGTACAATGTACAAACGCACAGTCCTCAGCTAATCTCAACCAACATAGCCACTTGACCAGCGT
Organism: uncultured Chloroflexaceae bacterium; assembly: GCA_964526735.1. Taxonomy (GTDB): domain Bacteria; phylum Chloroflexota; class Chloroflexia; order Chloroflexales; family Chloroflexaceae; genus JAAUSY01. Next base: position 16,997 of record CAZGLO010000042.1, on the reverse strand, counting down.
AGCTACTTGGAGGGAAGAGAGCGTATGGCTTGAACGATAGCGTTTCGGGCGTGCTGATGGACAGCGGGAGGGTGGTGATGGATTGAATGGGTGGAGGAATGAATGTGATTGGAGTGGTTGGATGTAGGAGTCATGTAGTACGTCTCCGCCTGAGACGAAAAGCGTACAGCCCAATACCCATGTTGTTTCAGTTGATCCAAGAGCGGTGAAGAATGTATTCCGTGTTTTGCTTCCGTTACTATCATGTGCTCCTTATGAAATGTTGATATGAGCGTTTTTAAGAACGGATGAACCACGGACTGGCTGGTAGGCAGACCGGAGTGGGAGGACGGGTAGATAGGTTGAGGTGCTCCCACTATAGATAGTATAACACCTGTGTCACCCCCATCTACGCCCTCGACCAAAAGAAAGATGGTCTGGTCACGCGGAAAAGGGTAGCGTGCAAGGAAATCTTCAATGCTTTGCGTGGTAGTGGCTGTCGCGCCAAGCCCCACGACCCACATCTCCACCTGCTCCTGTACGGATATCTGCTCTGCCACCGCCACCACCGTAGCAAGCGCGCCAACTGTGTAATCTGCCGCCGCGGCAGGCAGACGGTGGGGCAAAAAAGACACGAGGAACCACATAATTACCCCTATCCGAAGCGACCACCAAAGGCTTGACCACGTTGGGAGATACAATGTTCCGATGGTGATGACGAGAAGAAGGGGAAATGCAACCACGTGCCCCAGCTTGATGAGCCGGTGCCAGGAGAGCCGGTGAGCAAGCAGTGAGCGAGGCGGAGGTGTGTCAAGTGGGGCCAAGCATACCACCCGCCACGATGGTGTTTGTGTGCTTGCCTGCGTCCCCACAATGTTCTGGCTGTCGCGGTGGAAACCAAGAGTCGGCAATGGAGAAAGCCAGAGATCGCTGATGGTCACTATCAGCAGCCATATGGCCAATAATACAGTCGGAAGTGCTATCGAAGCAGTCAGCAGCGATACAATGATCCCCAGGCAAGAGAGGAGCAATGGAACAAAACTTGGCTGGGTGGGTGCACGAAAGGGATCGGCACTAACTCTCATCCCAACCCGGCGCAGGACGCCATCAAGAAAAGCCGCCGCTTGAGCCTCTGCCAAGGAGGTCGCTGGGCGAGAGGGGGACGACGTAGTGATGGAGTGGACAACTTCGGCAAAAACATCGCGGTGTTTCACGTGTTTGATACTCGACGTAGCGGTACCTTCTCTTATGGCTCTGGCGAAAGGGGAATACCATACCGCCATTCGTAGTAGTGGCGTCCGACATCGGTCATTGTCACCCGTTGACCGATGGGGTTGTGCGGGAAGTAGGCAAGCACACGGCGCTGGAATATCTGCACAAGTACATCTTGCATCTCCCCGTCCATGCGCACCCGCACCCAATAGGGTTCGGTCATTGGGTAGCCAACGATACGCTCCCAATCGAACAGCGGCCCCACACGATAACCCTCATTTGCATAGACTTCGCCCTGCTGATTGAGGAAGGCCCAAAAGATGGCCGGAATGTTGTGCGATGTCTGGGGGACATAGTGTGCGAGAGCAACATCGTCCTCATCAGGAATATCTCCATCATACAGGCTGACATTCCCATCGCGGTCGCTCAACATATCAAGCGCATATTCGCCGGTCATATCGGGGATGGGGGTTGTTTGAACTGCTTGGAAGGTGGCGTAGGTTGGGGCATTGGCATCATCTTGGTCGCCCACCACAACGATGTTGGCCGGGTCGTGGGAGAGAAAATCCTCTTTCCCAACCTGAATACGGCTATTGACCAAATCTTGCACCAGCAGCCCAAATGACACACCTTCAGGGTCGTCTGGCTCAATTGCCCCTGTTCTAGATGGTTCAGATGAGTCGGTGACGGTTGGGTTATTCAGTTCCATACGCCCCTTCGCAAAGTATTGTACTAATCGTTGGCCTTCTTCTGCTTGGCGATATGGCTCTGTGGCGGCGGCGAGGGGGGTCTCTCCCCACACCCAGTCGCGGGCAACCCGTTGTTGTGCCATCGGGTAATCGCTATAGAGCCACATCCGCCAAAACTGCTCATTGATAAAGCCGAGATCGGTGCTGTAAAAGGGAGTATCATCGCTGTTTTCGTCCACTCGTTCGCCCGCATCGCTGGCAGGGGTCGCGGTGGGTTCCTTGGGAGGAGTTGGCGTGTTGGTGGCGTCAAGAACAAACTCCTCGGTAGGGACGGTCGGTGTTGGCCGGGGTGTGTCGGTTGGAACGGGGTTCGAGACGAAATCGGGAGTAGGCTCGGGGCGCGTGCCGCTTGACGAAACAAGAGTAGGATCGTAGGAACGACCACAGCTTGTTTGGCCGGGCTTGCAGAGCACCAGAGTCAGGTCGTAGCGGATGAATTGATTGCCAATACCACCGATATTCTTCACTTGCACAAAGTAGAAGCCGTCAACTTCAGGGTTGAACTCAATTTGCGAGTCGAGCGTGTTGCCGCCGGGGATATCATCATTGAAATCTATCATTTGCACGCCATCGCGGCCAGTGAGCACCATCACGGTATCGGCTCCGGCCTGCATGTCATTCACCTTGTCGTCACGGCGGTAGGGGCCGGTGTCAGTGTAGATGAAGTAGCGTTTTCCGGCCTTGGCAAAGAATTTCACCCAATCGGCATCGCCCGTCGGGCAGAGATGGCGTTCTTCTTGGCGCTCGTTGGAGACAATAAGCGACGCCTGCTCTGGCAAGCCATCTGGCTCAAACCGATCCAAACAGAGCTCGTTGACGGTGATGGGGGTGGGGCCATAGCTCTCCGTGTTGACCACGACCGTGTAGGTGCGGTTGAGGCCACCCCGTCCGGCAGCGTCGCGGATGCGGATGTAGTAGATACCATCGGCGGGCGCGCGCCACGATTGGATGCGCGGGCGGATGTTGTCCCAATCGCCCTCTTCGCGGTCGAAAAAGTCGTCATTGAAGGCCAGACTATTGCCGTCCTCATCAAACAGCTCTAGCGACAGGTCGATGCCTTCTGCCATGTCGGTGATATCAATCGTGTAAACCTTGTCTTTGTTCGCACCAAACTTGAGCCAATCTTCGTCGCCGGGGGGGCAGATAGACCGCCGGTCGTCGGGATCTTCCTCTTCCCGCATTGCATCGGGCTTGGGCTGCGGGACGTTCACATCAATGACGCGGGCATTGGCGCGGCTATCATCTTCCTCATAGTAGTCGATACAGATAGGCCCTGGCGTAGGTGTTTTGGTGGCGGTTGGTTCGTCTGTCGGCTTCTCAGTGGGGGTGGGAGTGGGGCCAAGGACTTCTGTGGTCAAGATGAGGTCGTATTTGACGTTGGGGTTGCCCCGCAATTGTGCCCGCACGACGGTTGTGGCGGTCGCACCCTCCTCTGCGTCGTCTGGCAAGCGCACATAGAGGTCAAAATCGCGTGCTTCCCCCTCATCAAGTGAGATACTGGTGAGGCTGACGGTCTCTGAACAATCATCTATGTCGGAACGACACGACTCGTCAATGATGATGTCAAACTCGCCCTGCTCATCGCCAAGATTCTCTATCGTAAGCTCATAGCGGACATTTTCCCCCGGTGTCCCCTCTTGCTTGTCTTCGTCGGCAGAAAGCTTGACAGCATGGTTGATGATCTTTGGGGTAGGCGTGGCGGTAGGCTCGGGCGTTTGGACACTCAGCGTCAGGTAGTCGGTCTCGGCAGGCACATCGGTGTTGGCAGCGCGGATGAGCGTGGTGAAATTGGTGCCGCCCGGGTCAGATGAGGGAGCAGTGATAATGATCTCAATCGTGTCGCTCTCTGTGTTGGGCTGAACCGTGATCCGCTCCTGCCGGGGCTGGATAATCCACCCCGCCGGAATCGTTGACGGATCACTCACGCCGATCTCAATTGTTTGGCTGATAGCGCTATTGTTCCGTATTTTGACCTCGACCTTGCTGGTTTGCCCAGCAGTCGTCTCTATCTGTTGGACACCCACCGTCCAATTAAATGAACTCGCCTGAATAGGCGCAGCAAACGAGTGGTGCGTCGAGAGGATAGGCTTATCCCCCGTTGCGTAGGCAGTCCCAATCACAACCAAGATAGCAATGGCCAAAACGAATATGTGTTTCAGAGAAGCAGACACATGTTCCACAGTTCTTCACCTACCATACCATTAGGGTTTCTAATCTCTCCTGCCACAGACATAACCTTATTCAGTATACCATACATGTATAGCCACATGTGCGTGATTGTTGGGCGGCTGTTCTTCACGGCTCTCATATGTGACTTCAGTACTATCCTCTAACTATTTCCCTTTCAACAGGGCAATTGCGTTACTATCACCCCGAAACAACCCGAAAATAGTCATTATTCTATCCTGTCTACTCCCGTCCACTTATGTTTCTCTTGTATGATGTATCATGATGTATATTGTCCGTGCTTGATGCTTGACGCACGAGATTGAGTGCAATCTGTCATCGAACCGCAATGTTCTCAATCGGCATTGCCCATCCAATTGTGGTCTTGCTCTTTGTAAGGGGGTTGTCCTGGTCTGGTTGCAATCCGCAAGAGTCTCAGCTATAATCGCGACCATCATCTTGATGATTGGTTGTGGGGCGACACAGTCGAGGGAGCGACCCACAAAGTCCAGGAACAGTCCAGGAACAGTCCAGGAACAGTCCAAAATCTGTTGCAGGTTGGGCGATCATGGCCCCGACGCCACCGCATTGAGGGGTCACGCAGGCGATTTCTATGACCGTCACTGAGGGGAAAAAGCATATGCAACAACAACCACCGAACGGCCATGAGCATCCCTATGATATTGCGGTAATAGGGGCAGGGCCGTCTGGTTTGTTTGGCGCGTTCTATGCAGGGATGCGTGGTATGAGCACGCTGATTATCGACGCGCTGCCGGAAATGGGGGGGCAACTTGCTGTTCTCTACCCCGAAAAATATATCTACGACGTACCCGGGTTTTCCAAGATCCTGGCGAAAGACTTGGCGCAGCGGCTGATTGACCAAGCGCTGCAATTTCAGCCTACGGTGCAGCTCGGTGAGCAAGTCACCAACCTGAGCCACGTTGAGCACGACGAACACCTGCTCGAAGTGACAACCATCAACCGCTCATACTACGCGAAGTCGGTGCTGATTGCCGCGGGAGTGGGGGCATTTGCTCCCAACAAGCTCAATATCCCCGGCCTTGATGCCTTTGAGAACAAGGGCGTGCACTATTTTGTAAAGGACAAGAGTGCGTTTAAGGACAAGCAGGTGCTGATTGTGGGCGGCGGTGATAGTGCGGTCGATTGGGCGCTCCACTTTGAGGAGGAGGGGGCCAAACACGTGACGCTCATCCACCGCCGTAACCAGTTCCGTGCTCACGAAACCAGTGTCCAAGCGCTGCATGACTCATCCGTTGATGTCAAGCTCTTCCACGAACTCCACGAAATCCGCGGGACGGATCAGGTCGAGAGCGTGGTACTCATCAACAACCAAACCCGCGAAACCCACGAGATACCAGTTGATGCGATTCTCCTTGCCTTGGGCTTCAAGGCCGATTTGGGGCCAATCAAGGAGTGGGGCGTCTCTATTGAGCGGCGCTCCGTTCAAGTGGGAGCCGACCAATCAACTTCGATGCCGGGTGTCTATGCTGCCGGAGATATTGCCGGAACGCCGGTCAAACTCGATCTCATTGCGGTTGGCTTTGCGCAGGCGGCGGTTGCCGTCAACAGTGCCAAGGCATACGTCGACCCCTCTGCCAAACTCCACCCTGGTCATAGCAGCAGCCGGACGATGTAGGATGTAGTAGGACATAGCAGCACGTATGCATCTCGCGCAGAGAGCACAGAAAGCACTGTCCTATGCGTCCAAATACTACATTCTTGGCGTGGTGCTGTGCTTTCTGCTCCTTTTGTACCATACCCACACCTCATGAACACAATCCTGGTTCTATCTTTCTCACACCTTGACCGCGATCCCCGCGTCAATCGGCAGATCCGCTTTCTCAGCGAGCACTACCGCGTCATCGCTGCCGGTATGAGCGACCCCAATCTACCAAATGTTGACTTTATCCCGCTCTCTTACCGCGCCAAAAGCCCCGTTGGTAAAGCATTGTCGATTGTACAGATCCTCTCTCGTCAATATGAGGCGTTTTATTGGCGACAAGGGCACGTCGTTGATAGCTTGCAAAAACTGAGTGGGGTGGAGGTAGATTACATCCTGGCCAATGAGATAGATAGCCTTCCCTTGGCCTTGCGGCTGGCGAAGAATGCCAAGGTCATCTTCGATGCGCACGAATATTCGCCGTTGGAGAGCGAGGACTCGTGGGTGTGGATGATCCGCCACCACGGCTACAAAACCTACCTCTGCAATACCTACATCCCCAAGGTCGATGCGATGATGACGGTGTGTCAGGGCATCGCCGAACGGTATGAGCGGGAGACTGGTGTCCGGCCAACGATCATCACCAATGCCCCCGACTACCACGACCTAGCGCCGGTGCTCAAACCCAACGGCGATCCAGATAGCAACCCGGATAGCGACCCACACATCCGCATGGTGCACCATGGCCTCGCAACGCCACACCGCAAGTTGGAGCAGACGATAGAGATGATGGGGCTGCTTGATGAGCGGTTTACGCTTGATATGCTGCTGGTGCCAAGCGCAGATGCTTCCTACCTTGAGAGGCTGAAACAGCTTGCAACGCAATACCCGCGTGTGCGTATTTTGCCGCCTCTGCCCATCCAACAGCTTGTCCCCAATGCACACACGTATGATATTGGGGTGTTTCTCCTCCCCCCAACAACCTTCAACTACCGCCACGCGCTCCCCAACAAGTTCTTTGAGTTTATCCAGGCGCGGCTTGCGGTGGCGATAGGGCCGTCGGTGGAGATGGCGCGCATTGTGAAGGAGTATGAGTGCGGTGTTGTCGCGGATGATTTTTCCCCTACCTCCCTCGCCCGCCTGCTGAATAGCCTTGACCATGAGCAGATCAACCACTATAAGCAACGTGCCCACGCCGCCGCTCCACACCTCTCTGCTCAACAGAACCGAGAACGCTTACTCACGCTTTTTTCAACGTGTTGAGGTGTTATGCACAAACAGTGGTATTATTCGTGTGTGTTCCCGCTCAAGGCGAGTAGCGGGCAGACGAGAAGGGTGGTTGAGAGTTGTCGGGCGCTTGCCAAGCAGCGCGAGGTACAGCTCATCGCGCCGAACGCCCCCCCTGAAGAGCTTCCCAACCTCACCACGCACCTCATGCCGGTGCCGCAACACCCCCCCCGCGAGATGCTCTTGCAAGCGCAGTTGTTCCGCAAGCTGCCTACCTATATCAAAGACCCACAGCAAAGTGTTCTTCTTGCGGTGGCGGCAGGCTTCAATCTTGGGCTTATCATTGCGGCGAAGCGGTTAGGAGTGCCATGCTTGTTGGAGCTTAATGGGTTGCCTGCGCTTGAATATGGGCTTGAGCGCCGCGACCCCACTGCCAAGGCCCGCGCGCTCTACTATACTCTTATCGCCCACCTTGAGGGCCGTCTTGCAAGTGGCTTTGTCGCCGTGACACCGCAGCTCGCAGAAGAGGCGCGGCGGTGGGGAGCACGTCATACGCTTGTCGCGCCGAACGCGGTCAATCCACAGCACTTCTCGCCGGTCGATCAGCACGAAGCCCGTCGTGCGCTTGGGTTAGCCGACGATGCGCAGATTATTGGCTTTGTGGGCAACTTCGCCGCGTGGCAGGGACTGGATACATTGGTTCAGGCTGTGGTATCATTGATTCCAGAGCGTCCCAATCTGACCCTACTTCTCATTGGAGACGGGGTTGAACGCAGCCGGTTGGAAAGCCTTGCAAGGCCATATCAAGACCGGCGGGTGCGGTTTCTTGGGCTGCTTCCCCACGAACAAGTCGGCAAAGCGCTTTCAGCGTGCGATATTCTTGCGGCCCCGATGGCGATGAGCGAACGAAATCGCCGCACCGGAGTCTCGCCATTGAAGGTGTTTGAGTATCTTGCCCTTGGCCGCCCAATCATCGTATCGAGGTTGCCGGGGATGGAGTTTGTGGAGCGCGAAGGGCTGGGAGAGGTCTTCACGCCCGGTGATAGCCACGAACTCGCTGCGACGATCCAGCGTGTGCTTGACCTATCACCCGAAGCAAAGCAGATTTTGGGTGAGCGGGCGCGGCACGCGGCTGAAACAACCCATTCGTGGGATCGCGTCATGCAAGACGTTATCAACTTTGGAGAGCATCTCTGATTCGCATATATCAACACATATTCAACGTTTTCAACGTTTTGAAGGAGGGGCAAAATTTGTCTCGTTTATGTTCACGGCAGTTTCGATGCCGTTCCGTCATTGTCCTTGTCTTACTATTCTTGATTGTGGCAGGTACCACGCTCCCCTACACCGCCAAAGCCCCCGGAGCGCGGGCCGAAGAAGAGCCTATCATCCCGACCGTCATCAATCCGGTTGAAGATGACCCGCCTCCACCGGCCTCCACGCCGGTAGGCACAAACCCCGTTGAGGAGCCGCTGCCGCCGGTCGAAGAGCCGACGCAGCCGCACGATCCGCAGCCGCAGCCGGAACCAACTCCCATCGCCGCGGTGCCCGAACCGACGCCCATCCCCGCGCAGCCAGAGGGAGAAATAGAGCAGATGCGGGCATTTTGGGCGCGGTCGTTGGCCGAAGGCTATAGCACCCCTGCCGAGGCGGATGAGTTGATTGCCAACGTGCAGCGCGCCAACGCCAACACGATTATCGCGCAGATGCGGCGGCATGGCGATGCGTGGTATAACAACAGCATTGAGCCGCGCGCCGCCGATCCGGCTCTTGCGCCTGCGTCCCAATATGACCCGTTGGCATACCTCATCGACAAGGGGCATGCACACGGTATTGAGGTGCATGCGTGGCTGGTTGTATCGGTGGTGTGCCGAAGCCAAGACGCCTTACGTGGCCATCCTGACCACGTCTGCACGCTGCATGGCCCTGATGCGGGTGGCGCGGAGCGGTGGACGACAGCCACTTACAATGGCACGCAGGTCGGCGACCTCGATTTTGGCCATCCTGCCGCCATCCAGTATATGGAGCGGGTGGTTCAACACCTGCTGAACAGCTACCCAGGCCTTGATGGCGTGCACTTCGACTTTATCCGCTATAGCGGCATTGAGTATGGCTACAACCAAGTGAGCGTTCAGCGGTTCAACGAGCTTCACGGCTTGCCTGCCAACCACCGTCCTGAGCCTGACAATCCGTCGTGGGGGCAATGGCGGCGCGACCGTATGACAGAACTGATGCGGCGGCTCTACATCCGCAGCAAGGCCATCAACCCCAAGATACAGGTCAGCGTTGCGGCGATCACGTGGGGGGGGCTTGGCTCCTATACCCCCAACGACTGGGAAAACTCTGCCGCCTACGAACGGCTGTTCCAGGATTGGCGGCTGTGGCTGCAAGAGGGCATTGTTGACTTTGCGCTGCCCATGCACTACTTTGATGAGGGTGATGCTCGCCAACGAAGCTGGTATGATAGCTGGATGGCGTGGGATCGGGTGAACACTGGCAGACGGACTATCGTTTCTGGCTTGGGGTCGTGGCTCAACTCGCGTGACCAGAATATTGAGCAGATACGGCGAGCAGTTCAGCCAGACGAGCAGGGACGGGCATTGCCGGGTGTCGCCTTCTATGCCTACCACTGCCTCTTTGGCGGGTGCAATAGCGAATTGCGCCGCGAATTTATGGATCAATTGCGGCAGACGGTCTTTGCCCAACCCGCCCGCGCTCCCGAATGGCCGTGGATCGCCAACCCAACGCACGGAATGCTACAGGGCATGGCGACGATTGATGGCGAGATTATCCCCAACGCGAAGATATCGCTGGTCAAGGATGGTACATGGAGCCACGACATCTTTGCATCGATGGATGGGTGGTATGGCGCGGTTGAGCTTGAGCCGGGGACATATACGCTTGTTGTCACCGACCCGCGCGATGGCCGTCAAACCCAGTATGACAATGTAGTCGTGACGCCGGGCCAAGTGGCCTTTGGGTCGTAGCTAGCTCTTATGGGCACAAGGCAGGGGGACGTAGGTGGGAATACTCTACCTCATCAGCACGCCTATCGGCAACCTTGAGGATATGACCTTGCGCGGGCTGCGGCTGCTGCGCGAGGTCTCCCTCATCGCCGCCGAGGATACCCGCCATACCAAGCGGCTCCTGAACCACTATGAGATCACCACCCCCTGCCTGTCCTACCACGAACACAATAAATATACGCGGTTGGCGCAGGTGGTTGAGGCGTTGGCAGAGGGCGATGTGGCGTTGGTGTCGGATGCAGGCACCCCGGCCCTCTCCGACCCGGGCTACGAGCTTGTGCGCCACTGCATTGAGTGCGGTTACCAGGTATCGCCCATACCCGGGGCAAATGCTCCACTTGCCGCATTGATTGCCTCCGGCTTGCCCACCGACCAGTTTCTCTTTGTCGGGTTTTTGCCCCGCCGCTCCAAGGAACGCCGCCATCTCTTCACCAGTGTCGCGCCATTAGCGGCATCTCTCGTGTGCTTTGAGTCGCCCTACCGCCTTCGCAGCACGCTTGACGATATTGCGGCTGTGTTTGCCGACCGGCAGATTGTCGTTGCCAGAGAGCTGACCAAGCGGCACGAAGAATTTATCAGGGGCAGTGTTGATGAGGTGTGTCATCATGTAGAAGAGCACCCGCCACGCGGTGAGTGTACACTGGTGATAGCCGGTCGTTGTATGGAGGGGGGAGCGGGTGGAGTGGCAGGAATAGCAGAACCCGCAGCAGCACCCGATGAAACAACGCTCCTCCAACGGCTAGAAGCGCTCTGCGAGGCGGGGGAGTCGGCGAGTGCGGCGGCCCGCACAGTCGCAAAGGAATTTGGCCTACCCAAAGGGGATGTCTATCAGCTCTGGATAAACAGGAACAACGAATGAATCTGCAAGATAGTGTTGTATTAATTACCGGTGCTTCAAGTGGCATCGGCGAGAAAGCCGCGCATCTCTGCGCCGAACGCAAAGCGCGGCTCGTATTGGCGGCCCGCAGTACGGAATCATTAGAAGCGTTGGCGCACCAAATTACCTCATCAGGAGGCTCTGCCATCGCGGTTCCGACAGACGTTACCGAGCGGGCACAGGTGCAAGCATTGGTCGAGCGGGCGCTTGCAGAATATGGGCAGGTGGACGCCCTCGTCAACAATGCTGGCTTCGGCGTCTTCGACTCAATCAAAAAGGCCCGCTTTGAAGACCTCGACGACATGATGCAGGTCAACCTCTACGGTGCGGTGCACTGCATTCAGACCTTGCTGCCGCATATGCTAGAGCGCGGGCGGGGGCAAATCGTCAATGTCGCCTCTATGTCGGGGTTGGTCGCGACGCAAAATCAAGCCTTCTACAACGCCACGAAGTTTGCTCTTGTCGGTATGAGCCGCGCCTTGCAGCTTGACCTTCACCGTACTGGCGTCAAGTGTGCGATTGTCTGCCCTGGGCCGGTGCGTACGCCTTTCTTCACCCGCGCCGACAAAGAGAAACTTGTCCGCGCCAGCCGCTACATGCCGTGGCTCAACGCGGAGGACGTGGCGTGGAAGATTGTAGAGGCCATCGCCAACGATAGCTCGGGCGAGATAGTCCTACCGGCGCGAATGTATCCCTTAGTTTCGCTTTCAGGAGCATTTCCTGCCCTGTCCCGCTTCCTCCTCCGGCTGATGGGGTAGGACGGGAGAGTAGTCGCTCCTATTCCGGCTCTGGGCGGGAGAAGGTCTGGCTTCGGAACTCTAGGATGTCAGGGTAAGGTTGCGCTTCTGTTGGCACCCCCATCTCCATCGTGGAAGTGACCACGCCTGATTGCTGTTGCACGACGGGCAAATAGACGATATAGCCCTCTGGCTTATTCTGTAGCTGCATATCTGGTAATGTCGGGGGCAGGCGGTAGACAGATGGCGTCCCAACAACCGGCTCAAGTGGGTCGTACGGGTCGGGTTGGTAGGTGATGGCAGCAGCTGTCGGGAATGAGCTATTGTGGCTGCCATCGCTTACCCATACGTGGAGGTATTTCTCCCCCGCCGACGGCACCAACTCCCACGTCGTGCTGAAGCGAGAGGTGCCTGTCACCCACGCGGTGGAGGATTGCAATGGTATCCACTGCCGCGCGCCCTGGCTATACTCATATTCCTCAAATGCATACCACAGCACCTCTTCATCGTCGTTGGCGGGCGAGGAGGAGGGCGCAAGGGAGGACGAAGATACCCCCGTGGCAGCAGCAGCAGCGTCAGTTGCCTCAACCGCAAGCCTGATCACCGGATCAGCCGTCGTACCATCCTGCTCGCCGTTGATGGTAAAGTCCACGATGGAGGGCGGGGTCATGTCGGCGCGGCGCTCGTTGACCGTCACCTTGCGACACACCTCATTATTCTCCTCATCCTCTTCCACCAACTGGTTATCCTTGTCGATGGTGGCGCAAAGCTGATGGCTCCCCACCGCGAAGAGCGGCCAGGAGACCTCAGTCGTTGGGGTGGCGTTGCCATTGGTCGGGATAGTAATCTGCGTCTCGCCTATTGAGATATGTTCCTCATCAATCTGCTCATAAAAATGCACGGTCACGCTATCGCTGGAGATGGTGCTCGTCTGTTGTTGCTGGTGTTGCACCACGACTCCAACCCCCACCGTCTCGCTGACATAGGTGGTGAGCGGGGTTGTCCACAGCTCAAAAGCATCGGCTGTCAAGTCTACCGCGTCCGGCGCAAGCACTGTCAGCGCATATTGCTCTCTGTTATAGGGGCCATCGGGGTTGGTCACTCTCACGTCGTGGTTGCCCGGCTCAAGCGTGTTTGCCGCAATCGTCGCCCGCAGATAGCTTGCATCAAGGCGGGTGGTTTGGGTGGAAGGGATGGTCGTCTCGCCAATGGTGACGGTCGCATTGGGCAAAAACCGCACATTTTCCTCATCAGTGGCGTAGATATGTAGGTTCGTTGTCCCATCGGCATACATTTTCGTGGGCAGGATTTTACGTATCTCTGGGCGGTAGGCCGCGGTGACTTTGAGGCCACCCACCGCTCTATCGCCCGCGCCCTCGCTGTTGACCACAAGCACGTCGTAGGTGGCGACGGGGTGATATTGGGGCACTTCAGCGGTTACTTGCGTGGCGCTCTTCACATTCACCCCGCCAAGCGCCGTCGTTACCATCGTAGTGGGGTGCATCAGCAAGACGCGCGTATCATTGTCAAAGTTGACTCCATTGATAATGACAGTGCGGACAACCTCATTGGTAGTCTCTGGCGGCGAAGATGATATCTCTGTGATTTGGGGAGCATTTTCTGATGGCGGGGTGCGGTAGAGGTAGATAGGTTCATTCCCCACCGGAAGGCTCACAAGCAGATCGGTAGTGATAGTAGGGGTGAGTATGTCCCCATCGCGGCTGTACGCCTTCTGAAACTCGCTCTTGAAGAGGGTCACGGCTACATTCGCCGTACTCCGCGACCAAACCACATCAAGGTTTTGGCTGTCGCCGGAGAAGCGATACGCCTCAACCGTGCTGCCATACTCGCTCACCGCGGTCACGCCCTCGTGCTCAAAGGGGCTGAGCTGCTTTATCATCTCCTGGTAAGCAACGTAGGCCGGACGGGCACCATAATTCCCCCCTAGCAGGCCAGACGAGTTCCAGCCAGATTCGTGCAGCGTATACCACGAATGGGACTTGATATCGGCAGAGATAGAGCGTACCAACACCCGAACAACGTGGTTCGCCTGCGTTTGGAGGAAATCCTCTGTCGCCGAGCCGCCCCAGAAAAGCAATGCAGCCTCGTCAAGCATCAGCGGCTTATCGACATCATACTCGTCCATAATATTGCGGAGGAATTTGGCTTTGCCGAGGGTCATCCCGCCGAGTTTACTCCACCGATAGTCGGTCAGGTCGGTATCTTTGCCTTCCTCATACCACGGATAGGAGTGGAACGCCACATAGTCGAGGTAGTCGGCGGCTCCGGCATTGAAGACCCCCGCCATAAACCTCTCTGGCTTGCCCCGCCCCACAATCTGCGTATTGGCACGGTCGAGCAAGATGCCGCCATTCAAGACCTTTGCTTCGGGGTCGGCTTCGCGGATGGCCGGTACGACCACTTTGAGCATCTCGCCATAGTGCATCCCGCCATAGTAGCTATCCTCGATATCGCCCCAACAGCCAAAGAGGTTCTGCAACTCTTTGCCAATCAACCGTGGGTCGATATCAGGCTCATTGCCAAGCTCCCAATGCTTGACATTGTAGGGGGGGACGCTGTAGCGCTTGACCATTTCGCTGGCAAACGTCGCATAGTCATCAAAATAGGCGGTTTTGAGCGCGGCACACGGCGCGGTTTCGTGCTGGCTGGTGTAGGGGTTGAAGTAGGGGATGACCGCCCAATCGGGGAAATCATCAATGATGGCAATGGGGGTAAGGCCTTCCTCCTGCGCCGCGACGACCTCCTGCTCAAACGTCTCCATCGTCTCCCAATTCCATTCTGCGACGGGGTCATCTTCGGCGAGCTGGAGATCGCGCCAACTAGCGGTGTTGAGCCGTATCCACGATGCGCCCAGCTCTCTGGCCCGGGTGCGCAAGGTCGAGTTGGTCATCCTGCCAGAGTAGGTCTCAAAGCCAAAGACCTGTGGGTGTGTTGCCTGGGTGGCGTGGCGAGAGGACGGGAGAGGGGCGGTGGTACGATGGTGCGCGGTACTGGGTACGGTCGTGGCAAGTATCCCTATCAACAGAATACCCAAAAGCCCAATTCCCTTCGCAACCGACTGTCGTACTGTCTTGATCATGAAAAACCATCCCCCCTACAAAGTTCGTCGACACAACTAAGGATATTATAACACACCCGCAAAACGCTCTCCAAAGGGCAATGGCGCGGTGGGGAGATGGAGGAAAGGGGAGAAATAAGGACATATCCCGTGTTATCTTGTCATATGATCGAATTCGTTGTACAATAGTGGTCATATTTTATGTTAAGGTGGTAATGTTATTCGTCGGCGCGTGGCGCGAACATTGCATTGAAAAGCATTGGAGGGCGTTGAAAGGCATGGCGAGAAAGAGTAGTGGGGAAATAATCTTCTGGAAACAAGAACACGTTTGCACACCTAGGAAGTAGCAGAGTAATTGCGAGGGCTCCATAGAGCAATCCTTGGAGAGTCGCGTTACTTATTTCTATGAATCAAACAACAGCAGAAGCCATTGCTGCCATTGCGTCGAATAATCGACTTGGCGCGGCGGAGCTTGCTGCAAAAGGGGCCGAAATCATCTCTCAACATGCACAGACCCACTCAGCACGCGAGCGTGAGACATTCAAACGGGAGTTTCTCTCTGTCGGAAAACAATTGATTCAGGCTCAACCCACAATGGCCCCGCTCGTCAACCTCGTAAACGATGTATTGTGGGTGCTCGATTCCTCTGAGCCGTTTCCCATCACCCGACAGCGAATAGTTGAGGTGGCGAGTAATTTCAAACACCGCCTGCATATCGCTGAGATGGCAATCGCCGAGTCGGTGCTCCCGCTTATCCCTGAACAAGCGATCATCATGACAATAAGCCGAAGCTCGACAGTTCAGGCGGCCCTGTTGCATGCCCGACGGACGCGCCGCCGATTTGAGGTCATCTGTGCCGAAGCACGGCCAGAGTGCGAGGGCCGGATGATGGCGGCAGAGTTGGCAAGACACGGTATCAAAGTCTCTTTGGCGGTGGATACGCTCGTGCTTTCGATGGTACCCCGAGCCAAACTCATTCTGGTGGGGGCTGATCATCTCGATGAGCAGGGACTCATCAACAAGATTGGCACTTATGCCCTAACTGTGGTTGCCAAAGCACACAATATCCCCGTCTACGCACTCTGCGGGAGCAATAAGTTTTTGCCACCGGGATATACCCCGCCCCCGCAAAACCAGTGGGATAGTTCGCAGGTATGGGACGAAGCCCCTCCCTCGGTCACAGTACACAACACCTATTTCGACCATACACCGACCTCGCACTTGTGGGGGATTGTCACGGAGCAGGGGGTATTGCCCACCGTCGGGATAGAAGCGTGGCTAGCTTCTATCAAGCTGCATCCGTTATTGCAGCAAGAGTGGCAGCACGAACCATCATTGTCGTCTCGCGATGGGTTATTACATATATAGCCCGTAAAGCCCAGGTGCTTCTAGAGCCTGTTATGCACTTTGGGCGCGAAGCGTGATACACTGAGACTATGATGCACAGAACACCCTATCCCAGTGACGTCAGCGATGACGAATGGGCCTTCGTGGCCCCCTACCTAACGTTGATGACGGAAGCTGCCCCGCAGCGTGAGTATGCGCTCCGCGAGGTATTCAACGGCTTGCGTTGGATAGCCCGCACGGGGGCACAATGGCGTATGATGCCCAACGACCTACCGCCCTGGCACACGGTCTATCAGCAAACGCGACGCTGGCTCAAGGCCGGGGTGTTTGAGACGATTGCCCACGATGTGCGCATGCTATTGCGGGACATTGCCGAGCGGTCTGCTCATCCGACTGCAGTTCTCCTCGACAGCCGCACATTGCAGTCGAGCCCGGAAAGCGGTACCCGTGCGGGTTACGATGGGGCGAAACGTCGGAAGGGCAGCAAGGTGCACATCGCGGTTGACACCCTGGGGCATCTGCTGGCCCTGCTCGTCACACCCGCCAACTGGAGGTCGTGAAACTGCCGACCACTCGGCAGGGTTTCGTCTTGCTGCCGCGCCGCTGGGTCGTGGAGCGCAGTTTCGCCTGGTTGGCGCGATTTCGGCGCCTGGCACGAGATTATGAACGGTTGCCCGAAACGCTGGCGGGTCTGCATGTTTTCGCCTTTGCTATCCTGATGGTCAAGCGGTTCATTACCTGCATGGTTGGAAGTGCATAACAGGCTCTAGTGTCGATGTTGGTCTTAAGACATTTGCCACCTTTCGACTGGTGAAGCCATCCCCAATCCGCGTTTCTTCCGTCGTGATGAGAAAGACCTGGTACGAGCGCAGCGGAAACTGAGCAAGGAAGAAAAAGGGACACCTGAACGCGCCAAA
>CAZGLO010000041.1:0-32180 GCA_964526735.1 uncultured Chloroflexaceae bacterium | reverse complement strand
CCCACCGCTGAAAGCGGGTGGGTTTCCCGCCCTGAAGGGTAAACATCTATGAGTGGCCGCCATTGATGGGCTACCGGTTTCTCCTCCAATGAAGTGCGAGGTTGTCATATGCAAGTCATAAAGCGTATCGCCCTGATAGTCCTCAGCTACCTGAGTGTGGGGCTGATCGCGTTGGTGTTTCGGGTATTTTCCCTCGGACGGTTCATCCACACCGATGAGGCCAACTTCTGGATCGACCGTTCCTACCGCTTTCTCGATGCTGTGCAGGCGGGGGATATGGCAAGCACCGCCATCTCCACGCACCCGGGCGCAACCACGATGTGGCTTGGGAGTGCGGGCATTGTCCTCAAGCGATTTCTCTTTGAGGCGGGCTATCTGACCAATACTTCCTTCCCCGTTGAGCTTGCTATTCTCCGAATGCCAATTGTCATTGTACACGTGATTGGAATTTTGATCGGGTTTTTCCTGCTCCGTCGGTTATTTTCCCCATTGGTTGCTTTCTTGGCGACGGTCTTTTGGGCAACATCGCCGTTCATCATTGCCTACGACCGCTTTCTGCACGTCGATGGCTTGACAGGCACATTTGCTGCACTTAGTATCATCGCGGCGTGCGGCTATTGGAACCACGGCAAGAATTTCCTTTGGCTTGGTGGCTCTGCGGTGGCGGCGGCGCTCGCAATGACCAGTAAATCACCCGGCGCGGCGGTGGTACTCGTTGTCCTGATTTTATCCGCCGTCACCATCCCTGATACCAAGCGCGTCGAAAGCTATGTTGTCTCCTTTCTGCACGCTCTTTTGCCATTTGCTGTGTGGGTGATTGTGTGCCTCGCCACGATGATGGTCGTATGGCCCGCCCTGTGGGCCGACCCGTGGCGCGTCGTTGAGTTGGTGCAGGTGGGCATCACGGTGGAGGGCGGCAGCCCGCACGTCATCGAGAACTATTTCTTGGGCGAAAATGTTCCTGTGCCTGGCTTCCTCTACTACCCCGTCGTGCTGGCCATTCGGATGACACCGTGGGTATTGCTTGGGTTGCTGCTCTTACCGTGGGTGTGGTTTGCGGGCCATGGGCGGCTATTCACCTACTACCGCGATTTAGCGACATTTGCAGGGTTTGCGCTGGTTTTCATCATCGCGATGAGTTTCTTCCCCAAGAAGCTCGACCGCTATCTCGTTGTCATCTTCCCCATCATCAATATCTTGGCGGCTCTCTGCGTGGTATGGGTGTTCGACCGGCTGACGGTCTTCCTCGTCTGGCTCTACAGCCAATGGCTTGCATTTGCGCGTTCGGTTCAGCTCGACCGCCGTCTGCAATACACCCGCCTCCAAATCGTCCGCAAAAAGCCATCGCTGGCACGGTGGATACCCATCGCGCGGCCAGAGTGGTTTGCATTCGATGAAGAGATGAAACAACGGCTAGTTACCCGCACAATGGGTACATTCATCGCATTGATGGTAGGTGGTGCTATTCTCAACGCCTCCCTCTACCATCCCTACTACATTTCCTACTTCAATCAGCTCTTTGGCGGGACGGCGCGAGGAGTACAGACCGTGCTGATCGGCGAGGGCGAGGGGCTGGGCGAGGCGGCGGCGTGGCTCAATCAGCAGCACAATATCACCGGCGTGACAACAACCAGCACGATGGTGCATACGCTGCAATCCTTTATGAAGCACGGGGCGCAAATCGTCTCTGAGAAGGGCCACGAGCTTGACCGCATGACGGGCTATGTGGTGGTCTACATCCGGCATATGCAGCGGTGGGGGTGGGGGCAGGATCCAAATGCCACCCCCCCGCCCTACGACCGCTTTTACGACGAGATGGAGCCGGTCAAGACGGTGAAAATCCACGGCGTTGACTACGTGAACATCTACGAAGTCCCCCCCGAAGTCGATTATGAAGTCAAGACCGATTTTGTCGATAATGTGCGGCTCTATGGCTATAGCGTCGATACGTCCGATATCCAGGAGACGGGCGTTATCTCGCTGATGACGGAATGGTATGCCCGCGGCCCCATTTCAAAGGAATATACGATGTTTGCCCACGTCTTCAACGGCCAGGGAGAGAAAGTCGCCCAGATTGATGTCGCGCCTGCCGGTGCAGGCCTCCCGACGCAGCAGTGGGAGACTGGCCGCTACATCGGCTGGACACACCCCATCCCCGTGACAAAGATACTCCCCTACGGCTCCTATTGGTTCTCGATTGGCCTCTACGACGCCGATAACTTGACGCGGTTGCCGCTGCTGGACGAGGGGGAGCCGCTGAAAGGTCAATCGCCATCGCGCACCCCGTCGCAGCCCATTGACGATGGCGATCACACACTGCGTCTCCCCGCCCCCGTCCAGCCATAGCCCGATATATGCTTAGCGATATAGGTGATCACAGACAGCAATGACCAAGCACACCACCCCCGCCTCTTCCACCCGACCGCCCTCTTCAGCCTTCCCGTGGGAACTCCTATTCGTTGGAGCATTGGCGATGATTGGGTTTGCGCTGCGTGCGGCAGACCTTGGCGGCTTCGTGAATGAGGATGAGATACGCTATTGGCTGAGCCGCTCAAGCCGCTTCCTGCAGGCACTCGAGTCGGGCGATTTCGGCGCGACGGCCATCTCCACACACCCGGGCGTCACGACGATGTGGCTTGGCAGTGTGGGGATACTCCTTCGGCGGCTGTTCGTGGCGTGGGAGGTGGTTGAGACGGTGCCATTCCCGCTCAAGCTCGCTCTGATGCGCTTGCCGGTGGTGGTGGTGCATACGGCGGGTATCGTGGTGGGCTACGGGCTGATGCGGCGGATGCTCCCGCTCTCCATCGCCGTGATGGCGTCTATCTTGTGGGCGACTGACCCCTTTATCATCGGTTTCAGCCGGTTGCTGCATGTTGATGGCCTCGCAATGACCTTCAGCACGGTCAGTATTCTCGCCGCCGCCGCCTATTGGCTCCCCAATC
Source organism: uncultured Chloroflexaceae bacterium (assembly GCA_964526735.1). Lineage (GTDB taxonomy): Bacteria > Chloroflexota > Chloroflexia > Chloroflexales > Chloroflexaceae > JAAUSY01. The sequence continues at coordinate 29,238 of CAZGLO010000041.1, read as the reverse complement.
GCCAACAAGAGCATAACGGTCATCATCGCTATCTTCCGTGGCTTGCCCTATCAGGCATATGCGCTGGTTTGGCCATCCTCAGCAAATCCCCTGCTCTCGCCCTCATCCCCACGGTCGGCATCGTTGCCCTCTGGATGGCCTGGGAAGAGCATCGTATTGAGGGGGGCCAAGAAGGGCAGAGCATACGTGGCGTGGCGAAACGGCTATGGCCGCTGGCGGTGTGGGGAGGAGTATGTCTGCTGACGATGGTGGTGGTATGGCCCGCGTTCTGGGTCGATCCGATGCGCGTTTACGACCTATTGCGCATTGGCGTAGAGGTGGAGGGTGGTAGTCCGCACGTCCAGGGCAATTTCTTCCTTGGCCGCGAAGATAATGAGCCTGGCCTGCACTTCTACCCCGTCGCGCTCGCATTGCGGCTCACACCGCTCGCGATGATCGGTCTTTTCCTCGCCCCGCTCGGATGGCGTCGCTTGGTGTTGTTGCGAGAGCGCCGGACGTTGGCCATTTGCACGCTGTTTGCGCTCATCTTCATTGGCGGGATTAGCCTATTTCCAAAGAAGCTCAACCGCTATCTCATTCCTGCCTTTGTGATGGTAGATATCGTTGCGGCGGTGGGGATAGCGGGGGCAATTCACCTAATAGCACACACGGTTATGAGCCGTTGGGGTGGGCAATACCAACGTCTTACTTTTGCCGTGGTGGCGGGGGTGGCGACGATTGCGCTTGTCAATGCGGTGTGGTGGCATCCATACGGCATTGCCGCCTTCAACCAACTGCTTGGCGGCGAACGAACTGCCGCGGACACCTTCCTAATGGGGTCTGGCGAGGGGCTTGAGCAGGTGGCGGCGTGGCTCAACCAGCAGCCCGATATCACCGGCGTGGTGACGGTCGCCACCATGCCCCCGCCGTTGCAGCCCTATATGCGTCCGAGGGCGTTTGCTGGCTCTCCGAAGGATGGCGAACTCCGCAAGCAGACGGGCTATGTGGTTGTCTACATTCGGAATGTGTGGGGAGATGCATTGCCGCCCTTTGACCGCTATTACGGGCGTGTCCCGCCGGTTTACACGGTTGACATCCACGGGGTGACCTATGCGTGGGTCTATCAGGTACCGCAGCCGCTTGAGGAGCGGGCGGGGGTGGTCTTCGGCGACGGGTTTGAGCTGCACAGCTATGAGTATGGCACGTCGTGGGCGCGGCTTACCCACACGCTCCCGCTGACGCTGCAGTGGTATGCCCATCCACCAGAGCATCGTGAAGCTATCGGGCCTCCTGAGCGCGATTATCTGCTTTTCGCCCACCTCTTCGATGAGGAGGGCACTCGCATTGCGCAGATAGATGTGCCGCCAGCCGGTGGCAATGTGCCGACGAGTGATTGGCAGGCGCACCGCTACTATTTGTGGACGCACCCGCTCCCCCTGCCGCCGGATATCGCGCCGGGGAGGTATTGGCTGTCGATTGGGCTGTACGACCCAGATGACTTTTCGCGGCTGCCAATAACGCACATAGAGCATACAGACGATATAGCCCATTCTGATGAGGTGCCGGACGCGGTGGAGGATGGGGCGCGGGCATTTTTCCTTGCGCCGGTGTACATCAAGTGAGAGCGTATGAGGATATATGCAGGCAGTAGGGCGTAATATACAAAAACGTCGCCATATAACCATCATTGTGCTCAGCTATCTCCTGGTGGCAGGAGCAGCATTGGCCTTGCGAGTGGTACATCTTGGTGTATTTGTCTCAGAGGACGAGGTACAGTTCTGGATACCCCGCTCCGAGCGGTTTCTGCAGGCATTGCAGATCGGCGATTTCAGCGCGATGCCGGTGCTTGGCCATCCGGGCGTCACGACGATGTGGCTAGGCAGCGCGGGTATCGCCCTGCGCCAATTCCTCTTTGAGCAGGGCTTCCTGACCACAGAAACGTACCCACTCATCCTTGCCCTCCACCGGCTGCCTGCTGCGCTTGTCAATGGGATAGGCGTCGTGGTGGGCTATGGGATGCTGCGGCGGCTCTTCTCCCCGCTCATCGCATTCCTGGCGGCGTTCCTATGGGCGGTAGATCCCTTTGCCATCGCCTATCAGCGCGTCCTGCACGTGGATGGCTTAGCGGGGACATTTGTGACATTGAGCCTCTTAGCGGCGTGCCTTGCCTGGAACCACCCACATGAAGACCCTCCCAATACGCCCCATACCACTTTTACGCCATTGCAATGGGGATGGCTGGCTGTGTCAAGTATCAATGCAGGGTTGGCCATTTTGAGTAAATCGCCCGCGTTGATGGTCATCCCGACGGTGGGAATTATGGCGCTTGCCAGTGCATATGACCACACCCCGCCCTCTACCCTGCCCTTCTATAAACGTTTTCCCAATCGCGTCTATCTCCTCTCGGCCCTGGTATGGGGGATGGGGTGTGTGGCGATGATTGTTGGCGGGTGGCCTGCGGTGTGGGGTAGCCCGCACAAAGCGTTTCTGCTGCTGCTGGGCGGGGTGGAGACCGAAGCGACTAGCCCGCATATGCTGGGGAATTTCTTTTTGGGGAGGCCAACCGATACGCCCGGTATATTTTTCTACCCAGTCGCCATCGCCCTTCGCCTGACGCCTATCACGCTCATCGGGGTAATGATATTGGGTGTTGTGTGGCGGTATGCGCGGACATCTCGCACCACCGCCCGCCATCTTGCCGTATTGGCGGGGTTCGCCATCCTGCTCACCATCGGCTTGAGCCTCTTCCCCAAGAAGTTCAACCGCTATGTGATGCCCGCTTTCCCCGCCCTCGACATCCTGGCATCGGCAGGGGTGGTATGGGGAGCGATGTGGCTTCAGGATGGGGTAAAACGGACATTGCGGCTACTCCAATCGTGGTTGCCTGTTTCCGGCTGCGAGATGCTCCCCTGCCATGTCTCTTGGGAACGGCCAATTTCTTCCCGCGCCGTGCGGTTGGCAGTGGGAGGGATAACGGTTTTTGCGCTTTCCAATGCGGTGTGGTGGCATCCATACAGCATCGCCGCCTTCAACCAACTGCTTGGCGGGGCGCAGGCAGGCGTGGAGGCCTTTGTGGTGGGGTGGGGCGAGGGGTATGAGCAGGTCGCCGACTACCTCAACCAGCAGCCCGATATCACCGATGTGATTGCGGTCAGCCAGTGGCAGACGGCGCTTAATGCGTATTTGCGGGAGGGGGCGCAGAGTAATGGGGCGGAAGATGGTGCGCTGCCAGACGCCGCGGGCTATGTTATCGTCTATATTCGCCATACACAAGGTAAATTGCCATCCCCGCCGTACGATGCCTTTTATGGAAAAATCACCCCGCTGCATACGGTTCGGCTCAAAGGGGTCGATTATGCGTGGATTTACGATGCTCCGCCGCCAGTCGATCACCGTGTCAACGCGGTATTTGGCGATAGAATGCGCTTAACCGGCTACGATGTCGATACTGTCAACGCTGTGTCGTCAGCCGCAACCACAGCGACGACAACCATCACCCTCACCACCCAATGGAATGCTGATAAACCGCTCTCTGAAGACCTAAAACTCTTTGTCGGCGTGTATAATCAAGAGGGTCAACGAGTGCAGCAGATTGATGTCGCTCCTGTTGGCGGAGAGGCGGGGGCGGGTCGGACAACTCAATGGGAAGTTGGCCAGTTTTACCAATGGAATCATCCCATCCCGCTACCGCAAACAGCCCTTGGTGAAGCGGTTCCTGGCGAGTATTGGGTGGGGATGGCCGTGTATCGGCCTGATGACTTCGCACGGCTGCCGTTCACCAGCGATATGCCCTCTCCAAGCCCGCCGTTTGCCCTTGATGATGAGCATTACAACCTCTTTTTCCTGCCGCAGACGGTAGATATCCCATGAGTGGGCACATCGATATGGGAAATCATACCCATAAGACCTCAAATAGGGTTCTCATTGGCAGCTACCTGCTGATTGGGTTTGTTGCGCTTCTGCTGCGGGTGCTTGACCTCGACGGCTTTGTGACGCACGATGAGGTTGAATTCTGGATTGACCGCTCGGAGATGTTCCTCAACGCCATCCTGCGCGGCGATTATACCGCCACGGCCATATCTACGCACCCTGGCGTCACGACGATGTGGCTGGGGACTATCGGCATCTTCCTGCGGCGCGCCCTGCGTTCGCTCTCGCTTGTGCAAGAGGTGCCATTTCCCTTGCTGCTGGCACTGATGCGGTTGCCGGTGGCGGTGGTGCATACCGTGGGGGTGATTGTGGGGTATACCCTCCTCCGCCGCCTCTTCCCGCCGCTGATTGCGTTCTTGGCGGCACTGCTTTGGGCCACAGACCCCTTTGTGATAGGCTATAGCCGCCTGCTGCACGTCGATGCGTTGGCGGGAACATTTGCGACCCTTAGCCTCCTCGCGGCATTGGCGGCGTGGCGCGATGACCCGATTGCAATGCCAAAACGGCGGTCACGGTGGGAGGCGATGTCGGGAGCATGTGCAGGGTTGGCTTTCCTAAGCAAATCGCCCGCCCTCGCCATTGTACCTATTATTGGTGTGCTTGGTATTGGCTATGGGCAGCGTCTCTATCACCATTTGCAGCATTCACAAGGCTCAAACCGCCCTCTCATTTGCCTTGTGTATGCGATGTGGCCGCTTGGGATGTGGGGTATCACCGCCGCCGCGACATTTATCCTACTTTGGCCAGCGATGTGGACAAACCCGATGCGTGTCTACGAAGCGTTGCAGGCGGGGGTGGCAGTAGAAGGCGCACAACCCCATATGACGGGCAATTTCTTCTTGGGAGAGCCAACACCCGCCCCCGGCCTGCTCTTCTACCCCGTCGCACTGGCCTTGCGCACAACGCCGTGGTCGCTGATCGGGGTATTATTGCTTCCGTGGGCGTGGTGGTGGGTAGGGAAAGCAAATCGCCAAAGCCATCGCACTCTTGCCGCTCTCGCAACCCTTATTTTGCTCTTCGTGATCGGGTTGAGCCTCTTCCCCAAGAAGTTTAACCGCTACCTCATCCCTGCCTTCCCCGCGCTGGATGTGCTGGCGGCGGTGGGGCTTGTGTGGGGAGCAAATGCGTTCTCCCGTCTCCTGCATTGGTTCTCCGATATCCGTTTTCGGTTATTCCAATGGGTGATGGGCCTCGCCAACTTCTACTTTTTGGCCTACCCGCCGCAGGAAAACCCCCATCTCCAACGCCGTCTTGCGCACTCTATCGTTGGGTTGGTGAGCATCTTCGCGATTGCAAATGCGGGTTGGTGGCATCCATACAGCATCGCCGCCTTCAACCAACTTTTGGGGGGGGCGCAGGCAGGTGTAGAGACCTTCTCAGTGGGGTGGGGCGAAGGGTATGGGCAGGTGGCGGCGTGGCTCAATCAGCAGGAGGATATCACGGGGGTGGTCACGGCGGCGATTATGATGAAGGCGCTGAACCCCTACCTCCGCCACGGCGCGCAGGCCACCACGCCCCATAGCGATGAGCTTCCCGATAAAACGGGCTATGTTGTGGTCTACATCTACCAGGCGCAAGGGACGGTCTTCCCGCCCTTCGACCGCTTTTACCCATCGCAGCGGCCTGTGCATACGGTGACGATCCACGGGGTGCCTTATGCGTGGATCTACCAAGTCCCGCCGCCGGTCGCCACCGCTCGTCCGGCCAATTTTGGTGATGTACTGCATCTGCGGGGGGTGGAGCAGGAAGAGGCAATAGAACGGGGAAAACCGCTTCTCCTCAAGCTGTTTTGGCAAACCACTCAACAGCCATCGCACGAAATATGGCTTTTTGCGCACGTGGTTGGCGAGGCGGGGGGACGGTATGCCCAAATCGATATGCCACACGCCACCTCATTATGGCAGCCGCACCGCTTTGTGACCACCGAAATCGCCATCCCTATACCAGAAAATCTCCCCGCCGGAGACTACCACGTGGTGATGGGGTTGTACGACCCGGAAACGGGCCAACGGTTGCCGCTCGCGCCCACACCACCCGCCACCGCCGCCGATCCGGCGCTTGATGGCGAACATGCGCTTATCCTGCTCAACTTCTCGACTCAGGCCGAACGCTAAAATATGCACAATCATCGATCCACATCTATCCAACGGGCAAAACAGTGGGTAAAGCACATCGGGTGGCAATATCCCCTCATTGGCATTGTCGCCTTGGTGCTGCGTATTGCCGATTTGGGCCGCTTCCTGACGCACGATGAGGCCGAATTTTGGTTTACCCGCTCCGACTCGCTCATCAAGGCGCTGCAATCGGGCGATTACGGCTCTATGGCCATCTCCACACACCCAGGCGTCACGACGATGTGGCTGGGCGCGGCGGGGTTGGAATTACGGCGCTTCCTCTTCGATCACGCGATCCTGCACCACGAGACGATTACCACCATCCTAACCCTACAACGTCTGCCCATCGCATTGGCGCACGTGGTCGGTATATTGGCCGGATTTGCGCTCTTGCGCCGCCTCTTCCCGCCAACGCTTGCCTTTCTTGCTGCGTTTCTCTGGGCCACAGACCCCTTTGTAATAGGCTATAGCCGCCTTCTGCACGTCGATGCGATTGCAGGGACATTCGCAACATTGAGCCTCCTCGCGGCGGCAGTCGGGTGGAAATATTCTTCCTCCGATTCGCCTTCTCCCCCGCTTTCCCCTTCACGATGGTGGCTAGCGCTCTCTGGGGTGATGGCAGGGCTTGCCGTGTTGAGCAAATCGCCCGCCATCGCACTCCTACCGGCGGTTGCACTCTTTGCGTGGATATCGCAGCATAATCACGCAAGATGGCATCGTGTGGCGGCGGCGGCAATGCAAGTGGGGGTGTGGGGCGCGGCGGCCACCGTGACCGCATTCGTCGTGTGGCCAGCGCTGTGGGCCGCGCCAATGGAAGTGTATGAGGCGATGCACGCGGGCGTGGCCATCGAAGGGGCGCAACCCCATATGACGGGCAATTTCTTCCTCGGCGAACCCAACCCCGCCCCCGGTCTGCGCTACTACCCCGTCTCGCTGGTACTGCGGATGACGCCGTGGTCGCTGATCGGCGTTTTGCTGATTGCCGTGGCGTGGAAGCAGTTTTCCCCCTCAGCCCGCCGCACCCTCGCCCTCCTGACCGCATTTGTCATCATCTTCACGGTTGGCTTGAGCGTCTTCCCCAAGAAGTTCAACCGCTACCTGGTGCCGGTCTTCCCCGCGGTCGATATGCTTGCGGCGGCGGGGTGGATAGGGACGTTCTCACTCTTGGCCCCGTGGGCTTCGCCCCTCGCCCAAAAACTCCGTGCCATGCGCATCAGACACACGGGTATGCTGCCGGTGGGGATGCTGTGTGCCGTGGCAATCATCAATAATTGGTGGTGGCACCCGTACAGCATCGCCGCCTTCAATCAGCTATTGGGCGGCGCAGAGGCAGGTGCGCGTAATGTCGCGGTGGGGTGGGGCGAGGGGTTGGAGCAGGTGGCGGCGTGGCTCAATGAGCAAGAGGATATCACCGATGTGCTGACCATCAGCCATATGATCACATCGCTCGACCCCTTCCTGAAGGAGGGCGCGCGCGCCACCTTCCCCGACCAGGGGCGGCTCAAGGCGGGGGCGGGCTATGTGGTGACCTACATCTACCAGGTGCAGGGAGGAAACCCTCCCCCCCCATTCAGCGCGCTGCACGGCACGATAACGCCCCTCCACACCGTCACCATTCACGGGGTAGATTATGCGTGGGTCTACGATGCGCCGCCGCTCTTGGGAGAGCCTCCGCTCGCAGCCACCATCGGCGATGCGATATATCTGTGGGGCACGGAGCAGAAAATCCCCCCCCGCCGCGGCCACGAAGCGGTCTATACGGTGGTATGGCAAGCGCTCACCCCCGTGCCAGAGGACTATTGGGTGTTTGCGCACTTGATTGGGGAGGATGGGCAACGATATGCACAGATCGACCAGCCCTACCCGACAAGCAGGTGGCAGGCGGGGCGGTTTGTGAAGACGGAGGTGGTGATGCCCATACCAGAGACCTTGCCAGCGGGAGCATATGCGGTCGTACTTGGTATGTATGAAAAGCAAACACAACAGCGACTACCAGTGCGGCAAAAGCACGGGCAAATTGAAGCAATTCCTTTTGCAGACGCGGTACAAGGTGAAGACGTGGTCGTGGTGTGGAGGGGGGAGATAGGCGATCAGGAAGGGGTAGGGGATTAAGATCCGAGGGTTATCACTCACATTTGACTCATCGGGAAAGAGTGTGGTATAGTTGGGCGACTTTTGTGACAATATTCACAATATTGACATAATGTCACACGTCAACTTCGTCGTCAGTTAATGGGCTTTTGCAAAGCCTTTCCGCCCTCGGGCAGGAATCTTGTCGATACGACTTATCTGTGCTATTATCTGTGCGTGTCCATGGGCGCGTCTCTCATCCACAAGCTGAAGAATACACAGGCAGAGGAGCGGTTCTCAACCGTTGAGAGAGCGCATCATATGGGGTTCTATGAACAACCGGCACATCCAACCGTCTCGCGGTCGTTTTTCGGTCTTTGGGCGACGGGTGTGGGCTGTGTGCTCTAGAACCACGATATGGCTCTACGGAGCCGCGGGGAGCTGTCAACCTTCCCGGACGCCCTGGCTTGGGCAAGCTGCCTGTTTTGGCAGGCGGTAGTTGGCTAGTGTATCTTCTGCAACTAATACCGTATTGTAAGGAAGGGTAGCATTTCTCAATGGGTCAGATCTTCCGTCCCAGGGCCAATGTTATCGCAAAGGTAGGCGCTCTCAGCGCCGTCTACATCCTTATCCTCGTGTTGCTTGGTCTCGCGGTGTTTGATCGGTCGCACATCATACGACGTATCAACGTACCGCGGGAGCAGCCCGTTCCCTTTACCCACCAACTCCATACTGGAGTACTTGGTATCGACTGCCTCTACTGTCATACCTCGGCAGAGCGTTCGTCGTTTGCCGGGTTGCCGTCGGTAGATAGCTGCCTCGCTTGCCATAGCGAGATTCAGGGGAGCCTGTGGTTGCAAGAACTGACCGACGCACGCGAAGAGAAGGATCCCATCGAATGGGTGCGCGTGACAGATTTGCCCGATTTCGTCTACTTCAACCACAGCATGCACGTGCGTGGACGAAACATTGATTGCGAAGCCTGTCATGGCAATGTCGAGGAAATGCCGATAACCTACAAAGCAGAGACGCTCTATATGGGGTTCTGCTTGGATTGTCACCGTACTTGGAAAATCGAGCAAATAACGAACTGCTCTGTGTGCCACAGATGATGAAGAAAACCACAAACCAAGTTGACTTGGCTGCGATCCGTGAGCGCCTTTCCGATGCAAAGGGGCAGCAATACTGGCGGAGCCTTGACGAACTGGCAAACACTGAGGAGTTTCAGAAGTTTCTCCACAGTGAGTTTCCGAACGGAGCGGCTGCTGACTTGACAAATTCGGTCAGTCGTCGAACGTTCCTCAAGCTGATGGGGGCGTCATTTGCCCTCGCCGGACTCACCGCTTGTGGCCCGCTGCAGCCAGAGGAACGCATCGTACCATATGTCGTCCCCCCACCCGAATATACGCCTGGCGTTCCGTTGTTTTTTGCCACAACGTTTGCCTTCAACGGCACGGGTCGAGGGGTAGTCGTTGAAAGTCACGAAGGACGCCCCACCCACATCGAGGGCAACAGCAAGCACCCCGGTAGTGTTGGCACGACCGATGTGTTTGCTTCGGCGTCTATCTTGACTATGTATGACCCCGACCGCTCCAAAACGGTCATGCGCTCGGGAGCAGAAAGCAGTTGGGAGAACTTCCTCAACGATGTTCCCGGCAAGATCAAGGGGTCAGGAAAAGGCGTTTGCATCTTGACCGAAACGGTCATCTCGCCGACCCTTGCCGAACAACTGAACGACTTCCTAAAGGAATACTCCTCTGCGAAGTGGTATCAGTATGACCCCATCAACCGCGATAATGTGCGGGCGGGGGCGAAGCTTGCCTTCGACGAGTATGTTGAGACGCGCTACGACTTCACAGAGGCCGATGTGGTGCTCTCTCTCGATGCCGACTTCCTGTCTTCGGGCTACGAACTGCGCTACCAGTCAGACTTTGGCAAGCGCCGCAAGCCGCGCAAAGACAGCTCCAACATGAACCGTCTTTACGTGGTGGAGGCCACCTCGTCGTTGACGGGGGGGATGGCCGATCACCGGTTGCCTCTCCGCGCAAGCCAAATCGAAGACTTTGCGCGTATGGTCGCCGACGAGTTGGATGTCAACGTTGGGTCGGTTGATAGCATCTCCGGCACGTGGGTTGAGGAACTCGTTGAGGATCTCAAAGACCACCGCGGCGCAAGCATCGTCATCGCGGGTGAGCAGCAACCGCCAGAAGTCCACGCGGTTGTTCATGCTATCAACGAGGCGCTTGGGAACGTTGGCAAGACGGTCTTCTACACCGATCCAGTTGAGCCGAAGCCGATGGAGCAGGTTGCAGGCTTAGAAGAGCTCTGCGATGACATGGACGATGGCGATGTGGATGTGTTGGTCATCATAGGTGGCAACCCCGCCTACAACGCGCCCGCCGACTTTGGCTTTGCCGAAGCGTTGTCGAATGTCGATACGAGCGTTCACCTGAGCCTCTACTACGATGAAACCTCCAGCTTGTGCACGTGGCACCTTCCCGCCACGCACTATCTTGAGGCCTGGAGCGATGCGTATGCCTACGACGGCACGGTGAGTATCGTACAACCGTTGATTGCCCCGCTCTACGGCGGCAAATCGGCTCACGAACTCGTCGCCGCGCTGATGGGCGAGGATGATATCTCCGGCCACGATATTGTGCGTACCAACTGGGAGAAGAGCAACGAACTCCGACGGACTGACAAAGAATGGGAGTTGGTGCTGCAAGATGGCTTCATCGAAAACACCGCGCTCAAGCCCAAGAAAGTCTCGCTGACGAGCGACCGGTTGTCGCGTTCGTCAAAGAACGGCGACGGTGGCCTTGAAATCGTCTTCCGCCCAGACCCGACCGTGTGGGATGGCTCCTATGCGAACAACGGCTGGCTGCAAGAGACGCCCAAGCCCATCACCAAGATTACGTGGGACAACGCGATTATGATCAGCCCGCGTACGGCCTTTGATATGGGCCTGGTGAATGAGAGCATGGTGCAGATTAACTACAATGGCGGGTCGATCCAAGGGCCATTGTGGGTGTTGCCGGGCCATGCCGACAACTCCATCACGGTCTATTTGGGGTATGGCCGCACGCAAGCAGGGCAAGTTGGCTCTGGTATCGGCTATAATGCCTACCCCATCCGAACATCAGACGCCCTCTGGTTTGGGTCTGGTGCCGAGGTCTTCAGTCTTGGAACGAGCTACTACCTCGCAAGCACCCAGCACCACAACAGCGTCGAAGTTCCCAACACCCACTTGAACGAGAGAATGAACGAGCGGGTGAAGGAACTGGCTCGCATGGGAACGCTGCATCAGTTTGAGCAAGATCCCGAATTTGCTCACCATATTGGCGCGCACGGCGGCCATGAGCCAGAAGCGATCTTCCCAGAGTTTGAGACCGCGGAAAAGAAACCGTGGTTGAGTGACCAAACTGGCCAAGAATGGGAAGGCAACTCATGGGGCATGGTGATCGACCTCAGCGCGTGCACGGGTTGTAATGCGTGTGTGGTTGCCTGCCAATCTGAGAACAATATCCCCATTGTTGGGCGCGAAGAGGTGACCCGCGGGCGTGAGATGCACTGGATCCGCATCGACCGCTACTATGCCGGTGGGCTAGAAAACCCGCAGGTGGTTCACCAACCGCTCGGGTGTGTGCAATGTGAACTGGCACCGTGTGAGGTGGTGTGTCCGGTGGCGGCGACTGTCCACAGCCTTGAGGGGCTGAACGACATGGTCTACAACCGTTGCGTGGGCACGCGCTACTGCTCAAACAACTGCCCGTACAAGGTTCGACGCTTTAACTTCTTTGAGTATGCCGCAACCGACGAGGAAACGCTGAAGATGGGCCGCAACCCCAACGTCTCCGTCCGCACCCGTGGGGTGATGGAGAAGTGCAGCTACTGTGTGCAGCGCATCAATGCAGCGCGTATCGTCTCCAAGCGCGAGCGGGTGGATCTTGAGGATGGTGACGTTCTTACGGCGTGTCAGGCTGCGTGTCCGACCCAAGCAATCACGTTTGGCGACATCAGCGACCCCCTCAGCCACGTTGCTCAGCTCAGGAACGAACCCCACAACTACAGTCTGCTCGGCGAGCTCCTCACCAAGCCGCGCACGACCTACTTGGCGCGGGTTCGCAACCCCAATCCAAAGATAGAGCCACCAGTGGAGGAGAGCCACGACGGCGACGAATCCTCTGCTGAGCATGGTGCATAACCAAGCGTATCGCACGGCTATGATCGTCCCCGGTGCAAGGGGATACATCGGGGGCGTTCATGGCTGCCTGTGGACAAGATGGCACGCGCCAGAGTGCATTGCCACGATGTGATGCACGCCGCGGTGCCCATTGAAACAGGAACGAGAGTACTGGTGAGTACTAGCAAGGTAGCAGTAACTGATGCAATCTGAGAGTGTAGGAAAGCTGAAAAAGATCGATCAGCTTGACCCGGTCATCGCGCCGGGGCATACGTTTGGGACAATTGAGGAACGGGTAAACGAGATCCCCATCTCAAAGGGAACCCCCAAGTGGTGGATCATTGGGTTTGGCATCGCATTTTTGCTCTTTATGTTGATGCTCTACTCCATTGGCAACCTCCTTGTCCGTGGTATCGGTATTTGGGGGGTTTCCAACCCAGCCGACTGGGGATTTGCGATTATTAACTTCGTGTGGTGGATCGGTATCGGCCACGCCGGTACCTTGATTTCAGCCATTTTGCTGCTTTTACACCAGACGTGGCGCAACTCGATCAACCGATTTGCCGAAGCGATGACGCTCTTCGCGGTGGCATGTGCGGGCATGTTCCCCATTTTGCACTTGGGCCGCCCGTGGCTCTTCTATTGGTTGATACCCTACCCCAACACGATGTATATGTGGCCGCAGTTCCGCAGCCCACTGGCGTGGGACGTCTTCGCGGTTTCCACCTATGCCACCGTCTCCTTGATGTTCTGGCTGATCGGGTTGATACCCGACTTCGCCAAGATGCGCGACCGCGCGACTGACCCCAAAGCACGCTTTATCTATGGGATCTTGTCGTTGGGTTGGCGCGGCTCGGCCATCCACTGGCACCGCTATGAGATGGCCTACCTGCTCTTGGCGGGGTTGTCGACGCCTCTGGTCTTGTCGGTGCACAGTATCGTGAGTCTCGACTTTGCCGTTTCGATCCTTCCAGGCTGGCACGTCACGGTCTTCCCGCCCTACTTCGTGGCTGGTGCAGTGTTTGCCGGTTTTGCGATGGTGCTCACGTTGGTGATCCCCATCCGCAAGCTCTACAAACTGGAAGACTTCATCACCATGCGGCACATCGAAAATATGTGTAAGGTGATGTTGGCGACCGGCTTGATCGTTCTCTACGGCTATATGCTCGAAGTCTTCTTCGGGTGGTACAGCGGCAACGACTACGAGTTGTTTATGGTCGAAAACCGCTTCTTTGGGCCAAATGCATGGGCCTACTGGATGCTGATCTTCTGCAACGGCCTTGCGCCACAGCTGATGTGGTTTAAGCCGCTGCGCCGCAACTTGATCGTCGTCTGGCTGCTGACCCTCGTCGTGGCCGTGGGCATGTGGTTGGAGCGGTTTGTCATCGTCGTGATGAGCTTGGAGCGCGACTTTCTGCCGTCATCGTGGGATCTCTACGAGCCGACGTTCTGGGATATCTCGCTCTATGTGGGGACGTTTGGCCTCTTCTTTGGCTTGATGTTCCTGTTCATCCGCTTCTTGCCGATGATCAACATCTTTGAGATGCAGATGCTCCAACACAACGAGAACGAAAAGGCCGCCGGAAAATCATCGCATCACTAGGATGCCGTGGCGAGACAATTGGTACCTTGTCCAGTGAGGTATAAGAGATATGAAGAAACGCAAGTCGTCATTGTACGGCCTGATAGCTGAATTTGAGACGCCCGACGAGATCGTCGAAGCGGTGACTCGTGCGCGGGAGGTGGGCTACCGCGATATGGACGCCTACTCGCCATTCCCCATTCACGAGCTTTTTGAGGCGATGGAACACCACAACACGTGGGTACCGCCCATTGTGTTGGCGGGGGGCTTGACCGGTATGACCGCCGGGTTCTTGCTGCAATCCTGGACAGCGGTCATGGACTACCCGTTGAACGTCGGGGGCCGCCCGATGTTGAGTTGGCCATCATTTATTCCGATCACCTTCGAATCGATGGTGTTGTTTGCTGCCTTCTCGGCTGTCATCGGGATGTTGGCACTCAATGGGTTGCCCAAGCCCTACCACCCCGTCTTTAATGCGCCAGGGTTTGAACGCGCCTCGCAAGATCGGTTTTTCCTGTGCATTGAAGCCGTGGATCCGATGTTTGACCAAACGACCACGACCCAGTTCTTGCGAAGTCTGGGAGCCAAGAGGATAGCTGATGTTGAGCAGTAAAGGACTCTCAAGCATGTGGAGTGATATAAGACACCGATCTTCACTCACCCTGAGCAAGGTGGTCATGGGGGGGCTTGTGGTGTGTATGGTCCTCATGGCAACCGGGTGTCACCAAAGCATGTACGACCAAGACAAATTCAAGAAGCCCAACATGCAAACCGAGGCGACTCACCTGTTCGAGAACGGGCAGATCTCTCGACCACGAGTCCCCGGCACCGTGTCGCAGAGCCAGGTGCTTGCTGACGAACATTTCTACACCGGCCAAATCGATGGCGAATATGTCACCGAGTTTCCCTACCCCATCACGATCCAGATATTGCGGCGGGGGCAGGATCGGTTTGACATCTTCTGCGCACCGTGCCACGGTCGTGTTGGCAACGGGATGGGAATGGTGCAGCGGCACGGCTTGACGCCACCAGCCAACTACCATGACAAGCGGTTGCGCGAAGCGTCCGTGGGCTACATCTTCGATGTGATTACCAACGGCTTCCGCAACATGTACCCGTATGGGCCAAAACTGCCACCAGAAGATCGGTGGGCCATCATCGCCTACGTTCGCGCGTTGCAGCTCAGCCAAAACGCAACGTGTGACGATGTACCCGATGGAAAATCCTTCAAGGAGGAGTGCGAATAGCAGGGTGGCTTGTGGAGGGGGAACACCCACGTGAGTACCATTCCGCAGGGATAGCCCACGTTGGTTGGCTCCCCCCAAGCCGCAGCAGTGTAGGATACACATCAATGAATCAGACAGATAGTATCAAACCTCAATTGACACGTGTCCAAGTACCGGCGATTATCATTGGGGTCTTGGGGCTTGCGGGATGGGCAGCAGGGTTTTTGCTTGGCGGAGGACGCGACACGTTCTTTCAGTCATACCTGTTTGCCTTCCTGTTCTGGCTTGCCCTCCCGCTGGGGAGCTTGGCCCTGCTTATGCTCCAATACCTTACGGGTGGAAAGTGGGGGTATGCGGTACGGCGGCTGCTTGAGGCGTCGGCGCTCACCATCCCGCTCATGGCAGTGATCTTTATTCCTATCGCGCTCTTTGCCATGCCAGACCTCTACCCCTGGGCACAACCGGACACCGTTGCACACGACGTGATTTTGCAACGCAAAGCGCCATACCTCAATGTGTCGTTCTTCTATATCCGTGCTGGCGTCTACTTTGTCTTGTGGATGGCTTTCCTGTTCTTTCTCAACCGCTGGTCGCGGCTGCAAGACACCACAGACAAAGATTTCTCTGGCAAATTGCGCGCTCTCAGCGGCCCGGGCATCGTCCTCTATATCTTGACGATGACCTTTGCCTCTTTCGACTGGGGGATGTCGCTTGAGCCACATTGGTTCTCCGCCATCTATGGGGTGATCTTCATCATCGGTCAAGGGCTGACTACCTTTGCCTTTATGATTATGATGATTGCAATACTCTCCAAGCGCGAGCCGATGCAAGGGCTTCTGAGCACGAAACACTTCCACGACTTGGGGAATTTGCTTTTCGCATTTACCATTTTGTGGACGTACATGTCGTTGTCACAGTTCATCATTATCTGGTCGGGCAACCTCCCCGAAGAGACGCCGTGGTACATCCACCGCAACACAGACGGCTGGAATGTCTTGGCGGTGGCGATCATCCTTGTCCAGTTTGTGCTACCGTTCTTCCTGTTGCTCCAACGCTTTATGAAACGCAAGATCGAGTATCTGTGGAAAGTCGCGTTGGTCATCTTTGTGATGCGGTTTGTAGACCTGTTCTGGATCGTCGTGCCCGCGTTCAACCAGCGACTCTCAGATGTCCACTGGATGAACTATGTGGCCCCCATTGGGCTGGGAGGGGTGTGGATCTGGATCTTCCTTGAGATCCTCAAACGCCGCCCCATTCTCTCAACCGGCGATCCGCAGTATCAGGAGGCATTAGGGCATGGATAAGGAAAAGAAAGAGACACGAGCAACACCCAGCGAGATCTTTGGTGAGATACCAGATCGTGTTGAGCCAGAGCGCGAACTTACTGAAACCGAAAGTATTACTCGTGGCATCATTATCGCCACTGGCTCATTTATCGTGCTTGCCCTCTTGATCGTCTTGGTGGGGAGCCTCCCCATGGAGCCAAATCTGCCAACATTTGCCGACACAGGCGAATATGAGACACTCTTGGCAGAAGAAGAGGCCATCCTGACAAGCTACGGGTGGGCCGATGAAGATGAGGGTGTTGTGCGGATGCCCGTCAAGGACGCCATGAAAATCTTGGCGGATGAAGGGCTGCCTGCGCGTGACCTCTCGGCAGAAGAAGAAGAAAGCACAGCAGACGACGAAGAAGCCGACGCCGACGAGGAAGAAGCTGAAGAGGCTGACGCCGACGAGGAAGAAGCTGAAGAGGCTGACGCCGACGAAGAAGCCGACGCCGACGAAGAAGAGGCTGACGCCGACGAAGAAGAGGCTGAAGAGGCTGACGCCGACGAAGAAGCCGACGCCGCGGATGCAGAGGATAACTAATATTCCTCTCTCTTTAAGTCTTTAGGAGAAACACACAGGAGTTCTTGTGCTTGTTTCTCCCCAACGACAAGCCCTATCCTCTCACCAGGTGTGTGGGAGGACAGGGCTTTTGTTCTTGCTCCATATTCTGTATGCCAGCGCGAGTGCGTGGGCACGTGCACGTGTTAGATGCGGGTGCAGCTCATCCCGCCATCGACCGTAATGGTCGTACCGTGGATGTAGGAAGCTTCGTCGCTGCAGAGGAATAGGATGGTTGATGAGATATCTTCCGGCTGACCGATGCGGCGCTTAGGAATGCGTTGCAAGAACATCTCTGTTCGCTTTTCATCGCTAAACATATTGCGCGTCAAGCCGGTGAGCACCATCCCAGGGGCCACCGCATTGACATTGATATTACGACCAGTGGTGTCAATCGCAATGCCTTGAGTGAGCATCTTGGCGGCGGCTTTGCTGGTGCCGTAGATGCTTTGGGCAGGAGCGGCAACCTCGGCCATCACCGACGTTACATTGACAATCTTGCCATAGTCCTTCTCCAGCATCGTGGGGAGGACGGTGTGGCAGAAGAAGAAAATGCCGCGGACGTTGGTATCCATCACGCGGTCATACTCCTCTTCGGTCATGTTGGGGAACGGCACAAATTGGCCGGTACCGGCGTTGTTGACGAGAATGTCGACCGTGCCAAACTTCTCAATCGTCGCCTTGACAAACGCTTCTACCTCATCGCGCTTGCGCACATCGACGCGCGACATCAAGCATTGCCCCCCCGCCTCTTCAATCTTGCGGGCGGTTTCTTGCAACCCTTCCATGTTGAGGTCGCCACAGATGGCCACGTGGGCCCCTTCCTGCACAAACTGGTGGGCAGTGGCTTGCCCGATGCCTGACGCCGCTCCTGTCACGATTGCTACTTTGCCAACAAACCGTTTTTGCGATGATTGCCCTTGCTGATCGCTCATGTAGGTAGTTTCCTTCCAACTGCTATAGGAATATGGTAGATAAGAGATAACATAGACGGAATAACAGACAACAATAGTGGGAAAGCTAGCCCTTTTGCTCCGTATCCATCACGACTTCATAGATCTCAACGTGATTGGGGGCCGTTTGGCTTTGTTCTGGCATCCGCTTAGCGTGCGCGTGCTTAAAGGAGTCTGATTGCGTCCACGCATCAAAGTGCTCGCGTGTTTCCCACAGCGTCATAATGACATAGGGATCACCTTCGTTGGAGGGGCGCAAGACCATATTGCGGATAAATCCTGGCATTTGGTCGATCAGACCGGAACGATTGCGAAATCGCTCTTCCAACTGGTCTGCAAATTCTGGGGTCACGTGAATACGATTGGTGACGACTATCATAAAAAACCTCCACAAAAAACCTTGAGGCTTCTTGTTGTAAGAACCGAAATAAATGTAACGAGTTGATGTGCAAAGCATAGCATAGCTCTATGTTGCACGCAAATAGAAAAAACCCGTGGTTCTGCCCTCTCCAAAGACCCCTGCCAATGGGAGCAGGCGAACGAGAGAGCCAATGGGTTCATGATCCCTGTTAATTTAGGGCGGATTTTATGATAATATATAGGGTGTTTGTTGTCTATCCTGCCGCGCTGTACGACACGATTTTTTGCTTGGTGTGCTGTTGAAAAGATCGTATGCTAGCTTCGAGGGAAGGAATGAGAACGCCCCAGCTGTAAGGGGAAAGATGTATGCTAACGCCGAAAACCATTTTGCAAAACCGCTATGAAATAGAGTCTCAGATAGGACAGGGCGGTATGGGCTCCGTCTACAAAGCGTATGACACGCGCTTGAAGCTTGCGGTTGCATTGAAGGAAACCTTCTTTCACGATGCTTCGATGCAACGGGCCTTTGAGCGCGAGGCGCAACTGCTTGCTCGTCTTCGACACCCTGCCCTTCCCAACGTGATTGACCACTTTTCCGAGGGAAATGGCCAGTTTCTCGTGATGGAATTTGTGGGCGGCGATGATCTGGCTGTCCGAATGGAGCGGCTTGGGGGGAAATTCCCGCCAGCGGAAGTCGTGCCGTGGGCTATGCAGTGGATGGATCAGCTATTGAGCGCACTGCACTATCTCCATACACAGCGTCCACCGGTCATTCACCGCGATATCAAGCCCCAAAACCTGAAGCTGACCTCCCAAGGAACCATTATCCTGCTCGACTTTGGGCTGGCGCGTGGGGGAGACCTCTCTGCCATCACGCGGAGCAGCGTGGAGGGCTATACGCCCCACTATGCACCGATGGAGCAAATCCGAGGATCTGAACCAGACCCGCGCAGTGATCTTTATTCGCTTGCCGCCACGATGTATCATATTATGACGGGTGAGCGGCCACCCGATGCACTTGCCCGTGCGGCTAGCCTGCTTAACAACCAAAAAGACCCTCTCCCGCTGGCGTCTGAGATGAATTCGCACATCCCTCCGTCTGTTGCGAAGGCCTTGCAAGATGCCCTCTCGCTCAGCACCGACAATCGACCGGCTTCGGCGCAACAAATGCGTCAACAACTGCAACGGCGGCATACTCGTCCCCTCGGCGGCGAAGATAGTCCGGTGGTCACGGAAAATTTGCACGTCTCGGCGCAAAACTTGACCGTCACCGGCCCCGCAATGAACCAAGGTGGCCAAGGAGGAGGCCAGGGCGGACAAGGAGATGGCGGCCAGGGTGACGGCCAAGGCAATGGTAATGGTAATGGTAGTGGGCAAGAAAAGGAAAAGAAATTAGAGGCAAATGAGCCTCCAGGAAGCCTCATCCGAACGGTCACGACCGGCAGCTCTATCTTGGCCGTGGCCTATAGCCCAGATGGGTTGATGGCCGCGACGGCCGGGGAAGATAATACCATCGCTCTATGGCAACTGAATGATGGTTCGCTGATACGCACGCTTGAAGGCCATACGGGGGTGATTCGCAGCATTGCCTTCCATCCTGAGGGGAGTATGCTTGCGTCGGGCAGCGAAGACAAGACCGTGCGGGTGTGGTGGGTGAAAGATGGCGCAGAGGCGCATCAGGTTGAGATAGACGCCATCGAAGCCGTCGCCTACAGCCCAGATGGCTCGCTCCTCGCTGCGGGGGGGTGGTCGAGTGCCGTGTCGCTGTTTAAGGTGACCGAAGACTCGATGGAAGAGGTCAATTCGCTGACGGCGGGGATTATCCACAGCCTCGCATTCAACCACGATGGCACATTGGTTGCAGCAGGTTGCTATGATACCACCGTGTTAATGTGGAATGTCGAAGATGGCAACCTGGAACAGACCTTAGAAGGGCACCGCAACTTCGTCCTGGCCGTCGCCTTTAGCCCCGACGGACGGCTTTTGGCATCGGGCGGGGGCGATACCAATATCCGGTTGTGGCGCGTGAGCGATGGGCGGTTGCTCGATACGCTCGAAACCCACTCCAACTTTGTTCATAGTCTCTCTTTTAGTCCCGATGGCACATTGCTTGGCTCGGGCAGCGCCGATAAATCGGCCATCCTCTGGCGGCTGAACGACAATTCCCCCGTCCACAAGCTCGACCAGCACGGCGATGGGGTCACTAGCATCGCCTTTAGCCCCGATAGCCGGACGTTTGTGAGCGGGTGCCGCGACTCGAAACTGCGGCTGTGGCAAGCACAACAATAATTGCTACCACATCATCATTGTTCGCTTGATAATATTTGTCTCTTGCTCTTGCCCTCCACAACCACAGCCCTTCCGCTGATATGCCTGCACCACCGCTCTGGGGCAGGCGCTCCTATCTCCAACCCGTCCTTCCCGCCGTGTCCTCCCATTCCGCCGTTTGTCGCTGTGTGAGATATCGTATGAAAGAGGGGTATATGCACATTCGTATTCGTAACATAGGCGTTATACAAGACGCGAACATCGATCTTCGCCCTCTAACCGTATTCGTGGGGCCGAACAATTCAGGCAAAACCTGGGTAGCTTATTCTCTTGCTGCTGTTCTTGGCCATTACGGGTTACGCGAATATGTGCAGCGGCTTATAGACCAGACCGACAGTATAGAACAGAAATACCCTGAATTACACCAAGCTATAACCCAATTGATTGACGAAGGGAATGCACGAATTAATCTTGTCGATTTTGCCCACCGCTATGGCGAACAGTATTTCCACGAGGTGTCTCTTTCGGCACGTGAGTGGTTAAGTAAGTTTATGGGCACAAAAAGGGTGTCTTTCCCTGAGTTTGAGATAAAATGTTCTTTTGCAGAGAGCAAGGATCTCCCTTCGGAAATCTATAATATGGGTTCACAATCAGGAATTGGTATTAGTCAACGCAGTGATAAAGCGTTATTACGTACTTTAAAGGAGAGCGAGGATCCTTTTCTCTATTTCTATACAGAGACGAAAGACCCCCTATCAGAGAAATTGCCTTACCGCGTTATTTGCGGTTTCATGGCCCAAAACGTCTTTTTTCTTTTACCACATGCTCTACATAATGAAATACGAATATTCCCCACAGAGCGAACAACATTTATCACCTATCCCTTCAACCGTGCCGCCAGTGATGAATCGTCAAAACTAAGAGATCTTCTTGAAAAAGAAGAGGCACAACCTCGATTAGCACCAGTCTACCTAGGAATATTCTTGGGTTTGCTCCACCACGAGACATTTGAAAGGAGTTGGACAGAGCGTCAGCAAGAAGCCGAAGAAACCCCTGAAATACAGAACTTCATAGATCTTGCTTCTCTTTTGGAAGAGTATGTATTAGGGGGAACAACTGATCTCTCCCCAAAGGAACCAGACCCGAAACGGGAACTGCTTTTTCAGGCTAGTGAAAATGTCACCCTAGACATGGCCGCCTCTTCATCTATGGTCAAAGAACTTGCCCCGCTGGTGCTCTACCTTCGCTATGTTGCGAAACCCAGGGAGTTACTCGTCATAGACGAACCAGAGATGAACCTCCACCCGGAAGCGCAGGTAAAGTTCATGGAGTTTCTGGCCTTGTTGATTGAAGCGGGCCTGAACGTTCTTATTACCACCCACAGCTCCTATATGGTTGACCACCTCGTGAACCTAATGAAGGCTGCAAAGCATCCAAACAAAGAGGAAATACAAGACCTCTTTTTCTTGCAGAAACCGGAATCATTCATCTCACAGGATGATGTGTCGGTGTATCTCTTTGAGAAGGGTGAGGTCAAGAATATCCTTGATGAAGAGGGGATGATTGATTGGCGGACATTCAGCAATGTCTCGGAGAGAGTGAGTGATATCTTCTTTGAAATATAGTGAGTCGTGCAATGCCTCTAAATATCCTACTGCTTCATTGCCTTCTCGTTGGGAAGACGAGTTGTGGAGAATCGGGAGCCAATATTCGGGTTGATCCAGAAGCAGGAGAAACGATTCTCTTCTTTCGCATAGACGATGATCTTTGCCCATTGCAGAAAGAGATGAGTGAAGGTCAAAATCAAGGAAAAATCTGTGATGTTATTATTTTCTATGCAAAGAAGGGAGAAGAACGCAGGACATTGTGTTTGGTAGAATTAAAAAGAGGACAGACAGGGACTGCACCAGAGCAGATAAAGAAAACTTATGATTTTCTCTCGAAAAAATTGAAGAGGATATATTCAGGAAAAATCCAATTCAAGGCTTGCATTCGTTCTCACTCAAGCTCTTCTCAAGATAAGAGAGCTATTGAGGAGTTAAAGGACATCTTTGGTGGTAACGGTAACGTGAAGATCACTCAAAATGAAGACATTGGAGCCTTCTTGCGTGGGAGTAGCACAGAGCGCTCCAAAAAGAAACGAAAATCCTGATAAACCCTAGAAAGCCCTTTCTTATGACCCACCACCCCTCCCACCCGCCCGCGACCGACGTTCCCGAGTCGCCGAATGAGGCCACGCCCTCACCGTTGCGCCGTCGGCCAACGTGGATGAAGGTACGCGCGCCGTCGGGCGAGAACCATGCCGATATCTTGAAGTTGGTGCGCACACTCAACCTGCACACGGTGTGCGAGGAGGCGCGCTGCCCCAACATCGGCGAATGCTGGAACCACCGTACGGCCACCTTCCTGCTGCTTGGCGACACGTGTACTCGTGCATGCCACTTTTGCGCCATCAACAAGGGCAAGCCGGAGTCGTTTGATGAGGGGGAGCCAGAGCGTATCGCTGAAGCGGTCGCCTACCTAAAGCTTCGACATGCGGTGCTGACCTCCGTGACGCGGGATGATTTGCCGGACGGCGGCGCAGATATCTTCGCCCGCAGCATCCGGCTTATCCACGAGCGCCTGCCAGACTGCAAGATAGAAGTGCTTATCCCCGACTTCAACGGCGATTGGGAAGCGCTGCAGCTTGTCCTTGACGCCCGCCCCGATGTCCTCAACCACAACGTCGAGACTGTCCCGCGTATCTTCGCAGGGATACGTCCCCGCGCCAGCTTTGAGCGTAGTGCGGAGTTGCTTGGACGCGCGCGGCAGTATAGCCCCGACTTGACGACCAAAAGCGGGATTATGGTGGGGGCAGGCGAAACCAATGACGAGGTGATTGAGGTGATGGATATCCTGCGGGCGCACGACGTCAATGTAATGACGATTGGGCAATACCTCGCCCCCACCAAGAAGCATTGGCCCATTCACCGCTATGTCACCCCTGATGAGTTCACGATGTTTGAGCAGGAAGGGCTGAAACGCGGCTTTAGCCATGTGGAGAGCGGGGCACTTGTGCGGAGCAGCTACCACGCCCATCTTCACGTGCAGTCGTAGGCACAAACACTATTTCTATGCATCTCTACCTCCACATCCCATTCTGCCAACGTCGTTGTAGCTACTGCGACTTCACGACCTATGCCTACCGCGAGCATTTGCAAGCGCCATATGTCCGGGCGCTCTGCCAAGAGCTTGCCACGCTCCCCCCCGCCACGACGCTCTATGCTTCGCCTCGCTTTCGCCCGTCGATCTTTCTTGGCGGGGGAACGCCATCTATCTTGTCGTTGGGGCACCTTGGTCATATCCTTGAGGCCGCCACCGCCATCATCCCATGTGAGGGGGCGGAAATCACCATCGAGGCAAACCCAGGTCGCTTGATGATGGGCAGGGAAGACCAAGGGCTTGATGCCACAGCGGCATACCGCGAATTGCGGGCGCTTGGCTTCAACCGGCTGAGCATCGGCGTACAAACCCTCCACGACCCCACCCTCCGCCGCATTGGACGCATTCACACCGCCGCCGAAGCACAAGCAAGCTACGAGGGCGCGCGGCAGGCGGGGATGGATAATATCAGTGTTGACCTCATCTTTGGGCTGCCAGGGCAGACACGCGCTCAGTGGCAGGAGACGCTCGAAGAGGTTATCGCGTGGCAGCCCGATCACCTTTCGCTCTACTCGCTCATTCTTGAGGATGATACTCCCCTTGCGCGGCGCATCCAACGCAAGCATATCCTCCTACCCGACGATGACACGACTGCAATGATGTATGAGGATGCGATGGAATGCCTTGCGGGGGCGGGCTACCTGCACTACGAGATTAGCAATTGGGCACGGAATGGGGATGCGATGTGCCATCACAACCTCGCCTACTGGCTCAATGATGACTACCTGGCGGCGGGAGTCGGCGCGTATGGCCATCAATACCCCTTGCGGTACGCCCACGTCGCCACGATAGAGGAGTATATCACCGCGGTGCAGCACGGCCATAGCCCGCGCACCGAAGAGATAACCCTCACGGCCAACGACCTCTTTGCGGAGACGATGTTTATGGGCTTGCGGATGAGCAATGGCGTGACATATCGCCATTTTCGGGCGCGGTGTGGGGTCGATATGGAGGAGATCTACAGCGAAACTATCTCCTCATTGATGCAGCAGGGGTTGTTGGAGCGCGACTCGGAAGGTGTCCGCCTGACCGCCCGTGGCCGGATGCTTGGAAACCACGTTTTTGAGCAATTTGCCTGCTCTGCCATCGTGTAATGCCGCATAAACACCAGATGCACCACTCATCTCCTGCCCTTCGCCCTCCACAGGAACACCGCCTACCGGCCTTGGGGCCGATTGCCACCGTGCCGATTGCTACCGTATTGATCGTGCTCTTTCTCACGGCTATGGCGGCGGGATTGCGCTTGTATCAGCTTGGCAGCCTCCCGGCGGGCCTCCACCACGACGAGGCCTCAAACGGGATGCTTGCGCTTCACATCCTTGATGGCCATGTGCCGGTCTTTTTCTCCTCATACACCGGCAAAGAAGCAGGCTATATGTATCTGGTCGCGTTGGCGATCAAGCTCTGCGGACAGACAATCTTTGCCATCCGCGCGCCTGCGGCCATCGTGGGGAGTTTGCTTGTTCCGGCGATATTTCTCGCCGCCCGCCAACTGCTCGCATCCTATCGGTATGCGCAATCTGTCGCGCTACTTGCTGCCGGGGGTACGGCGATTGCCCCGTGGTTGTTGCACATCAACCGTATCGGCTTTCGTGGGAGCCTCCTCCCCCTGACCCTCACTCTATGGGTGTGGCTGCTGATGAAGGCGCTCCAATGGCGTGAGGGGCGATATTGGGGCATATGGGGCGGCGCGGGGGTGATGCTTGGCTTGACGGCCTATACCTACACCTCCTCCCGCATTGTGCCGTTGTTGGTGGCGGGGTTGGGTATCTACCTTGCCCTCTGGCATCGGCACCTCTGGCGGCAGCATTGGCGGGGGATAGCGATGATGGTTATTGTGGCAGGAGTTGTCGCCACGCCCCTCTTTGCCCACTACCTCGCCCACCCTGACGATTGGGGGGAGCGGCTCGAGCAGATTGGCGCATGTCACAACCTCGCTGCTGCCGACTGCGCCCGGCGACTACTTTCCCACACCGTCGCGACGATTGGCCAAGTCGGCATCCGCGGCGATGCGTTGGGCTTCTTCAACGTCCCGCACCACCCCGCACTCCCGCCCTTCGCCGGATGGCTGTTCTACATTGGGGTGGCGATGGCAATACGGCGCTCCCGTGAGCTTCCTATGGCGTTGCTACTGCTATGGTGGATTACCCTTGCCATCCCCGCCATCCTCTCGCGGGATAGCCCCCATTTCCTGCGCAGTATTGGTGCGGCCCCGCCCACTATGATCCTCTGGGCATTGCCTGTTGCTGTTGCCCTCCAACGGCTTGAGCGGTTTGCCATATGGCAGTCATCGTGGCGGCAGATGGCGGTGACGGGGGGGATAGGAGGACTTCTTTTGCTTGCGATGGGCGGGTGGAGTGGCTATGACTACTTTGTGAGGTGGGCGCAACGGCCATCGCTCTACTACGAGTATATGGGCTATGCGACAGATGCCGCCCACGACCTGCAATCGCTCCCCGACGCGGTCGATCTCTACCTCTCCGAGGAATACTACCGCCACCCAACGTACCTCTACCTTGCCCCGCGCACTGCTTCTGCCCATTGGTTTGATGCGCGATTTGGTGTGCCGCTTGCGCGCCCGGGCCATCCAACAATCTACCTCATCTCCCCCTCAACGCCGACCGACGCACGGGTTGGAGAGGCCATCGCGGGGGCACAGGGCGAGAATGTGCTTACATCAGAGGGGCAATATGCATACACCCGCTTTGACCTGCCGCAAGGACGCCTATCGACCCCCGCCCCTCACACGCCGTTGGATATCCATATCGGGGAGGCGCATATCACCGGCATAACGGTTGAGCGCAATCGGCAAACACCTCCCCACCCCCTCGCAACCCTCAACGTCACGCTCTTCTTCCACATCACCGATCCCTCTCCCTCGCCGCGGCAAGTGCGGGTTTTTCTGCACCTTGTCGATGCAAATGGAGATATCATCGCGCAACACGACACGATTGGCTATCCATCGCCGGAATGGCGGGCAGACGACCGCTTCCTCAACCTGCACACGCTCACCGTGCCGGACGGGGTGGAGGGGGTGGAGGGGGTGGAGATAGAAACATGTTCATTGGTGTGGGGGTTGTACGATATCGCGACGGGAGAGCGATACGCGGTTGGGGGCGAAACGGGAGAATATGCAGTGACAATGGGGGGAGAGGAGCTGTTAGAAGGGGAGCCAGACGAGCCAATTGATGATGGATTCCGATAGTATGCTACAATAGTTGGGGTTTGTAACGGACACGATATGCTTCTTGTCAGTTAGATATCAGAGTCATCAGAGTTAGATGATCATTGTGGTTCGCCATTATATCTTGGCCCAAACCAGGAGATGGCTCGCAATGCGTTCGCATATATTGGTCTACAAAATACAAGTTATGGAGGATAACCGGAAATAATGGATCGTATTCTTGTAGCAGAGAAGATTTCACCAGAAGGACTGGACGCACTCAAAGAAGGCGCAGAGGTTGATGTTCGTCTTGGGATGGACAAAGAGACCTTGATGGAAGTGCTCCCCAACTACGACGCCCTCGTCGTGCGGAGCGCCACCAAGGTGCGAGAGGACATCATTGAGGCAGGCACACGGTTGCGTGTGGTTGGGCGCGCCGGCTCTGGGGTGGATAATATTGATGTCGATGCTGCCACCAAGCGCGGTATTATCGTGGTCAATGCCCCTGCCTCCAACAACGTGGCGGTGGCAGAGCTAGCGATGGGGCTATTGCTGTCGTTGGCCCGCCAACTCCCCCAAGCCCACGCTTCGCTCCAGGCCGAGAAGTGGGAGCGAAACAAGTTTATGGGGTGGGAAGTCCGCGGCAAGACGCTTGGCCTGGTTGGGTTGGGGCGCATTGGTTCTGAGGTGGCGCGCCGTGCGCGTGGCTTCCAGATGAAGGTCATCGCCTACGACCCGGTTGTTTCCCTCGACCGCGCCAACCAATTGGGCGTTGAGACGGTCTCAATGGATGAATTGCGCGAACGCAGCGACATTATCTCTATCCACGTCCCGCTCATCGACGCCACGCGCAATATGTTTGATGCTGCGGCCATCTCCAAGATGAAGAAGGGCGCATTCTTGATCAACGCCAGCCGCGGTGGTATCGTGGATGAGCAAGCATTAGTTGAGGCGCTAGATTCCGATCACCTTGCGGGTGCGGCGTTCGACGTTTACAACCAAGAGCCGCCCACCGGCAGCCCACTGATTGGCCACCCGAAGATTATCACCACCCCGCATCTCGGCGCATCCACCACCGAAGCGCAAGTATTGGTCGGGATGGACGTAGCTGAGGGGATTTTGTCGGCGTTGCGTGGCGACACCCCGCGCTATGCGGTCAACGCGCCGTTCATCGCCCCCGAAGAGTGGAGCGTTATTCAGCCATATGTTGGCCTGGCGCGCCAGATTGGCTCTCTCTGCATGCAGTTGGTTGAAGACCCCGTCCGCGACTACGAACTGGAGTATTATGGCGAATTGGCGACGGTTGATAGCTTGCCTGTTCGTCTTGCCGTGCTCCAAGGGCTGCTGGAGACAACTAGCGAACACCGCGTGACGCCGGTCAACGCCCCGCTGATTGCCCGCGACCGCGGGATGCGTATCAGCGAACACTCCAAGCCCGAGATCGAGAACTATGCCGGATTGTTGGTGCTCAAGGCCAATACCGCCGATGGCCAACGCACCTTTAGCGGGACGATCCTGCGTGGCGAGCCGCACATCGTGCAGGCCGACGGCTACTGGGTTGACTTCGTGCCATCGGGCAACCTCCTGATGACCTACCACCGCGACCGACCAGGCGTTATTGGGCGGGTTGGTACGACCCTTGGCGCGGCGGATGTCAACATCTCTGGGATGTATGTCGGACGCCGGTCGTTGCGAGAAGGGGCCGTGATGGTCTTGACGGTCGATGAGCTGGTGTCAGAAGATGTCTTGAACAAAATCCGCGGTGAAGAGTGGATCGACCGCGCCTACAGCGTGACGCTCTAAGCAGCGCTCTGTGAGCATGGTTAGCTGTTCATCGCATGGTCTAGGGGAGGGATGTGGGGAGAAATTGAGTATATTGAACTCTCTCCCTGCCTCCCGCCCCACCTGCCGCCTGTTGCTTGCTGAATGACGCCGTGTGGAGATGCGTGGAGATACGATGATTCTGCTACGCCGCATCACGATGGGGATCTACACGACCACCTATCTGCTTGGCTTTGGCATCAAGCGGGGGTGGTGGCACACGCGTTCGTTCCAATGGCTCCACCACACGCTGTTTGCCGCGATTTGGGTGAGCACCATCGCGACGGCGGTTGTTGGGTGGAAGCAACGAGTGCGATATTGGTTTGCCCCGCTCTCCGTCCTGCTGTGGATGGCTCCACTGCCGCGGTTTCGGGCGGGCGGCACCATGCACCAGACCTTGGCAACTGGCGGTCTCCTCTCGCTGATTGCCGCACATCTCTTGGTTGCTCATAGCTGTTTACCCTTCAGGGCGGGAAACCCACCCGCTTTCAGCGGTGGGAG
>CAZGLO010000040.1:0-32844 GCA_964526735.1 uncultured Chloroflexaceae bacterium | reverse complement strand
CGGGCTCATAACCCGAAGGTCGGTGGTTCGAATCCATCCGCCGCTACCAATGGAAGAAATCTATTATTGTGGAAATGTCCTTTGGCTGAGACGAAGCCTTCAGGTCTATACCTTTTCATCATTCGGAAGGGTTCCCTGGAACATCGCTCCGTTGTTTTTTGCTTTTCGGGAGCGAAAATATCGTCATTATGTATAGAAAGTACACCGGGCTAGCGCAGTACGTGCTATGCCCGGTCTTGTGTTTCTGTTACGCTTCATGTCTTACACACGTAAGTACTCGGTACGTGGAGTGGATCTGTCTGTCCCAGGCGTGACGGGTTCCCCGCCTCGCCAAGGCAAGCATCTGTGAAAGAAAGAGGGGCATCCTCCATGAAGGCATTGATTTTCCGTCAACACGGTGGCTTAGAACAACTTGAATACACCGAAGTACCTGAGCCGGTTGTTGGGCCAGAAGAAGTGTTGATCCGTGTCCACGCGGTGGCTGTCAACCACCTCGATCTGTGGGTACGACGGGGTATTCCCAACCTCCGCGTCACGTTCCCCCACGTCGGCGGGAGCGACATCGCCGGTGAGGTCGTCGCCGTCGGCGATCTGGTCACCGACCTCTGGATTGGCAGCAAGGTGGTGGTCAACCCATCACTCGTTGCCAACCACGGCGACCCCTTCCCCAACATTAGCATCATTGGTGAGCACACTCCGGGTGGTTTTGCTGAATACGCGGTCGTTCCCGTCGAAAATATCCTGCCCCTCTTGCCTGATATCTCGTTTGTGCAGGCGGCTGCCGTGCCTATTTCGTTCCAGACGGCATGGCGTGCCCTCATCACCCGCGCCAAAGTGCGCCCCGGCGAGCGCGTACTGGTGCTTGGTGCGGGCGGTGGCGTTTCAAGCGCTGCCATCCAAATCGCCAAACTCGCTGGTGCCTATGTCTACGCCACGACCAGCACCCCCGACAAGATTGAGCGCGCCTACGAAATTGGGGCCGACGAGGTGATTAACTACCGCGAAGAAGACTTCGTGAAGGTGGTGATGAACTCAACCAATAAGCAAGGCGTTGAGGTCGTTGTGGAGAATGCAGGCGCGGCTACGTGGGATAAGAGTATGCGCGTGCTGCGCAGTGGTGGTCGGCTGGTGACCTTTGGCGCAACAACAGGCACACTCGCCGAAACTGATATCAACCTGCTCTTCTGGAAACAACTCTCCCTTATCGGCACGACCGCCGCTACGCACACCGAATTCCGTGAGGTGATGGATCTCGTCTTCACTGGACGGCTCAAGCCCGTTATCGACCGGGTTTTGCCGCTCAGCGAAGGGCGTGAAGCACAACGCATCCTTGAGGCGGGAGAGCAATTTGGCAAGGTCGTTCTTGAACCCTAATCAGGCAACTTCTCAAGCATCATTGTAAAGCATCGTGAAGCATTGTGAAGCGATGTGGCAATGGAGCTTCTATTTCGAGAGCATCGCCCGTGATGGGGTGATTGAGCTGCATCATATGGGCGTGTAACATCGGATAAAACACCGCATGTTGACGGAACGAGGCAGGGCCATCATACCGCGTGTCGCCAATCAGCGGATGGCCGACAGATGCAAGATGCAACCGGATTTGGTGTGTCCTGCCCGTATGCAATATCGCCCGTAGCAGTGAGCTATCCCCCAGCCGCCGCTCAACAGCAAAACTGGTATGACTAAAGCGCACCCGCTTGCCATTGGGGAGCACCCGCCCCACCTCATCAAGCGGATAGAGCGTCCATAACCCGCCGCGCTTGCGCCCATGTCCTGCCTGCACTTCAAATGTTGGTTCGCGTGGCTCCCCGATACACCACGCCTGATAGATTTTTTCGATTTCCCGTTGGCGAAAGGCGCGTTGGAGTGGGGCATAGGCCTGAGGGCTTTTGATACAGAGCAGTACCCCTGATGTTCCATGGTCAAGTTGGTGCGCCACGTTGATGCCATATATCGTTTCGCCGCGCCCGAAGAAGAAATTGACCAGCGCCACGACAATTGTCCCTTGCTGATCCCACGGCGTGGGTGCGGTATACCATCCGGCCCGCTTGTTGAGCGCCAAGAGCCATTCATCTTCATAGAGGATATCACCCGGCTCAATCACGGCATTGGTATAATGGCCATCTGGCGGAAAGTGGAGAGCCAACTCCATCCCCGCCCGCACCGTCATATCGAGCTTGTTGAGCCGCTGCTTTTGATGCCACACGCCACCACGCTCTATCAGCTGCGAGACGGGGACGGGCGACATATCGCCGAGCGCCGCCGTCAGGTAGGCGTAGAGCGTCTGTCCATTGGCGTTTGACGGGACGGTATATGAGCGTGGAGAAGTGTCCATTCTTTCTCCCATAAGCCAAATCAAACCATACAATCAAATTCAACACGATTTTGTACAGAATAGCCGTTGTGTTTATATCGCATATTTCGCTATACTATCAAGATGAGGAGTTCCTTTCTCTTTTCCATCCCGCCATGCTTGTGGCGGGAAGGATTGTTTTCGCAGGGGAAAAATAACGTTATGACTGAAACTCGTGTGTTTATTGCTGATGAAGATGAACGAACGCGAAGCTTTTTGCACCGGTCGTTAGAAGGGCTTGGCTATCTTGTGGTGGGCGAGGCTGATACCACCTCCGCGACCATCGACATGGCCAAGCAACTCGTCCCGGATGTTATTCTCGCCCATGTCAACCCGCCCAAAATCGATGGAGTGATGGTTGCACAGACTTTGCGCACCGATGCATTTGAAACGGTCGCCCCCGTCATCCTGATGGTCTCTGCGCAACAGCAAGATTGGGCGACGCAAGTCAAGCAGGCCGGAGCGCTTGGATACCTCTTCAAGCCCATTAAAGAAAGCGAAATTGTTCCGATTATTGAAATTGCGCTGGCGCGGTGGGAAGAGAAACGTACCCGTCGCCAAGAGCTATCAGAGTTGAAAGAACAGCTTGAATCTCGTACAATAATAGAGCGTGCCAAGGGGCATCTCATGGACACGTATGGCTTGCGCGAAGCAGAGGCGTTTCGGAAGATCCAGCGGCTTGCCATGAACAACCGAAAGCCCATGCGTGAAGTCGCTCAGGCCATTTTACTCGCCCAACAAATCTAAGGCAACTCCTCTCTGTATGCCCAATCGCAGGCCGGAGGTGTTTTGCCTTCTATTGGTTCTTTATGACACTTCCGCGCTTGACCCGCCGAGGGGATACGCTTCAATACGACCGCGAACGTGGTACGGTGATCTTGTTAGACCGACGGCGCTATCCCCACGCCACCACGTTCGTTTCGTGCAGCACGCTTGATGAAGTGGCCGCCGCTATTCGTACGATGGTGGTGCAGGGTGGCCCGCCTCTTGCCTATGCCGCCGGATATGGTTTAGCACTTGTCGCGCACCACTACCGCACCTACCCGACCGACCAGCAGCGCGAACGGCTTATCCAGGCCGCCGAAGTGCTCCGCACCACCCGCCCCACTGCCGATGACTTGCACCATATCCTAGAAGAGGGTGTGCGGCTGGCAGATGATGCGCTGATGCGCGGGGAAGAGGCCGAGTCTGTGCTTGCGACGTTTGTGGATGAGCAGGTTGCGCGCGGCGATGCGGTGGCGGAGATGTGTGGCCGACACGCGGCGACCTTGCTCAACGATGGCGCAACCATTTTGACGCATTGTTTTGCCGGAGCGGCGCTCAATTGGGCGCTCTATGTGGCCCACGTTGAGCAACATAAGACGCTCCACCTCTACGCCAACGAAACGCGCCCCTACCTCCAAGGCGCACGGCTTACTGCACACCAAGCGCACGAAATCGGTATCAAAGTCACTCTCCTGACCGACAATATGGCGGGGTTTTGCTTCCAACGGGGAATGTTCTCAACCTACATGACGGCTGCAGACCGCATTGCGCTTGACGGCAGCATCGCCAACAAGATTGGGACATACCAATATGCGGTGCTTGCGGCGCGGCATGGTGTTCCCTTCTACGTGCTTGGCTATGATGGCCCCGATCCAGCGACTCCCGACGGGCAATCTATCCCGATTGAGGAGCGAGATCCGGTTGAGGTGCTGCTGTGTGGTGGGGTGCGCACGGCGGCGGAGGGGATAGAAGGCTATTATCCGGCCTTTGATGTCACACCCCCAGAGCTTGTCACCGCCATCGCGACAGAGAGAGGAATCTTCAAACCGGCCAATATGGCCACCTACCTAGCGACATGACAGAGAGGATATTGCTTCTTGGCGGCACAGGGGCCTATTTCTTAGACAAGCACGCGCACTTCGGCGAGATGGAGCGGGTCGAGCTTGATACACCCTATGGCCGTGCCTTCCCCATCTTCCTGCTTGATGAGTATCACCACGGCGTGCAGCTTGCTTTCGCATCGCGGCACGGCGAGCGGCGGCTTGATGTTAGTCCGCCCTTCGTCAATGCGCGCGCCAACATATGGGCAGCGCACCATCTTGGGGTCAAGGCGATTGTGGGGTGGAATGGCGTGGGGGCAATCAACCGCCTGCTCGAACTACACGACCTTGTGGTGCTCGACGGCGTGCTTGATTTCACCAAAACACGTATTTACAGCTTCCAAAACGCATATACCCGCCCACCCTATCACCACATCTCGCAGTGCTTCCATGCCCCGCTCTGCCGGGCGATCCATAATGCCGCGCGGTCGCTTACCAATCGGGTGTTTGCGCAGGGGTGCTATGTCTGTTCGGAGGGGCCACGGCTGGAGACAGCCGCCGAAATACGTCTCTTCCGGCGGTGGCGCGCCGACGTGGTGGGGATGACGCTTGTGCCAGAGGTCTTCCTTGCGCAGGAGCTTGGTATCAGCTATGGGTCGCTGGCCTACATCACCAACTATGCCACGGGCGTGGAGCCAGCCAGAGGGGTATCGCGCCACTTCGGGGTTGATGTCGCAGAGCGGTGTTTGGCCATCGTGCGGGAGGCGGCAGCGTCTATTGCCCCATCTGTCGCGGCATCATTCGCCCACAGGCAAACTAGTTGAGCATCCACTTGCCAAGAGGGAGTTCGGGCGGCTTATCAATCGTCACGAGGATGAGCGTTGGTTGACCACTGATTTGCTCGGCGGCGGGGGAAAGAGGAATCGTTGTTTTGCCGCCGTTGGTTGAGACAGCTTTCACCGACAGCGTGTGGACACCCCGCGTCTCCCCGCCCGTATCCCATTCCCACACAAAGCCATACTTCCCGCCAACGTCGTCGCGATATAGCCCATATTCGGCATAGCCACGGTGTTCGCCATCGACCCACGTCTCAATGCGTTCAACCTCACTTCCTTCCACCTTAACCCACCCGCGCACCGCATAAGTACCGATGATAGGCTTTTCTGGCAGCGGGTCAACGTATCCTTGCGGGTTTTGCACCACCGTGTTGACCTCAATCGTCTGCTCTTCGCCGCCTTCGCACGCAAATAGCGTTGTGGTGCCATTCTCCGCAAAGCCCTTCACGGTGATGGTATGATTGCCGTTTGCCTCCTGGCTCGTATCCCACATCCACGAGAAATGGTAGGCTCCAAGCGAACGGTGGTGGGAGTCGCTGTAGGTCTCTGTGTGGCGCAATGCCCCGTCAACCCAAATCTCCACCTTGCTCATCGTGCTGCCGCGGACATCTGCCCACCCGTGTACGCGCACTCGCCCTGCCACGACCGCATTATTGGTCGGGAAGAGGATGCCTCCTTCTGGTGCCCACACGTCCCCCTCATTATCATCGCTCTCCTCATCCGTATCGTTGAGCGCGGGGGCGGTGTCAAAGCGTGCGCCCATTGTTGTCCCTCCTCTGCTCCCCTCACGACCATTCGCGGCCCGTTGGCCAGCGTTGGTATAGAAGCGGTTCGCGGAGTCGAGATAGTAGCCTTCGGAAAGCTCACCGGCGTAGGAGGGCGGGTTGGTTGTCCAGAAGTAGTTCGGCCCCGACAGGATACCATTGGTGTTCATCGGGTCGGGGTAGTGTTGATGCTTGGCGCGGATGTCGTACGGGTCTATCCAGCCGATGACCGGCGACAACAGGCCAAAATGCAGGTGAATAGCGCCGCCATTGGTGCCGGTATTGCCCGCATAGCCAAGCACCTGCCCCCGCTCAACAAACACGGTATCACTGCGGCTGCCGAGGGGGATATCGTCGGCAATCGTCTCCAGATGGCCGTAGTAGGTGTAGAACGTCTCGCCGCGGACGTTGTGGCGAACGAATACGCGGTGCCCAAACCCCCGTACACACCCCAATCCAGAGCCTTGCGCAATCGCCACCGCGTCGTCGAGCTGCCCACAGGCATAGCCATCTGCCGAGGCGACCACTGGAAAGCCTTGAAAACGATGCTCCTTATCCCATTTAAAGTAGTCAATGCCAGATTGAAGCCCGCCGCTATCGTAATACCACCCCTGCAGCAAGACCATCTGCGGGTCGGGGGGGAATGGCAACGTCATAAAGCGCGGCACATCGCGGGTTGTCCCCCACCCACCGTGCGACGGCATCAACGGGCGGCGGCTTGGTTGGCTTTGCGGTTGCGGTGTTGGGTCAGGGAGCGGAATCGCCCCATGCTCAACGTCTGACGCAACATCATCAGGCAACTCAAGCAACCGTGGGACATAATCACTATGGGCATCAAAAAATGGCGTGGGCGTGGGAGGTGGGGGCACATTGGCAGTTGGGGCAGGGTTGCTATCAGGTGGCGGGTCGTTGGCGGGCGGGGGGAGGTCTTCTTGCGCAGAGATACGAGTGATGATAGGAGTGTTCAGGCCAATGGGGAAGAACATCAGGAGGAACCATCCTCCAAATAGCACCAATATCGATCCCTTTATCGATCCCTTTATCGATCCCTTTATCAATCCCTTGACTGCGCGTGCGAACTGCATAATAGGCTATATCGCCTCGAACTGATAGGGAAGCTAACGGAGAAGCTAGCGCCACTCTTGAAGGTGAGTGCCATTTCGGGGCGGGGTGTGTTGGGCCTGCACACACATGGCAAGCAACCGCCGTATTTCTTTCTCGTACAGCAGGTAGCCCCCCGCAACAGCATAATTCAATGCTTCCTCCAGGTCTCGCTGGGCCGATTGGACAGATGCCGGAACGGGTTGTTGAGAGCTTAACCCTTGAAGAGCGCGCTTCGTCCGCTTATCAAGCCACGGCATGTTGGGAGAGCGATCTGTGGGGCCGGAACCACCAGCACCACGTTCATCGCGTTCTTTTTCCTCACCGCGCGCCGCGCCCACCCGTCCGCCGACCGCCCCGCCACGTATTCCGGCGGGCGCAACGAAGAGACGACGGCGGCTATAGCTACTTCCGGCCACCCACACCCGTTCGTTGTTTTGCCACGGCGAGCCGCTCAAGCCACTCAAACCAGATGAGGGGCGTTTTGGGCGTTGGCTGCCCTGCTGACTACCTTGCCCACCTTGCTCCCCCTGTTCTGGGGTTTCTTGCGTCTCCGGCTGATTTTGGCCACTCTCTGCGGTTGCTGTTTGCTCAGCGCCTTGCTTGGCACGGGCTTCGGCATCGTTGGCGGCACGAAGCTGCTCAACCGCCAGCCGCGTACGCCGTCGGCGCTCTTGAAGGCTCTCCTGCGACGACGATCGCCCCTGTGAGCCAGATTTCTTCCCA
Source organism: uncultured Chloroflexaceae bacterium (assembly GCA_964526735.1). Lineage (GTDB taxonomy): Bacteria > Chloroflexota > Chloroflexia > Chloroflexales > Chloroflexaceae > JAAUSY01. Next base: position 25,259 of record CAZGLO010000040.1, on the reverse strand, counting down.
CCTTGTCCCGCCTGCGATGGGTTGACGGGAGATTGTACCCCCATCTGCGCCATAACATCGCGTGTCGCCCACCGTGCCCGGGCAATCAACCCCTCAATCAGCGTTGGCTGGCCGTGGGGGATATTATAGGCAATCTCAACCGCCTCATTAAAGTTACGCTCTGCCTCCTCATCATCGCCCGCATCTGCTTCAAGCTCGCCCAGAAGGCGATGGCAACGGCTCAACTCATCGCGCCAGTAGTTGCGCTGGCAGAGCTTCATATTTGCTTCGGTCACGCGCTGCGCCAACTCATTTTTGCCCACAGAGCGCAGATAATCGGCGAACCACACGCCACGAATGCTGTAGAGCGTTGAGACGTAGGGGTTCAAACGCTGCTCAACCACCTCTGCCCAATAGAACGTCGCTTCGGACATGGTTTGGTGGCCGCGCAGAAAGGCAATGTAGGCTTGATAGGAAAGCGCCATCAATTCATCGCTGCGATTGCCCACCCGCCGCGCAAATCGCAATGCGCGTTTGGCGATACTCGCCGCGACATTCAGCTCTCCCAAGTAGATGTGCAGCTCTATGAGCCTGAAAAAGCGCAAATTGGCATCGTGCCATTCGTGCTCTTTGAGCGAGATGGCGTCGTTCTCCTCATAGTGCGAGACGGCGTGCAGCGTGATGGCATTGCTGCGTTCGTAGTAGGTGATGGCCTCTTGCAGCCGCCCAAGGCGGTACAAACAGGACGCCATACCATCCAAGATGTGCTGTTGATGCTCCGACTCGGCAACGAGCGGCTCCTGCGATGTTTCTTGCTCAGGGAAGAAGTCGATAAGCAGATCGAGCGCGGTCTCATGCGCGCCAAGCTGGTTCGCCAGCACAAAGGTCTGGTGTTGCGCAATGCGTTCCCAGTAAATCGTCCACGCCTCGTTATATTCCCGGGCGCGGTAGGCGTGATAAAACCCTTCAATCAACGGGATAAGCTCTCCCAACGTCGGGTGAGAAGAGATTTCGCCCGCCACCGCCAGGTAATAATCCTTGATACGCCGATGGAGTTCGTGGATTTGCGGGGCCGCCAGCGCCGGAAGCGAGAGCACCAACGAATCGCCATAGAGATAGCCCACATAATACGGGCGGATGGCAGGCGCTATTGTGATGAGGTTCTCTTCCTGGTTGTAGTGCAGCAAACGGCGGGTAATCAGCCGCGCAATGACTGCCTGCAACCCCTCCGCGCCCAACAGCGCCAAATTGGCATAGCACGGCTCTTCCTGCGCCACCCCCCACTGCTCCCCGTGGTGCGCGTGGCAGACATAAAAGATCGCCGCTTCGCTGACAGGGCGGCGAAATGCGCTCACAATCAGCAGAACGGTCTGCTCTTCTGGCGAGAGCACGCGGTGATACCCCCGCAGCAAGTGCTCTACCACGGGACGCGCCGGAACCCCCTTTGAATGGTCAGAGGTCACCGAAATGCCGGTGGGAGAGGGCGGGATGGTCGGAAAAATGGCGTCGCTTAGCGGGCCAGGGTTCTGGCTAAGATGGCCAAGGATGTAGGTGCCAACGAGCGATAGCACTGACGGATTGCCTTCGCAGGCCATCACCAAGCCATCGATATACTCATCAGCCTGTTCATCGTGTTGACCGCCGTGCTGACCGCCGTGCTGACCGCCATATTGCCCTTTGTATTCAGGAGTATCGCGAGTAGTGTCAGCGGTGGTATCGGGATGGCCCCCAACGTTGACAGTCTCATTGTCAGCATTGACACTAGCGTTGACACTTTCGCTGTCATCTTGCTCTTGACCGTTCTCTTGGTCTTCCTGCTCACTCTTGCCCTGCCTCCCCCCATCCAGAAGCTTCATCTGTTGCGCCACCGCATAGCCTTCCTCAAGCGTCAGTGGCTCAAGGCGGTAGTGCGACGTAGCGCGCTCAACGGCGGGGAGATCGTATCGGCTCGTGACCACAAAAAAGGAACTATGCTCTAACGCGGTCACATAATCAAAGAACTCCCGCATATTGGGGCTGATAAACTGCCCTTGCCGCGTGCCCTCTTGATACTGCAGCACGTCAAGGCCGTCGAGGATAAAGAGGTAGCGGGCTTTGGAGAGCATCGCGGCGAGTACTTGCACCCGCACGTTGTTTGATGGCGACCGGCGGAGATCGATACGGTTGCCGCTGAGATAGCTCAATACCGCCCAGAAAAACTCATCAACGTTGTTGCGTTCGTGGAAATTCCACCAGAAGATGCCCTGCGGCGGGGGAAGCTCTCCCTCCTCATCGGCCAGCAGCTCGCTGACCCACACCCGCGCCAGGCTACTCTTGCCAAGCCCCATCGTGCCGGTGATTGCCGCCATCCGACACTGCGTATTGAGCCAATCATCATTCAGCCCTTGCAGGATCTCCTCGCGCCCCACCCACTCACGTGGCAGGGCGGGCGTGCCGTAGAGGGCAATCCCAGGTTGTTCAACCGCCATCGTCCAAGCTGCGGCGTGGTCGGTTCGCGGGCGAATTGTACTACGCTGTTTCATCGTTTCATCAGATGGGGCTATCTCACAATTGGCTATGAACGGGCTTTAAAACAACGGTCGCCGACGCTAGCGGGTGACGCTAGCGGGTAAAGACAACGCGCAATTCTTCATTCTCAAAGAAGGCGTCGCGTGCTCGCAGCCGCGCCAACGATTGCGGCAACACGACCCGATGGCGGTGCCACCCGACAGAAATCAACAACTCATCAGCGCTTTGCGCCAGGTGTATCTGATCCTCTGAGACGAACGGTAGTGGGACAATCAAATCAAAGCCATTTGTCGTGCGCTCAACCCGCTGAGTCGAGCCATCGTACATAAAGTCGGCTGGATCGGTGTCGCCATAGAGGAAATTGGCCATCTGTTCAAGCATTTCCAGGCCAGAAACCTCTTTCGGGAAGTGCTGAGCACGCAGGATGGGCAGGGGAGAGAAAATCTCGTTGACCTGCGGGTCATAGGTTTGCTGCATCTCCCGCCACGAGGCAAAATGCCCATCATCGACCTCTTTGGGAAGCACCCGATTGACCACCACCGCATCAACCGCATAGCCAAACAGACTCAGGTAGGTAAGACTGCGCTGCGCTTCGCGGATGACCATCCGTTCGAGGTTCATCACGATGCGGGCAGTGCAAACGCTGCGGTTGGTCAGGATGGCCCGTACTTCCGAGAGGGAATCGATGGCGCGCTGCCCGGAAACGAGGACATCGTCGTTGGCGATGGGCATATCGCTGACGTGCTTGGCCATTGGGCGGACAACTTTGAGGATACCCCGCACGATGGGGAACAATCGCGCGATCCACCACCGCATGATATCCGGCAACGAGAGCAGCCGGAGGGTCTCGCCAGTCGGCGCGGCGTCTACCACCAACACGTCGTATTTATCTTCGTCGTAGTGTCGCTTGATTTGCAGCAAGCTGAAGAGTTCTTCCGTGCCTGGCACCACAGACAACTCCCCCTGCGCAATCGTCTCGATGCCCTGCCATGCGAGCAGATCGGAGAGATAGCGCTGGACAGCCCCCCAATTGAGTTCCAGTTCGTGTAGGGTATTGATCTCTTGCGCCCACAGGTTGGGGCAGACTTCTATCGGCTCAGCCCGTAGATCAATCCCTAAGGAGTCGCCCAACGAGTGTGCTGCATCGGTACTCAAGACCAACGTACGATGGCCAAGTTTGGCACAACGGAGCGCGGTTGCTGCCGCTACGCTTGTCTTCCCGACACCACCTTTGCCAGTATAAAACAGGATGCGCATATAGTGAGGGTTTTGTTTCTATAGATCCGCTTGAGTGCGACAAAAACACCACGATGCCCTTGCGTTTGCAAGGAGCCTTCTGGTGCGATTTCAATAGGACACGCCGCATTATACCATACATTTCTTCGATAGAGCCTACACCGCTACTCTACGCAATGTACGTGTGCTGATTGGTGGCTCCTATCAGTCGTCATCATCCGAATCATCCGACAATGAGGTATAGTGCGTGCCAGCGAGGGGTTCGCGTTCAGCATCTTCCACCAAATGCCACCATGAGCGTACAGTCGCCTCGTCGTGGCCATACCATGGCCGGTCGTCGGGGCGCGGGTCGTGGCGGAGGCCCTCCAGCACAATATTATATGCGCCATCAAGCGCGCTGCACGAGAGTGGCACCACCCCATCCCCCCATTGCGCGGCGTCGGTGGTGAGCATCAGGTAGCTATCCCACGCATTGCGTTCGTGGAGACTTCCACTCTGCGAGCCAAAAATGCCCTTTGAGATGACGGTGACATAGCGGATAAACCGCCAATAGGCCCCCGGATAGTTCGTCTCGACAAAACCAATCTGATTTAGCCCGCCAAACCGACCACGCTTGGGCGACGTGTGCGGCGTGCCAATGGTCACCAGCGAATCGACACGCTGAAAACCGTTGAAGACCAGTTGATCATTGCCGTAGGGCTGATCGCCAAGGTAGATGCGGGAAAGGATGCCGCCAGCACTATGGGCCAGCAGCATCACTTTGGAGGAATCCGTCCGTCGTAGCGTGTCGATCACCGAGAGATGCAATCGTTTGAGCAAATTGCCATAATCATCGCTCAAGATGACCGACAGCCAATCCATCACCTCAAGATGCGCCACAAACACCTGTCGGTTGCTCACCAACGACAAGGTTTTGCGCAGCGGCTGATAGGTATGCCAGCTCACCCCAAATCCACCAACGATTAAGATGGGAAGCGAGTTTGGCATCGTTACGACTCCGAAGAGGTTGGTAACTCATCTAAATCGCATGTCAACCCTTTCACCACATCGGTAAAGAACGTAAAGGGGTTGGGGAACAGCACGGGTGGCGGGAACATAGGCACCGACTTGGGAGGCGACAGAATCGGCGCGATGCGGGTTGGGATAGACGGGCCTGCGATTCTTGGCGGGATACTTCCCCCATGCGGTTCCGCCACGCTCGCCGCCGCCACCATCGAGGGGCTGGGAGACATAGACGGGCCAGCGGGGGAGGGGCGAGTCGGAAGAGGACACATGTAGCTTGGTTGTAAGAAAACCATCGCGTCCTCATCCTTGGTAAAGAGGCGAATACCGCTTAAGAACGTCACCAGCGGCGCAAAGAGAATGATATAGCCGTGGCGCACCAAAAATGCAATCTTCCCAACATTGGGGTGCTCTTTGACACGATCAACAATGCGCTGTGCTGCCGGACACGTGCTTTTGACCTGGCGTGCATCCACCAGGATATGGGTCGGCTTCGGGCACGAATCGAGTATCTGGCATGTTTCGGGGTAATAAACCTCGGCCGTCTTCTTGTCGACATATCCATACATATCGACACGCAAGAGATTGGGTGCAAGGAGCGTCAGTTTATACGACATTGCAGCCCTGCCACTTTCTAGGTGTTCAAACGGGTACCCGAAGGTACGCATTGTCCACTCTTTGTCCTGCTTTTCCGGCACTGCCTTCCGAACGAGCAAACCATCCGCCTCCATATGTTCCGCTGTGTGCGCTCTCTATTCCCGCATGCGCTTCGTTGCGTCTAGAGGAACATTTCAGGCTTCAGCCGTCGGGTGAAGAAGTGCAGTGCGATGTTCACTCCCCAGATCCAGTCACGCGGTCGCCCCTTCATACGGTGAAGAATACCGCGCCAGGAATAGATCTCGCGTTGGATCTTGATGAAATTCTTCAAAAACTCTTCTTTGCTCATTCCAGCGGGTTCGTACATATAGTGGAACGTATCGTACTTATCCCAATCGAAGTGAACCACCCGATCCTGTATCTCCGCAAACCAATCGGTGCCGGGGAACGGCGTGGCAATCGTAAATACCGGAAACTCTATCCGATTGCGCATAATAAAGTCGTACGTCGCCTGGAACGCTTCCGGTGTATCGGTGTCGAAGCCAAAGATGAAGTACCCTTGCAGCGCAAGGCCTTCTTCCTTGGTGTTTTGCACCACCGTGTCATAGCGCTCAATGCGGTTTGACCCCTTCCCCACGTGCTTGATCGTCTCAGGGCTCAACGACTCAAACCCGACATTGAGCAGTTCGCAGCCGGAACGGTGGGCGAGTTCGGGAATGTGCGGCTTCTCCAAGAAGTTCATCGAAATGTTGGAGTTCCACTTCACCCCAAGCCCCACCATCTTGTTGAGCAGCTCTTCGATGAAGGCGGGCCGGAAGCAGATATTGTCATCCATAAAGGAAATGTGAATATCTTTCTTCCCAAGCCGCTCCTGATGATATTGAATCTCCTCAATCACGTGATCAGGCGTGCGCGTGCGGTAGACCTTGCCATAGACCTTAGGCGCGCAACAGAAACTACACCCCACCGGACACCCCTTCGTCGCCAACATCGGGATGCGGAAGCTATACCGCTTGGAGCGCTTGGAGCGCAGCGCGATATCAAAATCGGCGTGGTGCATCTCCGTCATCGGGAGGAAGCCCTCAGCCCGGTAGACTGGCTTGAGCGTGTCTTGGTAGATATCCTGCGCCAGCTCATCCCACACCGACTCGATCTCGCCCGCGACGATGGTCGTGCAGTGCTGCCGCGCCTCCTCATTCATCATAGTTGGATGCACGCCACCCAAAATGACCTTTTTGCCCTGCTCAAGCGCTTTATCAGCAATTTCGTAGGCGTTTTTGACGTTGAGCGTGCGTGCGGTCAGCGCCACCACGTCATAATTGGAAAGATCGTGCGGGACTTTGTCGCCAATCCGCTCGTCTACGAAGTCGATATCAAACCGTTTTTCCGCCAGAGTCGCGACCATCAAGAGGTTGAGCGGCATACTGACTTTGCCAGAATCGACCAGCAAACCCGTACTGCTCTTGGGTTGCACCAATAACCACCGCTTGCGACGCCCGTTCTGACCGTTAACGGCAAGGTCGGTCGATTGGGCAAGAGTCGGAGGAGTTTGAGAAAAACCGTTCATAGCACACCCTTTAATCTAAGTCAAACAGAGAACTATCACGCTATCGGTTACGCTATCCAAAACGATTCGTCTTGCGATAGCTCTCTTCGGTTATACGAGCATTTCGGGTGTTAGGCTCCGCGTAAAGTAGTGCATCGCCACATTGACCGACCAAATCCAGTCTGGCCTGCGGCCCGCCATCCGACGATAAATTCCACGCCATGAATAGACTTCGCGCTGGATTTTGATGAAGTTGCGCAGAAATTCCTCTTGATCCATCTTCGCAGGCCGGTACAAGGAATGATAGACATCATACTTGTCCCAGTCGAAGTGTTGGATCCGCGACTTCATCTCGTCATACCACCCCGTGCCGGGGAACGGCGTCGCGATGGTAAAGGCCGGGAACTCTATCCGATTGCGCATGATAAAGTCGTAGGTCGCTTGGAAGCTGGCCGGTGTGTCGGTATCGAACCCGAAAATGAAATACCCTTGAATGCCTATCCCTTGACGATGAACGTTGTCCACCACGAGGTCATACTTTTCGATGCGGTTTGACCCCTTGTGGACGCTCTTGATCGTCTCAGGCGTGAGCGATTCAAACCCAATGTTGAGCAGCTCGCACCCAGAGAGCTTGGACAACTCAGGAACATGCGGCTTGTCGAGGAAATTCATGGAAATATTGGCATTCCACTTGATTCCCAAGCCGATCATGCGGTGAAGCAGCTCTTCAACAAAGGCAGGCTGCGCACAGATGTTGTCATCCATAAAGGAAAAATGAACATCGCGCTTGCCCAGCCGCCGTTGATGGTATTGGATCTCCTCAATGACGTGCAGAGGAGTGCGGATGCGATGCGTCCGCCCATAAATTTTTGGTGTGCAGCAGAACGTGCAGCCGACGGGACAGCCTTTGGTACCGATAAGAGGGATACGGAAACTATATTTTTGATAATTTTGAGACTTCCGAACAATATCGAAGTCGGCATGCTCCATACGAGCCAAGGGCTTGAGCTTGGTGGCCCGGTAGACGGGCTTCATGGTGTCGTGATAGATATCATGCACCAGCTCCTCCCACACCGACTCGATTTCACCAGCAACGACCGACGTACAGTGCTCCCGCGCTTCGTCGATAAGCATCGTTGGGTGAACACCACCGAGAATGACCTTTTTCCCCTGGGCAAGAACGCGGTCGGCAATTGCATAGGCATTCTTGACATTGAGCGTGCGCGCGGTGAGCGCGACGACATCATACCCTGAGAAATCTTCTGGTACCTGATCTCCGATTCGTTCGTCTAAAAAATCAACGTCAAAATACTTCTGTGCAAGTGTTGCCACCATCAAAAGATTGAGGGGCATACTCACTTTTCCAGACAGATCGACCAGGAGCTTCGAGGTGTTCTTCGGATGAATAATAAGCCACTTTTTGCGCGGCCAATACCTATGCACTCCGTTGGTTGGAGGCTGTTGCGGGGAAAGGTCGAGCGATTCTGACAGAAAGATATCTTGCATTTGATCGCGTTCTGGTCAATAACCGTCGCCAATGGTAGCTGAATGGTATGGCAACCTAGCGAACCCGATTGTAGCACGGGCGCGAAGGTGACGCAAGTATCCAGTATGGGAAGGTGGGCGGAGCTATTAACCGACTACCAGCTAAACCTAGCTGAACCGTTTGGAAAAGACCGAGGGTGACCGTCACAAATCCGCCAAATTTAGAATAAGAAAAACCCACCTGACCCCCCATTGCGAGGTACAATGTCAGGCGGGTTTCTCTTCGCGAGTGCACCCCAAGACATAGGATCTCTTATGACTTGCTTTGCACCCAGTTGTCCACCTTAGAAGCGGCATCTTCAGCAGCGTCGCCAATGCGTTGTGACGTGCTGGTCACTCCGGAAGTGATATCCTCAGCGGTGCGCATCATGCGGTCGGCAAATGCGCGGGCGCGCTCGGTGATCTCATCGGTTGACGGAATACCCGCATCCCCAGGATCCTCACCGGCCAAGCGGTCGACGAGGCGCTCGGAGGATTGGGCGAACTCGCGCGGCAACACCATGAAGGCCATGGTGAACTCACCCAGCGCCCGGCGGGCGTGGCGGCGTGAGTTGCGCGGAAGGATCAACAGCGGCATCGATAGGACGTTGAGAGCAAGACGTGCTCCCTTACCAGTGGCCTCTGCAGCCTGCCCCATCAAACCGGCTTCGTTTGCTTTCTCGACATTAGCTTCATTTTGCTCAGTCATCATTATTCCTCCCTGCTTGACTATCATCTGGCTGAGACGGCCGATCTGACCGCCGCAACTGTACCGGTTCAACTTTCGACGACCGACGAATGTCTGACACTCGGAGTGATGGCTCCGTCCATTGCGCATTGAGTTCCCATGCAGTTCTTTGCTCACCATCGTGCTCATCGTGCTCATCGGCCACATCAGTAGTATCAGTAGTATCAGTCGCATTGCCGGGGTTGACAACATCTACCTTCTCTACCTTACTTTCTTCTGCGGTATGAGCCGAAGGGTGCTGCGTGGAGTACCGACGAGTCCGGTAGGAACGACCTCGCTCATCCCAGGATTGATCTTGCGGTTGTTCCTCCGCCCTGCCTTCGCCCTTCAGACCTCTCTGATCGCGTTGGTCGCGTTGGTCACGTTGGTCTGTCAGTGCGTCGCAGACAGCATCGGAAAAATCGCTCACAACCAAGGCATAGTCGCGGTGCAGTTTGGCTACCATACCCATCAGTTCACTCGCAGCACCACGAATAGCCGTGCCGGTTGAGGAATCACCATGGCGAGACCCACGCGATTTCTCCCGAAGGCGAAACGCATCGCGCAGGTTGTCCGGCGTGCCCTTCAACCGGGTTCCAGATCGACGCTCGGCCAAATAATCGAGACGTTCAGAGCGGCGAGGAGGATCAGGACGGGTATCCTGGTCATCCGGGTCATACTCGTGGTACTGGCTGTTTTGATCGTATCGCTCATCCTGGGTATCCTGGTCGTCAGGCTGTTGAGGCCATTCAAGATTATCAGGATGCTCTTGCCGATCAAAGCGTTGTGGTGAAAGCTCCGAAGAGCGCCACCGCTGCCGTTCTGAGTAGTCTGAATAATCGTCCGGGCGCACAGACGGGAGGTCTGCTCGCTGCCGACGGGATTGGCGCGGCATGATGCCATCCTCCTCCGCCGCCCGCTGCGCCGATTCGAGCATCAAAAGTGGAACCTTCCCAAAGACCGTAAGCGCAAACCGAGCATGCGATAACCCAAGCGCTACAACAGAGCCGACCACCTCGCTCCCCTGCTGAGACCGTTTTGCCCACTGCGAACGGAGAGAATGTTGATCATCATGCGGACGTTGTTGATCGTCTTGTTCGTGGCTACGATCATCCGTTGTCATAATCGCTATCCTTCCTCACGTGCCCAGAAGATGGTTCAAGACGTTCAAGAGACAGGGGCGCGGGCTGCGCTCCGATGTACCGATAAATACGGACAGTACGATATTACTCGCCGTTGGCTTTCTTCACATCGACGCCAACTTCACGTGCCCAGTCTTCAATCGTTCCTCCGCCGAGGTTGACCAGGTCACCTGGCAACGTCGCGACGGCGTACATCGACTCAATGAAGCCGTTGCGCATGTGTTGGCGAGACTGCTTCGGCAACACGCTGGTAGCAAGTGCAAGCGCGGAGAGCCCAAGACGGACGACTCCACCACTCAACTCGATGACCGACTCCATCGCATTCCCGTTCCGTTGGGTGCGAACATTGCGAACACGAACCTCACCCTGTTCTGGTCCGTTCGTCATGATACCCTCCTTGTATTACTCGTTACAAAAAACGACTACGCGATTATTAGGTGATTTGGGGTGTACGTTGCTGATTAAAGCCCAGCACACGGCCCAAAATAACCTCCCACGACAAGACCTGATACGACTTGGATCAACGATACAAACGGATTCCCAATTAAATTATACCGCATAAAGTTCTTATGCGATGGCTCACGATACAATTGTATCTGCGAGTATATGGGAACGATCAAGACCAACAGGATAAATCCCGCGACTTGGAGATGTCCACACCAAAGGGCCAATGCCAACAATACAAGCTGGCTGATGTCGATGATTGCATATGATACAAGCACGGCACGCCGTACCCCCAACGTGACCGTCAGCGACCGAAGGCCGTGCATTCGGTCTCCCTCAACACTTTTGATATCATTGAGGAAGAGCACTCCTGCAACTAAGACACCATTGATGAGGGCGACAATCACGCTTGGCCATGTCAAATCGGCAAAGATAAGGTGAATGGCCATCCAGGTCATACAGACATACCCAATACCAACGGACGGTGCCCCAAGCCAGAGGTGCCTCTTGAGCTTGATGGACGGTAGGCTATATGCCACGGCAATGAGCATACCAAGCAGCGCCAAGAGCGTTATCTGCCACTTCCCAAAAAAGAGTGACACCCCCAACGTTGCAGCCCCTAGGCCAATCCAGTTGATTCGTGCCTCTCGAAGGGTGACATCACCGGCTGGGATGGGCCGCGTCGGGTCGTTGATAGCATCAAGATCGCGGTCGAAGTAGTCATTGATGCTCTGACTAAACCCCGTGCCCAATGGCCCCGTCATAATCATGCCCAGCACCAACAACCCAAGATGATTGACGTTGGTCGGGTTGAACGACTCGTGCCCTGCTGCAAACGCACCGCATATACTCATCAGCAAGGGGGAAAACCATGTGACGGGGTCTGCCAGTTTGATGTGCCCCCACAGTCGCCGTGAAAGCGAGACCGTTTGCTGCGAAGTCGAAATCACTACAGCTCCTTGCAAGTTTCAATACGATGCGTTGCGTTATATTATAGTACAAATAATGAAATGTTCAAGTTGCATCTCATACCAATTTTCCCATGAACGCCACTGTTCACTGGATGTTGCGCGCTAAGATGCGGTCGTGACAACGCTCGTCTCTGCATCTGACATACGAATGGTTCGGTCTCCGAACCACGCTTCTACCACGCCATCTGCCCCGTACCACTGGTTGGGGGCGTTGTAGGGAGCGTGGCGTACACCACGCAAAATGATATTATCAGCGCCGGGCAAATAGCAGCTTTGGGTGGGAGAAACGCCATCACCGATATCTTCCCCGTTCCCAGTAATCACTTTGTAGGAACGATAGGCAAACATTTCTTCAGGCGAACCAAACCGCCGCCCACGAACGCTTTCTCCAGCCACAGAACGGTAGACGATGTGAGGATAGTAGGCCCCAGGATAGGCATCTTCAACAAATGCCCCAAAATCCCGGACAAACACTTCCCACGGGCTATGAGCCGTGCCCAAGGTCGTCAAGCTCGCCACATAACGTTGACCATCGTAGACCACCCCAAGAAACGGGTCGTCGCCAAGGTAGGCGCGGGCCACCCGTCCACCAGCACTGTGCCCAATGATATCGACCCGATCCACGCCGGTCTCGCGCAGTGCAAGCTCCACGGTACGTGCGACGATGTCAAGGACAAAGCGAAAATCGGGGTCTTTGATACGCCCCCACTCAAGCCGTCCAACATCGGTAATGTAGACGACGCGAGAGTAGGGCGGCTCGGCGAGGGTACGTGCCAGCCCCCGATAATCTCCTGGGGATGAGAGCCACCCCCCAACAATCACAACTGGACGTTTCGACTGAGCCATGAGCACGACTCCTGCTACTTTACTAGGTGTTCACATGTACCCAAAGGGACGTTGTGTTCACTTCCGAAGCCTGCTTCCTCCTGCATCGCTTGCTCACGCACAAGTCTCACATGCAGTCCACAGGTGTGTTTTAACGTCCCAACGTAGCCGCTGCCGGGGACGGTTGGTTTTATGCGGCACCAACAAGCCTCATTCCATCGCTAATCGTTCTTGTTTTCGCCGTTTTCTTGATCTTCCTGAAGCTCGCGCTCGAAATCCTCTTCTATCTCGTTTTCAAGCTCTTCATCCGCCGACAAGGTCGTGGTGGTTGCTTCTGTCGGCTCGCTGGAAGCGGTCTTCTCTTCTTTGTCCGGTTTTTCCGATGCCGCGGGAGCCTTGGCTGGCTCAGCTTGCTTCTGAGGCGCGGGAGCAGGCTTGGGAGCCGGTTTCTTCTCTTCAACAAACTCAGATGCGACAGCCGGGACGCTCTTGGCCTTCGGCTTCTTCGGATGGATCTTCTTGGGGAGCATCGTGTCTACAAATTGCCCCGCACTGTTCGTTTGTTGACGAAATGCGTTGACGTAGACATCAGAGATGCCGCTGAACGTGGAACGAAATTGCTTAATGAATGATTCGAGCCCTTGCGGCGGCAGAGCACCGCGCGTAAACCCCTTCATCATTTCCGGAACGGTCGTTTCCAACCGTTCTTTTGTTGTGGGTGTCCGTGTTCGTCGTGCCACAATATTCCTACTACTTCCTAGGTGTTCCAATCACTTCCTAATGGGGAGTATGAAACCACACGTACTATGCATATCATAACGCATCATGATGTGTCATGGCGCACGATAGCAATGTACACCATTTGGGGATACCCCACGAACCGCACAGCCCACTCGGACGCGCTTCAAAGAGCACTCATTTGGCATGCACGACTGCGATTAGCCAAACGACAACATTCCACGTTGTGGGCGTGGTAGCGGCGAAAAGCAGAAGTTAATGATATCCCCAATATCATCCTCTGGATACCGCCGATCCAACGTCATAATGGCGTCGATAACCTGCAAAAGCCGGTCGAGCGGGGTATCGACACTGCACCGCACAATATGCTTGATCAGAATGCGGCGATATTCAAGACTATAGCGGAGTGTGCAGAGGGCAATCGCTTGAAGCAGCTGATCACGCACCTCAACACGGCGGCTGTAGCGTTGGAGCCAACGCGCCAACCCCATCCCCTCGCTACGGTCTAAGTAATAGTTTACCAAATCTGCCAAGCCTTCGCCATCAGTAACGGTAATCGTATCCATCCAGCGCTGTCGGAAGGGCATACTCGTAAATGCCCGCAACTGATAGAGCTGGGCGACCAGATTGCTGGCGGTGTAGTAGGGTTCTCGGTCGAAGGAGCGAACGAGTCCGGCCTCGCGCTCGGCCAAAATCGCGACCGCCTCCCGAATGACCAATTCACTCGCATCGTAGCCCCCGCTGTGCAGGTGGACTTCGTGCGCCAGCTCGTGGAGGGCGATACCGACCGTGGCGTCCTCATCCCAGCGGCCAAGCGTCACGGTTGCGCCGTTGGCGGGGGTAAAGTTACCGCTATCGGCCTCACGGCTCCACGAGTAGGTACCTTCCTCTGCCTCAAAATAGATACGGCTCTCGAAAATCATCGGGTCAACGAAGTCGCCCCACATTTTGGTGGCCAATTTGCGAACCCGCCGGGCGAGACGCGCCGGTTGATAACGATGTTCCCCAACCGTGAGCGTCTGGTCGCCAGCCCGCTCCATATCCAGACTGACCTTCTGACCATTGATACGCATGAGCAAACGCATAGCACTCTACTTCTGTTGACATCCCGCCGTTTGTAGGTGTTGGCGCAATATCTCTACTACAAGGTTTGGTAACTCAAAAAGAATTAAATGTCCACACTTCTGTATTTCCCGATACGTCCCCTTGGGAGCCATCTCCATCAGTTTGCGGCCATTTTTGGGGAGCATAATCGGGTCGCCCTTGCCCGCAACCAACAGGGTGGGGTTGGGAAAGAGACGAATATTGCGTGGAATAGCCTCTTGCACCTCTGGATTGGCCAGTTGCTGCGCCGAGACGCGAACGGCATCTGGGTCGCACAGCCGCAGACTGAGCGTGCCAAGGCGAACATCATTTGGGTGCGGGGTATTCTTTGCCAGTACCATCCGCGCATACCAATAGGGCAATCGCCACCACCCCAGCCGCTCAATGGGGCGCAAAACGCGGTTGAAGACGATGTCCATCAGTGGGGGGAGGATCTTCCGCCCCACCGGATTGTATGAGAGCAGCCCAAAGTTGAAAAAGACCACGCTGCAAACCTGATCAGGGTAGGCCGCCGCATAGTCAAGCGCCACCACCGCACCGAAGGAAAATGCGGCGATGTGGTAGTGATCTAGCTTGAGTGCTTGGGAAAGCGCTCGTAGCTCCTCACGGAAGCTTGTCACCGTATATTCATTTTGGGGGTCATTCCCCGAAAACCCGTGCCCTTTGAGGTCGTAGAGAATGACACGATAGCCCGATTCCGTCAACGGATCGACAATGTGGTGCCACCAAAAGGAGAAACAATCCCACCCGTGGATCAGCACAATGGGTTCTCCATCGCGCGGCCCCACATCTTGATAGTGGTGGATAATGCCATTCAGGGTGACAAATTTGGCGCGTTCGAGAAGAGACAACTCGCTCTCAAGGCGCTCTCGTTCGGCCTGAGAGGGGTTGTGGGCTAGTTGCTGCTTTACCTCTTCAAAATAGGTGATATATTTCGCCGAAGGCGTCTCCTGCATCTCGCTCATGTCTTTATTTGCTCTCTGTGCTGATATATCGACCATGACCGGATCACACTCACACGGACATAGCAATCACGTGTGCGGTGACATGCACGACTGGGCGCGCGAATGAGTGCACCATTGGCGCACTATTGGGCTTCGGTATCTACCCACAAACGCAATATGTCACCATCCACCTTGGCGCGCAATCGCCCACCCTCTTCTATCCCCGAAATGAGGAGATGGCGGCGGAATTGCCCGATGCGAACCACGATCTCGCCACTCGCTATCCCGATGTCAAGCTCCTTGGAGTCGATCAGCGGAATGTGCAATTTGACTTCGCTTTGTTCAAAAGCTTGTGGCGGGATGTCGATTTTCTGTTCGCTCTTGGGAGGCAAGCCCAGGCCTTGTTCCCGTTGATAGAGCGCGGCGCCGCGCTCGGCCCATTCATCGATGCTCACTGGCGACGTTTCGATGCTGGAAGGCATCAACAAGGAGCCAACTGCATGTTGTACATCCTCGCTGACCTGCGACACATCGCCCCGAACCATGATGTTATCAACCTCCATATGATAGAGGCCAAAGCCGTTCAGGACGTGGCGGATGTAGGCCATATTCATCTCTTCAGGCGGCAAAATCAAGCGCACCCGCGTCCCAATGCGCGAATCGAACCAAAGCGAATAGCGCTCAAGGGCGACGCGAATATCTTGCATCAACGCGGTTGATCCCAGTGCATTGATGATAGACATAGGCATCAGGGCGTCCTCTTGCGACGCACGGGAATTCCCAGGGCCACGGCTCAACCCACACACCAGCCGCGTCAGCCAACGAATGGTTTCGCGCATGGTAAAGCCACGAAGGAGACCATCAATTGTCGTACCTCCGAAGATCACCAGGTCGAATTTTCCAGAGGCCCCCGCGCGGTCTGCCACAATCAACGATGCGATTTCGTCCATCCCCGGAAAGCTGGGGATTTCATCTTTCTGGACATCGCGGAGCCTCGCTGAGAGACCAAATTTGGGGTCATTACACAGCATTTCCCAACGTTGGTTGAACTCCTCAAGCGTGACCAATTCCATCGCATGGAGATTGGGGGACAGCTCAGTTGGTCGGTAGGAAAGCTCTTCCCCCGCCAAGGCACTGAGCGTACCGATGGGGCCGGTTCCAACAACCAAAACGCGCAGCCCTTGTTTTGCTGCGTGGCATCCCGTCGCTAATGCGGTAGCGTTCTGGACGACGCTACTTTGCCCTGACATGATCAAGATATGCATGCGCTCTCCCGTTGCAAGAAGGTTGTTTTATGCTGCTTCAAAACGCATTTCATCCGTTGTTTCTTCAACTGGTTGCTCGGGGTCTTCGCGAAATTCAAGGCGCAAAACCCCCTCCTCATAGCGATATTCGCCCAACGTGCAGGTATACAAAATGCGCGGCAGTGCGATGCAACGATGCAGTCGTTCGCTCTCCACCGTCACTGTCAGATCGGTACCCGACCGCTCCAACACAATCGATTCGTCCTGGATGAAAGGCAAACGAAGACATAATTCATACAGCCCAGGCTCGTCATCTTCATTCCATTGTTCAAGCCAGATAGGCCGTTCGTCATACATCACCACTCCAGGGTCTTGATCCCCAAATGTGGCGCGGCCCACTTCGGCGAGTTGCTCTACACCTATAGGCTCACTATGCTGGAGGATCGATTTAAAGATGGGCGTTGGAGCAAAACTCGCCTCGATTTCTGAGATATAGTCTCCTTGCAGATTGACCCAGAAATCAAAATACGTCCCCAACTCGGCATGTTGCGGAAGGATTTTATTGATGACAATGGCGTCGAGCAGAAGCCCATATAAATTCAGAAACGTATACGCCCGTCGCGTTTCCAGGATAGGGAGCTTCTCCGGGTTGAGCACTAGGCGAATAGAAATAGTTGGCCCAAGCAGGAACGTGGCAAGACGATTCATCTGATCCATCAAGGCACGTATCTCATCAAAGAATCGGTCGTCCGGCACTTCATAGCGAGACGAACGATTGATGAAAGGCCGTGCGACGTTTGAGAGGCTGCGGTAGACTTGGAGGAATTTCTTCCCCAGCCCGCCGCCGATGATCAGCTCAGGATAGGCCAATAACCGAAGCGTATTGCCAGTGGGCGCGGTATCAAGCACGATAGTATCCCAATGGCCATTTTCGGCTTCAATCATCACCCGCTGGAGCGACAGAATTTCGTCCAGGCCGGGCTGGTTGGCAAGTTCTGCCGCCGTGGAGCGATCAACCCCGCGGTTACTGTAGGTGCTTGCGACATACTGCTGAAAGCCGCTCAAGTTGCGCCGCCATTCGTAGAGCGTATCGACCTCTAGCCCATAGAGCATATCGGTGATTTGGGTCGGCTCTTCGTGGCTAATCTTCGTTTCGAGGATGTCATTGAGCGAGTGTGCCGGATCGCTCGAAATGATGAGCGTGCGCTGACCTTGTTGCGCAAGCAATACGGCCGTGGATGCAGAGATGGTCGTCTTGCCGGTTCCACCTTTGCCCGAATAGATAATAACTCGTGTCATAGTGCTCAGAGTGCTCAGATGCAGGAAATGCCAGGGCCTCTGCTCTTCTTTCCGACATGAATGCGCCAGCATCGCCGTTCGGCATCGCCGCCGACAGATGCTAGCAAAAACGTGGTGCTACTCAAAGGAGACTTCGAGCATGCCATCTTTCAAAATCGCTCGCGTGACATTACGCCCAACGAGAGGGGTGTTCTCCAAGGACAAATCCCGTTGCCAGAGTCCCACTCCAATGCGCAACATACCGTGTTGCTGCTCGACGTGGACATCACTGATATTGGCAAACAGCAGTGGCAATCGTAGAGTCGACTGCTCGATCTGCATAAGCTTGCTCTTCCGGTGGATGGCCAAAGGATCACCCTTCTCCCACATCACGGAGCCAAGGCGTGCGAGTGCGTCTTTCCCTACCACCTCGTCCGAGAAGGCGGGAACCTCTATCACTGGCAGAGGAGCACACTCATCATGGGCTTCTAAGATGCTCTTGGCTTGATTTGCTTGCATCTTGCCCATAAACACATCGTCGGAAAGCTGCTCGGTTGGCAAAACCTGGTTCAAAATAAAGCTGTCAACCGGATAATCGAACAGGTTGAGATAGGTGACCGCACGTTGCCCCTCTTGAATGGCTAACGGATCGGGAGTAGCAACGACCCGGAATGAACATTGCTCCGGATCCATCAACTGCTTCCGAACGTCGGCATCGGCGGGGTCGAGCTTACTCAAAACGCTCGGCAGGGTCATCTTGTAGGCAATCTGCTGAGCGGCATTTGAGTCGATTACCACGACCTCATAGTTGCCCTTTCGAGCAGAACGCAAAATACGCAACAGGGAGAGCACGCCCTCTTGTTCGGCGCTCAAGTTGCCCTGTGCCCACAATTTTGGTGCTATCTCACGTGGTGTGTCGGTGATGTCTGCACCAACAACGTCCCGAAGTCCATATACAAACGATGTGCTGGCAAGGAGGGTACGTTTGCCGCGCTTAGCCGTTTCAAAAGCGGTCGCTGCAGCAATTGTCGTCTTGCCAGTTCCTCCTTTGCCAAGATAAGAGATGAGACGCATAGCAGATCATCCTTCGTCAGAGATCGTCTCTGAATCAGCAGCAGAATCCTCCGAATCATACGAACGAGCAGGCTCATACCCATTGGATTCACCCGTCGACTCCGTCTGCCGTGAAACCACTTGGCGACGGACTTTGGCCTTGGAATTGACCACCGGCACGCGGTTGCCTTCGCGGCGGGAAGAATA
Source organism: uncultured Chloroflexaceae bacterium (assembly GCA_964526735.1). Classification (GTDB taxonomy): domain Bacteria; phylum Chloroflexota; class Chloroflexia; order Chloroflexales; family Chloroflexaceae; genus JAAUSY01. The sequence continues at coordinate 6,190 of CAZGLO010000040.1, read as the reverse complement.
GCGCTCTTCCTCATCCGAATCCGACGAATCTGGCTGCTCCGATTGTTGATCCATCCGCATGGTAGGGCCAGTTTCGGGTTCGGTATTCCGCTGCCGAACAGAAGCACGTACTTGGATACGGCGACCAGCCCGCTCGCCGCCTTGACGGCCACCACCGCGACCGCGTGACGATGATTGGCCTTCGCCGCCAGAATCTTCGGAGCCAAGCACTGCGCGCACAACCGGCGCAACAGCACCCAACAAGCCCGACTGTTGCTCTTGCATATCCATCGCCATACGCAAGCCAGACAACGTACGTCTGCGGGCTTTGGGGTCGTGCAATTCTTCAATCACCTCGGCTGTGTCAAGGAGCATATCATTGACACGGTTGATTGACCCACCCATCCGGCGCGGCCCCTCAAACAACAAGCGCATCCCGCGGCTGACATCGTAAAAGCCAAACCGGCCAAGCGCCGTCGGGACACCACGCGAACCGCGTTGCGGCATACTGTGGAAATCCTCATACCCTTCGGGAGCACCACTTCGCTGCATCTCATAGGCAGCAATGAGCTTATCCGGCGCATCTGCCAAATCGTTGGGCTGATGCTGCTGCGGCATCTCATATTCTTCTTGCTCTCGTTTGCGGCCAAACCCCCACCACGACCGCTTCTCAGGCTGAGGCTCGGGAGCAGGCTCCTGATACTTTGGCTGCTGGGGCTGCTGAGGCTCCATTTTGGGTTCTGGCTCAACTTCGGGAAGATCAAAGGTGTCGGCAAACGAAGCAAAGAGTTCTTCATCCGTTATACCAGCAACGACTTGATCCCCGATCCAGCCCACCATATCGGTAAAAACAGGCACATCAGAAGCAGGCATATAATCGACAGAATTGATGACAATCTGTTCACCGCTCTCCTGCGGTTGATGTGACTGCCGGTAGCCCTTGACAGCAATCCGGCGGGGCCGCGGAGCAGAGGGTTGTAGCCGAAATGCCAAGCTCACACTGCCGTGCAGCGGGTCCCACGTACGCGCTTCGACGACATCGACATCTTTCCATGGGAACGCATCGACCGTGTCGTTAAAGAAGCCGCGGGCCCATGTAACTAAACGTTGGTCGGTGAGGGCAATAAAATCGGTCAAAGAAACCCCACCGACGCGACGACCACGTTCATCAATCAACACACCGTCGAATAGCGCCAGTAGAGTTTCCCCCTCTTGCAGCAACCCACGGTACAATAACTCTCTTACACTAACGAGATCAACGTTGCTTCCCAAGTAGGGACTTACGCTCATAGTGTTTTTCCTCGAAATATCAATTTCTTACCTACAGAAACTCTCCCCGTGCATGCTGCCATGGTTGGGAAAGATCTTACCTCTACATTTCCAACGGGCGCGGCGCACCTCACGCCACTCCTGCATCACCTTGTTGGCCCGACTCTAACCTTCCATAGATATGGACTATGATGGACTATGGCGGAGGGTCGGATGCTCCAAACGTTGTACGACCTCTATGATACTATACAATCGCGTAGATCGCTACAATGGCTACAATAACAACCGTGACGATTTATGATCGTCACGTTCGTTATGAACGCTCACGATTACCGCTACGGCGTCGAAGGGGAATCGTATCGCCACGATCTGAGGAGAGAGGAGTGGGATGAGCGACGGAATCTTCCTGAGACGACGATTCACCACGACGGCGTAAGGGGATCTCACGATATTCACCAGGGTCAGGGGAAGCAGCCTCAGAGCGAGCTTGATGGGCGTGGTGCGATGGAGAAGAAGGAGCGTCTTCAGGCGACGGAGAGGCGGAGGCAGAGGACGCGGACGATTCGGTATCCCCCCCGCTCCGACGGCGTAAAAAGGCCATCACCACATCACGGGCTCCGGGGTTGCCAGAGACCGTGGTAAGCAGGTCGTTGAGTGCTCGCAACGCATCGGCTGCATCACGAAAATCGCTTCCTGTCAATTGGAAAGGAAGCTCCGTTTCACGAATGGCCCGATTGAGCGTGTCCCACGCAGCGCGACCAGCACGACTAACGCTGTAAATTTGTTCCGGGGGTAAACTAGATGGATCTTGCTTAAGTGGGGGCGAAGCAGAGCTTGGTTCACGTGAGTGAGCCTGTTCGTCGGTCTGCTCCCATCGATAGGGAGAGTTCGACATGCCTTGCCCATCAGGAGAACCATAGACTTGCTCGGTCACCAGCGCGGTAATCTCAGGAGCGGCTTCGTGGGCTTCTATCCCCTGTGCCGCAAGCACGTGGGCGGTATCGCCCGCCAATCGCAAAAGGGTCACTGCTGCTGGGAGATCGACCAAAGGAAGGAGAGTCAAGGTAAAACGCTGTTCCTCTTCCCCAGGAGCAGCGAAAGCAAGATGCAAGTGTGCGTGCAACGGGTCTAGCCCCACTCCCTCAACCAAGCACAACTCTGTGAGAGGGAATGCATAACACAGATGCCGACCATAATCCCGTGCCCACAACAATATGCGCATATTGGTGAGGAGGCAGTAGTCATGGAGGGTGGGCCCACTCACCCGTCGCTCGTTGCTGTCTAGTAATACACCGTCGAGCGCGACGAGGACATGTTCATCAGGCTCTAATAGTCCCAACCCTTCCAACTCGGTGAGATGGGCTGGAACAGCTGTATGACTTAAATAGAGTAGGTCAATCATACATAGGAGCCATCAGAGATCAGCCACCAGCCTCAGCATCTTCCGCTTCCGCTCACACTTTGTGCTGCTCGCTTCCGACGTGCTGACGGCTGGTGGCCGATGTCTTTACCGTTTAAAGATCTTTAGCGATTGAAGCGGGAGCGCACCGTCTTGTGGCGGAAGCCACCCTCGGACGGCATACCAATTCGCCCCTCACCGCTGCCTGCGCGGACGACGCCCGGATAGGCGTTGCGGTTGATGTTCAACACTGCCGTTGACGTTGCGTCGAGCAGGTTGCTGATCCAGCGCCAGTGACCCTCAAACATAATGTCACCGACTGATGCGACTTGAGCTGCAGACTCTGAGAACCAACCACGAGCTGCCATAGTGTCACCTCCTCAAATAAAGTTGAACTTTGGTGGCTAATATATAAGGTCTTACAGAGTACCGATTACTCTGGCTGACCACATACTCAAAAAAACGAACAAACCAACAAACGGACAGAACCGACCTTAATCAGCTACCACTGCGTGGTAGTCCAACCGTTGCCCTTGAGTGGCACCGGGAGACAAGAAAGGCACTATCAACCACTGTTCATCCATCTCGGCCTGCCCAGCTTCAAGGCCTGCCAGGCTCGTTGGTAGGGTGATAGTACGGCGGAAGTCGCCTATCTGAACGACAAGCTCATCGCCGTTCTGGAAGAGATCGAGTTTCTCAACATCTGCGAAGGGTAGTTTGATCCGAATCTGGTACACGCCACTTTCGACTTTGGAGATTTCCAGCGGAGAGCGGGTATATTGCACCTTGACGGGGTCATTATCTCCATAGACATCAAACCCCATTTGTCGCAGGTTGTCCAGACCAACCACTTCTTCTGGGTAGTATGGTACGTGGTAGATGTCCAATGGGTTAAAGGCATCATCGATATCCTGCAGATAACGTCGCTGCACAGTCTTCCAATGATTGAGGTACCCACTGTCCTGATCCTGATCGAGGATCTTGTTGACTACCACCGTATCGACAGTCATTCCATACATGGAGAGGTAGGTCAATGCGCGCTGGCTCTCCTTGATGACCATTTTTTCCGGGTTCATCACGAGGCGAACCGACGTTTCCATCGGGTTACTCAGCGCTTCCGTCACGCCTTCCATCTGGGCAAAGAGGTTATCAATCGCCTCATAGACCTCGGCTGGGGCGACAACCTTATTGAGCTTACTCAGGCTTGGCGTTGAACGAATGACCGGACGCAGGAGCGGCTTAACCAAATAGCGCTCAGCACTGCGTACCATTGTGATTGCCCACTTGAATGTCTCAGGTGCCGAAAGCAACCGAAGTGTCTCGCCCGTTGGCGCGCAATCGATGATCAACAAGTCGTAGTCATTGGCTTCCTTGTGCTTCTTGATGCGAATGAGTGGGAATGCCTCTTCCATTCCTGGAAGAATACTCATTTCATCGGCAAGGATGCCGGTAATACCTTGTTGAGCCATGATTTCGGAAAAATGCTCGCGCACCATTCCCCAGTTAGATTCAATATCGTGGTGAATACTAACTTCGAGAGCATCAAGCGTTGGCGTAATATGAACCGGATCAGGGCTAAGAGGCCCCTCAAGATCAAGGGAGTCTGCCAAGCTATGCGCCGGGTCGGTACTCATGACCAGAGTTCGGTATCCCATTTCAGAGGCACGAACGGCGGTTGACGCGGCAACACTTGTTTTGCCAACCCCCCCTTTACCGGTAAATATCAGCGTGCGCATTGCTGCCTTTCTAGGACGATGACAAATCCTGCTATCAAAAACAACGGTGAATGTCTTCGGCTCGTCTCGGCTCGCTTGGGCTACGGTACAAACGAGAACAATTCTGAAGAAACCAGTAGTGCCTTCTTTGTTGCTATTCACGCCACATAATCAAGCAAGGCTAGTTTACTACTGCGTTGGCGTAACTATACCATGAATATTTTTTTGTGTCAATCTCAAAACGGTTCATCGAGTCATGGTGTTGCATGATTTGCACAAAGATCCCCACACCCGTTCTACTCACCCGCGCTCATCCATCTCTCATCCACTGTTGCATTCACTCCGTGCCCGCGCTCACCTGCCCACGTTCTTTTCACAGTATGCTATACTCAAAGAGCACCCAAAGAGCTGCCCTTTGGTATGGTGTGCATGGTGCATTTGAGGCATTGTAGTAGAAAAAATGGTGTTATGACTGAACCGGAAGCAAAAAGCAATGTTCTTGCCAGCCTACGTCGTGTGGATATCTTCCGTGGCCTAAGCGACGATGAACTCCTTCAGGTCGCCAGTTTATCAAAAGTCTTGCGCATTCCCGCCGAATACACAATCTTTCGAGAGGGCGAGGATGGCAATGAGCTTTTTATTCTCCAATCGGGCCGCGTGCGGGTATCGCTCAATACACGCAGCCCCGACAACACGATGACGCTTGGAACCATCAATATGCTCTATGAAGGGCAAAGCTTTGGTGAGATGGTCTTGCTCGATGGCACCTCTCGCTCTGCGACGGTGGTGAGCGTTGAGCCGTGCGTCTTGTTGGTGATTACCGAGCACGATTTTGCGTCGTTGTGCGATTCCAACCCGCGCATCGGTTATCTTGTCCTGCGCAACTTGGCCTGCGATCTTGCCTATAAACTCCGCTCATCAAACCTGCTGTTGCGCGGCAATATCCGTTGGAAACACGGAGAGCTTGCGCATCGGTCGCATAAATCCTAACGCGGCATATGAGCATTGTTTTCTCTGGGCATTGACCGTTTCTTGGCTATTTCCTGACCATCTCTTCGCTATCTAGCCGGAAGCGCAATGGTAATCAAGCGGTGGGATAGCTCAACCGATCCATTCACAATCACCTGATCGCCAATGCACGACACCAACGTCAGTTGTTCTTGCCCTTGCGGAAGGATATATGAGACCTCGTTGGGCATGGCCCACACGCGCCGCGCCACAATATAGGTATGCGTTGCGCCATCGCTCGTGACCAGCCTAATGGGCGACCCAATGGGCAATGTGTGGATATCGGCAAAGGGAGCGGGAATGTTGGGGGCGCTACGGAAACGCAGCACATGGCCCCATAGGACGACGTTTTCGCCTTCACCGGGCCGCGCACTATAGTGATACCAGCCGATATCGTGCTTCAGAACGACCGGCACCCGATTTTGGTCAAGCCCCACTGCGTACAATGGGCGGTCGATGCCAAGTTGATGAATGATGATGCGCACGGGGTCGTGAACAGAAGGAGTTTGCTCTGTCAATTCTGTCAACGGCGTGTGATCTGCTGTTTTTGCCCGTTCTAAAGCCTTTTCAGAAAGAGCGAACGAGGTTGATGGCATTGATGATGTCAAAGATGATGTCAACGTGGTGTGGGTAGATGGCTGAATTGGCGATTGGAGTGGAGAAAACACCAATGTCATTGCAATGACAACCCCACTGACCATATGAGCGATTGAGAGCATAGTTTACCCTTTCTATTGTACTGTTTGGCCTATCTGACTTGGGTATTGGGTCAGCTACCCAGAGCTAAAGCACCTGGGCTTGTGCTCGCTCCTCCACCCGT